>NZ_JAIUKE010000050.1 GCF_020176795.1 Streptomyces sp. 8L
CGCCGCGCCGGGCGCCGCCCCCGCCTCCTCTCGGGGCGGGTGTCTCGGCTCCCGCGTGGTGCCGCCGGCGGGGGGGGCCGGGGGGGGCCGGGCCCCCCCCCCCCCCCCCCCCGGGGCACGCTCACCGACGGCCGGTTCGTGGGGTACGAGCCGCGTAAGGGTCCTCCGTCACGGCCCCGACTCCGTACGGATCATCCTCACCCGACACCTTCCGTACAGCCGGACAGCAACCGCCGCAATCCGGGACACTCTGCGCATCCTGTGGTGTACCCGGGGAAAGGACGCGCTGCCATGCCGAAGGCTGCATCCACCCGGAGTACCGCACACCCGGCCGCCGCCGTCCGGGCCCACGCACCGTCCGCCGCCGCGGCGGCGATCGTCGAATCCCTCGCCCCGCTGCTGCGGGAATGGCTGCCCCGGCAGCGCTGGTTCGCCGGCAAGGGGCGCGACCTGACCGGGCTCGTCCCGGTCGCGGTCACCGAGCTGCTGCCGCCGGTCCCGGCCGGCGGCGAGGGCCCCGGCCTGCTGCACCTGCTGCTGCGGGTGGAGCAGCACGACCCCGGCGCGGCCGCGGCCCCGCCGCAGGGCCCCGGCGACTGCTACCAGCTCCTCCTCGGCGTGCGGACGTCGCTGCCGCCGCATCTCGCGCCCTCCCTGGGCGGCCGCGCCCGCCAGGGCCCGCTCGCGGGCCGTACGGTCTACGACGCGCTGCACGACCCCTACCTGGCCGGCGTCCTCATGGACCGGCTGCGCAGTGTGGACGCGGTCGGGCCGCTGCGGTTCGGCCGCGCGGACCGCATCCCGGCCGGGCTCGCGCCCCGGCTGCTCGACGCCGAGCAGTCCAACACGGCGCTGGTGTACGGGGACGTGTTCGTCCTCAAGATCCTCCGGCGGGTCGTCCCCGGCCCCCATCCCGACCTGGAACTCGCCCTCGCGCTCGCCGCCGAGGGCAGCGAGCGGGTCCCCGCCCCGACGGCCTGGTTCGAGGCGGCGGCCCCGGCGGGCAGCGGATGGCCGCTGACACTCGGCGTGCTCCAGCCCTACCTGCGCGGGTCCACGGACGGCTGGGGGCTCGCGCTCTCCGCGCTCGCCGACGGACGGGACTTCCTGGCCGAGGCCACCGATCTCGGCCGGGCCACGGCCGAGGTGCACCTGGCCCTCGCCTCCGCGCTGCCGACCGTGGCGCTCGACGGCGCGCGCACCGCCCAGCTGGCCGAGGCGATGAGCCGCAGACTCGACACGGCCGCGCAGGCCGTGCCCGCGCTCCTGCCGTACGCGCCGGGGCTGCGCGCCGCGTTCGAGGCGCTCGGCGGTCCTGGCGCTCCGGCGCACGGCCGCCCGGCCCAGCGCGTCCACGGCGACCTGCACCTGGGACAGACGCTGCGCACCCCGGACGGCCGCTGGTCCGTCATCGACTTCGAGGGCGAGCCTGCCCGGCCGCTCGGGGAGCGGCGCAGGCCGCAGCCCCCGGTGCGTGATGTCGCCGGCATGCTCCGCTCCTTCGACTACGCGGCGCGCTCCCACACCCCGTGGCACGCGGACTGGGCGGTCCGCTGCCGCGACGCGTACTGCGAGGGGTACGCCCAGGCGGCGGGCGACGACCCGCGGGCGGAACCGGAGCTGCTGCGCGCCTACGAGACCGACAAGGCCGTCTACGAGGTGCTGTACGAGGCGCGGGGCCGGCCCGACTGGCGGCCGGTGCCGATGGCCGCGATCGAACGCCTGGCGGCGGAGCGGTGAGCGGCGGCGGGGCCTGACCGGGGGTTCGCGCACCGCGTTGAAAACCGGGGCAGCGTAGGGCCGGGCCGCCCGGTGTACCACCACTCCCCCGGCCCGCTCGCGGCCGGGCCGCCCGTCCAGCAGACTCGTACCACGCGCTCCAGCGGACTCGCACCACGCCGCTCAGCAGACTCGTACCACACCGTCCAGACGCACGACACGCCGTCACACCCGTACGACACGTCCCGCCCACGCCCTGTCCGACGCTCGCCGAGGAGGCAGCACCGTGACCGCCCGTCCGTCGTCCGACACCCCGTCGGAGCCAGAAGTCTCCGCCCGTTTCCGCCCCGCCAAGGCGTCCGGCTCGGTACCGGTCGGCCAGTCCGGCGCGGCCGGCAAGGACAAGCAGCAGCCGGCCGGGGCGCCCGTGCCGGGACGGCGCACCCCGCCGGGCGCCACCGCGGAGCCGTCCCAGGGCACCGCCACCCCCCTCGCGCCACCGCTCGACGAGGGCGACCGGGCCCGCCTGCTGCACGGGGAGCACCACGACCCGCACGGGCTGCTGGGCGCGCATCCCGTGGCCGACGGTGTGCTGGTGCGTGCGCTGCGGCCGCACGCGCGGGCGGTCACGGTCGTGGCGGACGGGACGAGCGCGGAGCTGAACGACGACGGCGACGGGCTGTTCTCCGGTGTGCTGCCGCTGGCGGCCGTGCCCGCGTACACGCTGCGGGTGCGCTACGGCGACCCGGACGGCGACGAGGGCGACGGCGAGACCGTCGAGGTGCGGGACCCGTACCGCTTCCTGCCCGCGCTCGGCGAACTCGACCTGCACCTCATCGGGGAGGGCCGGCACGAGGAGCTGTGGAAGGCCCTCGGCGCGACGGTCATGGAGCACCAAGGGGTCACGGGCACGCGTTTCACGGTGTGGGCGCCGAACGCGCGGGGCGTACGGGTGGCCGGGGCGTTCAACTTCTGGGACGGTACGGCGCTGCCGATGCGCTCGCTGGGGTCCAGCGGTGTGTGGGAGCTGTTCGTGCCGGAGGCCGGCGAGGGCGACACCTACAAGTACGACATCTGCACGCCGGAGGGCCACCACTCGCTGCGCGCCGACCCGATGGCGCGGGCCACCGAGGTGCCGCCCGCGACGGCGTCGGTGGTGACGGTGGACCGGCACGAATGGCGCGACGGCGAGTGGCTGGCGCGCCGGGGCGAGCGGCCCGCGCACACCGCGCCGTTCTCCGTCTACGAGGTGCACCTGGCGTCCTGGCGGCCGGGGCTCACTTACCGGCAGCTCGCCGAGCAACTGCCCGCGTACGTAAAGGAGTTGGGCTTCACGCATGTCGAGCTGATGCCGGTCGCCGAGCATCCCTTCGGCGGGTCCTGGGGCTACCAGGTCACCGGCTTCTACGCGCCGACGTCCCGGATGGGTTCGCCCGACGACTTCAGGTTCCTCGTGGACGCCCTGCACCGCGCGGGCATCGGTGTGCTCGTCGACTGGGTGCCCGCGCACTTCCCGAAGGACGACTGGGCGCTCGCGCACTTCGACGGCCGGCCGCTGTACGAGCCGGGCGACCCGCGCAGGGCCGAGCACCCGGACTGGGGCACGCTGACCTTCGACTACGGCCGCACCGAGGTCCGCAACTTCCTGGTCGCCAACGCCGTGTACTGGTGCGAGGAGTTCCACATCGACGGCCTGCGGGTGGACGCGGTCGCCTCGATGCTCTACCTCGACTACTCGCGCGAGGACGGGCAGTGGGTTCCCAACGAGTACGGCGGGCGGGAGAACCTGGACGCGGTGCGCTTCCTCCAGGAGATGAACGCGACCGTCTACCGGCGCTGCCCCGGTGTGGTGACGATCGCCGAGGAGTCCACCGCCTGGGACGGGGTCACCCGCGCCACACACCACACGGGCCCGGGCGGCTTCGGCGGTCTCGGCTTCGGTCTGAAGTGGAACATGGGCTGGATGCACGACTCGCTGGAGTACATGGCCAAGGAGCCGGTGCACCGCAAGTACCACCACAACGAGATGACGTTCTCGATGGTGTACGCCTACAGCGAGAACTACGTCCTGCCGATCTCGCACGACGAGGTGGTGCACGGCAAGGGCGCGCTGGTGTCGAAGATGCCGGGCGACTGGTGGCAGCAGCGCGCCGGCCACCGGGCGTACCTCGGCTTCATGTGGGCCCACCCGGGCAAGCAACTCCTCTTCATGGGGCAGGAGTTCGCCCAGGGCGCCGAGTGGTCGGAGAGCCACGGCCCGGACTGGTGGCTGATGGACCCGTCCTACTCGGCGGCCGGCGACCACCGGGGAGTGCGGAATCTGGTGGCCGAGCTGAACGCGGTGTACCGGGACACCCCCGCGCTGTGGGAGCGCGACACCGAGCCGGAGGGGTTCAGCTGGGTCGACGGCGGCGCGGCGGACGACAACGTGTTCGCGTTCCTGCGCTACGACCGGTCGGGCGCGCCGCTGCTCGCGGTGTCGAACTTCGCGCCGGTGGTGCGCGAGGGCTACCGGCTGGGCGTACCGGAGGAGTTCGGCGGCTGGAGCGAGGTGCTCAACACCGACGAGGCACGCTACGGCGGCAGTGGCGTGCGGACGGCGGAGGTGCTCAAGCCGGAGCCGGTCGCGTCGCACGGGCGCCCGGTCAGCGTGTGCCCGACACTGCCGCCGCTGTCCACGGTGTGGTTCCGGCCGGTGTGAGGACGGCCGACAGCCGGTGGTGACGGGCCGCGCACCGCGGCCCGCACCGGCCCCGCCCGGTACGGGGACGGTGGCGGACGGCCGGCGGCTCACCCCGCCGCGGGCTCCGCGGCCGGCTCCGTCCCCGTGTCTGCCCTGACGATGCCGAGCCACTGGGTCGGCCGCGTCAGTGCGACGTACAGGTCGTTGACACCGCGCGACGAGCGGCCCCTGACGGTGTCCGGGTCGACGACGATCACCCGGTCGAACTCCAGGCCCTTCGCCTGCCGCGGGCTGAGCAGCACCGTGGGGCGGGTCAGATCGGGGGTCTCGCCCCAGGACGCGTCGGGGAGTTCGGCGGCGAGGCGCGGCAGCAGGGTGCCGGGCGCGATCACGGCGAGCCGTCCCCCGCCCGCCCGCTCCTCGGCGCCCTGCTTCGCGGCGAGTTCGGCGGCGGCCGTGACCAACTCCCGTGCGGGCACGGTCCGTACGAGGGGCGGGACGCCGGTGGACCGGACCGAGCGCGGCGGTGTGAAGCCGGGCTCCACGGACCGGCGCACCTCCGCCGCGACCTCCATGATCTCCGCCGGTGTGCGGTAGTTGACGCCGAGCCGCTCCAGCGTCCAGCGGTCTCCCACATGCGGGGCAAGGATCTGCTCCCAGGAGTCGCAGCCGGCCGCGTCGCCGGTCTGCGCCAGGTCGCCGAGCAGCGTCATCGAGCGGCTCGGGCAGCGGCGCATCAGCAACCGCCAGGCCATCGCGGAGAGTTCCTGCGCCTCGTCGACGACGATGTGCCCGAAGGCCCAGGTGCGGTCGGCGGCGGCGCGCTCGGCGGCGCTGCGGGTGTCGCTCTCCTCGTGGCGCTCCGCGAACCGCTCCGCGTCGATGATGTCGTGCGCGGCGAGCACCTCGGACTCCTCGTCCTCGAACTCGTACGTCTTCGAGCCGACGGACACGTCCAGCACGCCCTGCGCGTACGCGATCTGCTCCTGCCGGGCGGCCTCCTGCGCGGCGCGTTCGGCGCTGTCGTCCGAGCCGAGCAGCTCCGCGGCCTCGTCGAGCAGCGGTACGTCGGCCGGGGTCCAGGGCCCCTCGCCGCGCCGTACGAGAGGCTGGTCGTCCTGCGGCAGCTGGAGCGGGTCGGCGAGGAAGTCGCTGATCAGCCGCTGCGGTGTGAGGTGCGGCCAGAGTTCGTCGATCGCTTCGTGCACGGCGCGGCTGGTGGCGATCTCCTTGCCCAGCTGGGCGATGTCGTCGGCGCCGAGCAGGTTGGGGCCGCCGTACGGGTCGGCGCCGATCCGGTCGGCGAGCTGCGCGGTCAGCGCGTCGATGACGCGGAAAGCGAAGTGCGGGCGGGCCAGGTTGTGCGGGAGGCCGGTCGCCCGGGCCGCGGCGCGCGCGTCCTCCGCGGTGGCCCGGTCCAGCGGGAGGACCCCGTAGTCGGCGTGGTCGATCTCCGTGGCGCGTTCCGGCACCGTCTGCCGGTCCCGTACGACGCGGGCGAGCACGTCGGCCATGGCGGAGCGGCCCTTGACCGCGGCGGCCGCCGGGGTGTCCGTACCGGTCGCGACGACGCCGGGGAACAGCTCACCGGTGGTCGCGAGGAGTACACCGGTCTCGCCGAGGGACGGCAGCACCTCTCCGATGTAGCCGAGGAAGGCGGGGTTGGGCCCGACGATCAGCACGGCGCGGCGGGCGAGCTGCTCGCGGTGCGCGTACAGCAGGTAGGCGGCACGGTGCAGGGCGACCGCCGTCTTCCCGGTGCCGGGTCCGCCCTCGACGACGAGGACGCCCCGGTGCCGGGCCCGGATGATGCGGTCCTGCTCGGCCTGGATGGTCTGCACGATGTCGGTCATCCGGCCCGTACGGGCGCTGTTCAGCGCGGCGAGCAGCACCTCGTCGGCGTCGCGGTTCTCGTAGCCGGTCCTGGTGGCGTCGCGGAGATCCATGATCTCGTCGTGCAGATCGGTCACCGTACGGCCGTACGTGGTCAGATGCCGGCGGCGGCGCAGCCCCATCGGGGAAAAGCCGGTGGCGAGATAAAAGGGACGGGCGACAGGGGCTCGCCAGTCGATGAGGAGAGGGGTGCGTTCCGCGTCGTCCTCGCGCATTCCGATGCGGCCGATGTGGTGGCTTTCACCGTCGCGGAAATCGATGCGCCCGAAACACAGACCGGTCTCCACGGCATTCAGCTGGGACAGGCGCGCGGTCTCCTCCTGGACCTGCACATCCCGCTCCACCTTGGCCTGTCTGCCCGTTCCCACCTGGGCGACGGACCGCAGCACCGAGCCCTCGGCCCGGTTTCTGAGGCTGTCGAGGCGCGCATACAGGCTGGAGATGAATTGTTGCTCGTTCTGCAATGCATCGGTTGACAATTCGGCCCCTGCCCTGGTAAGCTCTGCTCATTGAACTTCTCGTGCTCTCGCTTTTGATTGAGCTGTGATTGAGCACGGAAAACCCCAATATACGCAGAGAAACACCCCGTCCGTCAATTGACGAGCGGGGTGTTTCTCTGTGCCGCCTGTCCGGGCTGGGCGCCGGCGGGTCGGTGCCTCTACGGCGCTACGACGGCCCCGGCTTCCCGGAGCTCCTGAAGCAGCCGCCGCTTGGGCCGGGCGCCCACCATGGACGCGACCGGCTCGCCGTCGCGGAAGACCATCAGCGTCGGCATCGACAGCACGGCGTACTGCGCGGCGGTCGCGGGATTGGTGTCCACGTCGACGCGGACGATCCGCACCCGGCCGGCCTCCTCCCGCGCGACGGCGTCGAGCACGGGCGCCAGCTGCCGGCACGGGCCGCACCAGTCGGCCGTGAACTCGACGAGCACGGGCAGCCGGGAGCCGCGTACGACGGCGTCGAAATCCGCGTCGGTGACGGTGACGACTTCGGTGCCTTCGGTGCCTGCAACGCTTGCAGCGCTTGCAGCGCCTTCAACGTCCATCATCCGGTGTCCTCCTGATGCGTGGGCCGGTCCGGGACGGGCCGGCCGGGGTGCGGGTGGTGCGCGAGGGCTTCGGTCAGCTCGCAGCGCGGCTCCGGCGCGTCGCCACGGGGTACGGCGTGGGCGCCCTCGGCCCTCGCCAGCTGTGCCGCGACCTCGGTCCGCACGGAGCCCAGCTGCTCGATCAGGGCGTCCAGCTCGGCGAGCTTGCTCCGGTAGACGGCGAGCGACCCGGCGCACGCGTCGCCCGTGGGGTGCCCCGCGCGCAGGCACTCCACGAACGGACGGGTCTCCTCCAGGTCGAACCCGAAGTCCTGGAGCGTGCGGATCTGCCGGAGCAGCCGCAGGTCCGCCTCGTCATAGACGCGGTGCCCGTTGGCCGCCCGGCGCCCGGGCAGCAGCCCGCGCGACTCGTAGTACCGCAGGGCCCGGGTGGTCGTACCGGCCCGCTCCGCCAGTTCGCCGATGCGCATGTCCACGAACGTACGTCTTGACGCCGACGTCAGGGCAAGCGCTCCGCGCGGCCACGGCGCTCGGGCGGGCCGGCGCTCAGACCGTGTTCCGCAGGACCGTCCAGGCCACGGCGACCGCCAGTACCGCAAGTTGCGCGCGGGGGCTCAGTACCGGGCGCCAACTCCGGCCGCGCAGGCCCTCGTAACCCCAGCGTCCCAGGAGGTACAGGGCGTAGGGCGAGGCGAGCAGCAGGAGGCGGTTGTCGTGCCAGGCGGCGCCGTAGCGGCCGTGCATCAGGTCGTACACCATGCGTGTGCCGCCGCAGGCAGGGCAGAGCAGCCCGGTGACCGCGTGGAAGGGGCAGCCGGGCAGCCAGTGGCCCGGCTGGTGCGGATCGGTGCGGTAGAGGTAGGCGGCGCCCGCGGCCCCGCAGAGCAGGACCAGCAGCGGCGCCAGGTGAGCAGCCGGCGCCTGCCTCGGCCCGGTCGGCGCGGCTCCCGGCCCGGTCGGGCGGAGGCGTGACCACGGCTTCCGCGGACGGCCCCACGGGCCCCGGGGTCCTCCTGTGCCCGGGACCGCGGCGGGCCGGTGCGGCGCCGCGGTCCCGGTGGCGGGGACGCGGTCAGCCACGGAGGACACGGCCCTCCGGGTCGGTCCGCTGGTCGCCGGCGAGGTACAGGATGCCGTCGATCAGCGCCCAGAACCCGAGGCCGCCGCAGGTGAACAGCTGCGCGAGGCCGATGCCCACGTTCCCGACGTAGAAGCGGCCGACACCGAAGCTGCCGAGCAGGATCTGGAGCAGCCCCGCGACGATCTTCGACTTGTCGGAGTACGGGCGCCCGTACGGGTCGAATCCGTACGGCGCCGACGGGCCGGCCCCGAACCCACCGGGCGGCGGCGGGAAACCCGGCCCCCCGGCGTACGGGGGACCGTATCCGGGCGCCGGGGCGCCCCCGGCGGGCGGCCCCCCCCCCGGCGCCCCCCCCCCCCCGGGCGGCGGGGAGGCGTATCCCGGACCGCCGGGCGGCGGCGGACAACCGTATCCGGGCGGTGCGGAGTTCGGGGGCGGATAGCCGCCCTGGCTGTCCGGGCCGTTCTTGTGGCCGTCGGGCGGCGGGGGGAACGGACTGTTCTCGGACATGCGTGCTCCAGTGCGGTGGTGTGCGACGTGGTGTGTGGCCAGGCGCCTGCCAGTGGCGGCGAACCTGCCAGCGACGAAGAAGTCATATTGGCAGCTTGGAGGTCTTTTAGGCCAGAAGTTCCGTGACCCGGTACACCGCCGCGGCGGTCCTTCCCCGTCACCGGGACCGGCCGGCCCGCCCGTTGAACGCCGCGTCCGTTTGAACGCGGCGTCCGCCGACACCTGGGCCTGGGCCTGCGCGTGCGGGAACCCGGCCTCGTACCACGCCCCTCCGCAGCCCGTACGTTGTCCCCATGACGACGACTCGCCCCGACGACGCCCGTACCCAGGAGGCCTTCCTCAGGGCCTTCCACGCCGAGCGGCCCGCCGTGACGGCGGAGGCCTTCGGCGGGGGCCGCGGCGACGACGGCCGGTCCAGCTACCGCATCCTCGCCGACCTCGTCGCGGACGCGCCCCGGGTGCTCGAACTGGGCTGCGGGGACGGGCTGCTGCTCGAACTCCTCGCGGAGGGCCGGAGTCCCGCGGACCTCGCGGGCATCGACCTGTCACCCGAGGCGCTGGCGCTCGCCCGCGCGCGTCCCGCGCTGGCCGGGGCGGAGCTGTGCGAGGGCCGGGCGCAGGAACTCCCCTTCGCGGACGGCCGCTTCGACGCGTGCGTATCGCACATGGCGCTGATGCTGATGGCGGACGTCGGACAGGTCGCGGCGGAGGCGGCGCGGGTGCTCGCCCCCGGCGGAGTACTGGCCTGCGTGCTGGGCGGCGGAGCGGCGGGGGACGGCGAGGCGTACGGGATGTTCGTCGGACTGCTGCGGCGCCTGGACGCCCGACTGCCCGGCGGGCTCGGAATGCCGCGTCTCGGCGACCGCCGTACGCGCGACCGCGCGGGCTGGGAGGAGATCTTCGCGCCCGCCGGTTTCGGCCCCGTCGAGTGGCAGACCGTCCGTATCGACGTGAGCGGCCCGGCGGAGCGGGTGTGGGAGACCGTGGCCTGCGTCTACGACATGGCGCCCCTGTCCGCGGACGTGGTGGCCGCGCTGCGTAGCGACTTCCTGGCCGGCGCCGCGGACCTCACGCCGCCCGGCGGCCTGACACCGTGTGCTCTGAACTTCCACGTCGCGACGGCGCGGCTGCTCCCGCGCCCGGCGTCGGGCACGTGACCTGGGCGTCTGTGCGTGAGCTTGGCAGCGGCTTCCGGCTCGGCGGACACCTGACGGGGGCGGCGGGGGCGCGGGGCGCGCCCCCCGCGCCCGGCCGCGGGGGGGGGGGGGGGGGGGGGGGGGGGGCACCCCCCGGCCCTGGTCTGGGGCGCGGCGTCGTCGCCGCGCTGGTCCGGCACGGCGTCGGCCGCGCCCGCCTCGGGAAGGGCGCCCGTCTCCAGGGTCTTCGCCTCCCCCGTGGCGCCGCCCGCCGCGGCGTCACCGCTCTCGTCCATCAGTGTCCGCTCGTCGAACGGGACGCGGCCCGCGAGGACCTGGTCCAGGCGGCCCCGGTCGAGTTCCTTCGTCCAGTTGCCGACGAGGACGGTGGCGACGGCGTTGCCCGCGAAGTTCGTCAGGGCGCGGGCCTCGCTCATGAAGCGGTCGATACCGACGATCAGGCCCACGCCGTCGACCAGTTCGGGCCGGTGCGACTGGAGCCCGCCCGCGAGGGTGGCGAGACCCGCACCGGTGACTCCGGCCGCGCCCTTCGACGCGACGATCATGAAGACGAGCAGGGAGATCTGCTGGCCGATCGAGAGCGGCTTGTCCATCGCCTCGGCGATGAAGATGGACGCCATCGTCAGATAGATGGCGGTGCCGTCGAGGTTGAAGGAGTAGCCGGTGGGCACGGTGATGCCCGCGACGGACTTGCTGACGCCCAGGTGCTCCATCTTGGCGATGAGCCGCGGCAGCGCGGACTCCGACGACGATGTCGACAGGATCAGCAGGAACTCGCGGGCCAGGTACTTCAGCAGCAGGAAGATGTTGACCCCGGCGAACAGCCGCAGCACCAGGCCGAGGACGCCGAAGACGAAGACGGCGCAGGTGGCGTAGAAGCCGATCATGATGACGGCCAGCGACTTGAGCGCGTCGACGCCGGTCTCGCCGACCACGGCGGCCATCGCCCCGAACGCGCCGACCGGCGCCGCCCACATGATCATCGCGAGGATGCGGAACACGAGGCGCTGGAGGTGCTCGATGCCGCGCAGGACCGGCTCGCCCGCCGTCCCCATCGCCTGGAGCGCGAAGCCCGCGAGCAGCGCGATCAGCAGCGCCTGGAGCGTGGAGCCCTCGGTGAAGGCGGAGACCAGGGTGGTGGGGATGACGCTGAGCAGGAAGTCGGGCAGCGAGTCGCTGGTGCCCTTGGCCTGCGCGATGCCGGACTGGCGCACGGACTCGGTGAGGTGCAGGCCCTGGCCCGGCTCCAGGATGTTGCCGACGACCAGGCCGATGGCGAGAGCGACGGTCGACATCACGAGGAAGTAGCCGATGGCGAGGCCGCCGACGGCGCCGACCTTGGCGGCCTTGCGCACGGAGCCGATGCCCAGCACGATCGTGCAGAAGATCACCGGCGCGATCATCATCGTGATCAGATCGACGAAGCCGGTGCCGATGGGCTTGAGCTGGACGGCGGTGCCGGGGGCGACGAAGCCCACCAGGATGCCGAGCAGCACCGCCACCACCACGGCGATGTACAGGAAGTGGGTTCGGTCCCGCCTCGCGGCCACGTGTCCTCCTTGACTCGGGGTCCCGGCGACTATCCACCGCGCTGTGACCCCGGTCACCCTTATGTTCATTTCGTTCATGCGATTTCCGGCCAGAGGGTGTGGATAACGCCACGCCTGTCCCGCGGCGGGCGGGGAGACTTGCGCCATGTCCTTCTTCCACGCGGCGCGCAGGCCGCGCAGTCTCGCCGGCCAGCTGTTCGCGATGCAGGCCGTGCTCGTGGCGGTGATCGTCGCGTGGTGCGCCGTGTTCGCGTACGTCAACGACCGCGCCCAGGCGCGGGGCACGGCGACGCGCGACGTGCTGACCGCGGCGCGCTCGGTGGCGGACGCGCCGTCCGTGCGGGCCGCGATCCGCACGGCGGACCCCACGGCCGAGCTCCAGCCGTACGCGGAGCGGGTGCGGCGCGACACCCGGGTCGACTTCGTCACGATCATGGACACGCACGGCATCCGCTGGACGCATCCGGACCCGGAGCAGATAGGTATGCGGTTCCTCGGGACCACGGCGCCCGCCCTGCGCGGGAAGACGTTCACCGAGACGTACACGGGCACGCTCGGCCCTTCGACGCGTGCCGTCACCCCGGTCCTGGACGGCGGGCGCGTCGTCGGCCTGGTCAGTGTGGGGATCACGGTGGAGCGGATATCCACGCAGGTGAAACGGCAGTTGCGGATGCTGTCGCTGGTGGCGGGCGCGGCGCTGGCGCTCGGTGCGTTCGGTACGTATGTGATCAACGCGCGCCTGCGGCGCCACACACACGGGCTGGACGCGAGGGGCCTCAGCCGGATGTACGACTACCACCACGCCGCGCTGCACGCGGTACGCGAGGGGCTGCTGATGCTCGACGGCGGGCGCAGGATCGCGCTGATCAACGACGGGGGGCGGGAGTTGCTCGGGCTCGACGCGTCGGCGGTGGGCCGGCCCGTGGCGGACCTCGGCCTGCCGGTCCCGCTCACGGGCGCCCTGCTGGCCTCCGAGCCCCGGGTGGACGAGGTGCACCTGACCGACGAGCGGGTGGTGGTGGTCAGCACCCGGCCCGTGGTCGGCGGGGAGCGCAGCGGCACGGTGGTGACCCTGCGCGACCACACCGAACTCCAGGCGCTCTCCGGTGAACTGGACGCGGAGCGCAGGTTCACCCAGGCGCTGCGGTCGCAGGCGCACGAGGCGGCGAACCGGCTGCACACGGTGGTGTCGCTGATCGAGCTCGGCCGGGTCGACCAGGCGGTCGAATTCGCCACGTCGGAGCTTGAGCTGGCGCAGGCGCTGACAGATCGGGTGGTGGGCGCGGTGGGCGAGCCGGTGCTGGCGGCGCTGCTCCTCGGGAAGGCCGCGCAGGCCCATGAGCGCGGTGTGGAACTGGTGCTGGCGCCGGACAGCAGGATGGACGACGGCGTGCTGCCCGCGACGCTGCCGACGCGTGACCTGGTGACGATCCTCGGCAACCTCGTGGAGAACGCGCTGGACGCGGCGGTCGCGGGCGGCACGCCGTCGTCCATCCTGCTGTCCGGCGCCAGCACCAGTTCCACACCGCGCTCATGGG
>NZ_JAIUKE010000051.1 GCF_020176795.1 Streptomyces sp. 8L
CCGCCGAGGGACGACACGAGCTGCGTCGGCACGTAGCCGCCCGGTCCGCCGAGCGCGCCCGGTGCTCCCGGCGCACCGGGGGTGCACCACGCGGCCACCGTGTTCGCCGATCCGCAGCAAGCGGGCGGGCCGCCACCGCCTCCGCCGCCGCCCGGGATGCCGGGCGCGCCGGGCCCGATGCCCGGGTCCGTACCTCCGGGGCCCGTACCTCCGGGGTCCGTACCTCCGGGGCCCGTACCGCAACCGGGGGCTGCCCCGGGGTCCGTACCGCAGCCGGGGGCTGTTCCGGGGCCCGGGCCGGTGCCGCCCCAGTCGGGGCAGGTGCCGCCGCCCGCCTACGGCTATCCGGCGGCGCCCGCCGCCGTGCCGACCGTGGGCCCCGGCTACCAGGCGGTCCTGCGCTACCGCGCGCCGGACGGCTCGGAGGCGCAGCTGATCCGGCGCTCCGCGCCCGGCACCCCGCATCCGGAGTGGCAGATCCTGCACGAGCTGCGCGCGCTGAACGTGCCGCCGCAGCAGGTCCTGGAACTCCACACGGAGCTGGAGTCGTGCGAGCTGCCCGGCGCCTACTGCGCGCGGATGATCCGCGAGATGTGGCCGCAGGTACGGATCACCAGCGTCGCCCCGTACGGGCAGGACCATGCGAGCCGGCAGCAGGGGATGCAGCATCTGCTGACGCACCAGGGCGAGTTGCACCAGGTCGCGGACGGCCCCGCGCGGCCCGCGCCGGTGCGGGCGCCGCTGGGGCAGGTGCCGCCCGCGCCGCCGGTGCCGCCCGAGGCGATCCAGCAGGAGATGCTGGGCGCGTTCGGGCCCCAGGGCCTGTGCCGCTACGACCAGCGGGCGGTGTCGCGGCAGGGTGTGCCGGAGATCGTGGCGCAGACGCTCGTATGGGCGGGGCTGCCCGCCGACTTCGGGCCGTTCTTCTGGGCGCAGCCCGCGCAGCCGGTCGTCCCGACGCTGGCGGAGGTGGCGGCGCAGCGCCAGGTGGCCCCGGCGTCGGACGCCTCGTCCTACCTGGTCGTCGGCACGGACTTCGGCCGGGCGCTGTGCGTGCAGTACGGGACGGCGCACATCATGGCCGTAGCCGTGGAGTCGGGTCCCGGCGGCGGCCCGGCGGTGCCGCAGTTCGTGAACTCCAGCCTGCCGCAGTTCGCGCGGTGCATCGCCATGCTCGGCCGGATGTGGCGGCTGCGGTTCGGGCTGACGCCCGAGCAGGCGGGCCGCTGGACGAGCGATTTCCAGGCCCAGTTGGCGGCGCTCGACCCGGCGGCGCTGTCGTCGCCGGAGAGCTGGTGGTCGGTGCTGCTTGAGCAGATGTGGGACGGGCTGCTGTAGCGGACCGGGGGCGGCGGCATCACGGGTGGAGGTCAGGACGCCCGTGCTGCCCCCCCCCGGTTCCGCTCGCCGGGCACGGAGCGCCTGCTTCGGCGCCTCGGCCTGCTCGGCCAGGGCGGTTCAGCGCCCGCCCGGGCCCGCGTCGGCAGCAGGCTCTTCCGAGGCCCGCCCGACACGGGGGACGCCGGGAGTCTCAACGAGGGGGCCCGCGCCGGAGGACCGGTCCGCCCCGCTGTCGTACCGCCAGAACGGCCGTACGGCCAGGGCCGCGCACAGGACAACGGCGACGCACGCGACCGCTGCCGCGGACCAGGCGATGGTGAACGTGGTAGCGGTGGCCATCGCACCGGCCCGCAGGTCTCCCAGACGCGGCCCGCCAGCCACGACCACGGTGTAGACGCCCTGCAGGCGTCCCCGCATCCGGTCGGGAACATGTGTCTGAAGGATCGTCTGCCGGTATACGGCACTGACCATGTCGGCGGCTCCGGCGAGGGCCAGCAGCGCGACCGCGCCGTCCAGGGAGTGGGTGAGCCCGGCCGCCGCGACGGCCGTCGCCCAGAGCATCACGGCGCAGGTCAGCGCGACGCCCTGTCGCCGTACCCGGCCGATCCACCCGCTCAGCAGCCCCGCGGCGACCGCGCCGACGGCGATCGCCGCGTACAGCGGCCCGACACCCCCGTGGAAGCGTTCGGCGGCGGCCTGGGGGAACAGGGCTTCCGGCGTGGCCAGCACCATGGCCGCGATGTCGACGAAGAACGACATGAGGAGCACGGGGGTACGGCAGAGGAATCGCAGCCCTTCGGCCACGGAGCGCAGTCCGGCACGCCCGGCCCGTTCGGGGCGGGGAAGGGAGGGCAGGCGGAACGCCGCGTACAGGGCGGAGGTGAACAGCACGGCATCCGCC
The DNA here is from genome assembly GCF_020176795.1 of Streptomyces sp. 8L. Lineage (GTDB taxonomy): Bacteria > Actinomycetota > Actinomycetes > Streptomycetales > Streptomycetaceae > Streptomyces. Next base: position 2,243 of record NZ_JAIUKE010000051.1, read on the forward strand.
CCGTAGGCGAGACCGAACCCGCCGGGGAGGCCGATCAGCAGGCCGGCGAGGAGGGGCCCCAGTACCTGACCCACGGTGGCGGCGGTGTAGACGAGGGCGTTGGCCGCGGGAATCTGCTCGCCGGGCACGAGGCGCGGCACGATCGCCCCGCGCACCGAGGCCGATACGGCGAAGCCGCCGGACTGGACAGCCGTCAGCGCGAGGATCAGCGCCGTGGACCGCACCTCCAGCACGCTCTGGAGCACGAGCGCGAGCGTGATGAACCAGGTGAGCAGCGACGAGCCCAGATACAGCTTGCGCCGGTCGACGGCGTCGGCGACGGCACCTCCGTAGAGTCCGAACGCCGCCACCGGCACGAACCCCACCAGCCCGCTGAGGCCCACGACGAGGGAGGAGTGTGTCAGCGCGTACAACTGCACCGGCACGGTCACCGAGGTGACCATCAGGCCGGTCACGGCCGCGCCCTGGCTCAGGAACGTGCGCCGGAAGGCGGGGTGGGCCAGTGGGCGGGTGTCGGCGACGACGGCGCGCAACGCCACGCGGACCGGGCGCCGCCGGCGGGGAGGACCGCCGTCCTGGCCGGCCGGAGTCACGTCCGGTGCGGTGGAGGGCGGGTCGGTTTGGCACATGCCCTTCACGATCCCGAACGCCGGGCCTGCGGACTTCCGATAAACTGCTCACTTGTGTCGCATAACCGCCACGAGCATCTTCCGGGCCAGCACATCGCCCGGCACCGGCACGATCAGCACCAGATGCTGTATGTGAGCGCGGGCGTACTGGCCGTGCGCACCGATCACGGAGCGTGGGTCGCGGGCGCGCGCCGCGCCGTATGGACGCCCGCACACACCTGGCACGAGCATCGCGTCTACGGACACACCACCGTGCACACCCTGGACTTTCCGACGGAGTCGGCGCCGCTGTCCGATGACAGGCCCACGGTGATCGCGGTGCCGCCCCTGCTGCGTGAACTGCTCATCGCCTCGACCGAGCCCGGCCTGACGGCCCCGGAGCTGGGGCGACTGCGTGCCGTGATCAACGACCGGCTGCGCAGGGCCGACGTCACCCCGCTCCAGCTCCCGCGGGCGCGCGATGCCCGGCTGGTGCATGTCTGCCGGCTCGTCCTGGACGACCTCTCCCGACCGCGGACCGTCGCGTGGCTGGCCCGTGAGGCGGGGATCAGCGAACGCCATCTGGGGCGGCTGTTCCGTGACGAGTTCAAAAGCACCTACCCCCAGTGGCGGACCAGCGCCCGCGTCTTCCAAGCGATGATCGACCTCACCAGCGGTGCCACGGTCACCGAGACGGCGCACCGCTGCGGATGGTCCACCACCAGCGCCTTCGTGGACGTCTTCACCCGCGTCATGGGCCAGACGCCTGGCACCTACCGCTCCCGCGGCACGGACGACGGGCCGACGGCCTGAGGCTCCCGCCAAGGGGTCCGGCGCTGTCCGGCTGTCCGGCGTGGCACGGTCCGGCTGTCCGGCGTGGCGCTCCTCGCGTGCACGGCAGCGACCGGGCCCGGCCCTGCCCGGCACGGCGAGTTCCGAGGTGCTCAAGAGCCTCGAAGGGCATGGCCGCGGGCCGCGCTGAGCCCGCCCGGCGGACGGCCGCGGCCCGCGCTGAGCCCGCCCGGCGGACGGACGCGGGCCGCGCCGAGCCCGCCCGCTACGCCTCCTCGGCCTCCCGGGGCCGCCGTGCCTCGCGCGCCAGGCTTCTGGCGATGGCCGCCGCGTGGGAGGCCACGTCGTCCACCGTCGGGTCGCGGCGGTTGAGGAAGCCGCTGCGCAGGAGCGCGGCGTATCCGTGGGCCCCGGCGATCTGGCGCTCCAGCAGTTCCAGGGCGCCGTGCGCGTCCTGGCCGGTCACCTCAAGGGCCGGCGGGAGGAGGGCGTCCATGACGCCGCGTCCGGCCCGCAGGAGTTCCTCGTCGCCCGCGTCCTGCAGTTCGGGAGCGAAGATCAGATCGAGTCCCGAGCCGTTCTCGGCGGCGAAGCGGCTGTAGGCGGCCGCCGACGCCGCCGTCGCCTCGACCGGGTCCACGGCCCCGTCCTGAGCGCGCGGCAGCTCCTCCTGGGCGCGCAGCAGCTCCGAGGTGAGTGCCTTCGCCGCCGACACGGCGCAGGCGATGAGGAGGGCCTGCTTGCTGGCGAAGTGCCGGTAGGGGGCCGCGGTACTGACACCCGCCCGGCGGGCCACCTCCGCCACGGACAGCGCGGCGGTGCCCTGCTCGGCGATCACCTCAAGCGCGGTCGACACCAGCGCGGCCTTCAGATCGCCGTGGTGGTAGCTGGTGCGCTTCGGCACGAGTGCCCTCCTTCCCTGACCAATGTAAGAGCAATCTTACATCTTGGAGTCGCATCTCCGGTACCTGCCGCCGCCACGCCCCATCGTCCCGCCCATCGTCTCCCGGAGCGGGCGTTTGACTTACTGCTAGAGCCCTCTTACATTGAAGAAAGTAAGAGCATTCATACATTGAGTGTGAGCAGGAGCTATGCCTTGAGGAGGGCAGATCCATGACCAGTAGGTTGACGTCGACTGTGGCGCTCGTCACAGGTGCGAGCAGCGGTATCGGCCGGGCGACGGCGCTGCGGCTCGCGGAAGAGGGCGCGGCCGTCGCACTCGTCGCCCGCCGCAAGGACCGCGTGGAGGAGCTGGCCAGGCTCGTCACCGACCGGGGCGGCCGGGCGCTCGTGGTCCCGGCGGACGTCACCGACGCGGCCGGCGCCGCCGCGGCGGTGGGCAGGACCGTCGAGCACTTCGGCCGCCTCGACATCCTGGTGAACGCCGCGGGCGTCATGCTCAACGGCGATTCACTGCTGGCCCGCCTTGAAGAGTGGGACCGGATGGTCGACGTGAACGTCAAGGGCGTGATGTACGTCGTCAAGGCCGCTCTGCCGCACCTGCTGGACGCGGCGAAGAGCGCGGACCGCGAGGTCGCCGACGTGATCAACATCAGCTCCGTGGCCGGACGCGCCGCCGCCCCGACGGTCGCGATCTACAACGCCACCAAGTTCGGCGTCACCGCGGCGACCGAGGCCTGGCGCCAGGAGTACGCGGCACAGAATCTGCGGTTCTCGGTCATCGAACCCGGCGCCGTGGAGACCGAGTTGTTCGGACACCAGCAGGAGCACGCGCAGCAGGTGGAGAACCAGCGTTTCGACGGCGTCGAGAAGCTCCACCCCGAGGACATCGCCGACGCCGTCGCCTACATCGCCACAGGGCCGCGCCGGCGTGCCGTCAACGAGATCGTGATCCGCCCCACCGACCAGAGCTTCTGACCCGAGGCGACACCCGGAGCCGCCCGTCCCGCGGACGAGGGCCTCCGGCCGCCCCCCGCCCCACTCCCGTGCGCGGAGGGGAAGCCCCTTCCCTTCCCCGCCGCGTGCGCGGAGGGAAGGCATCCGTTCCCTTCCCTTCCCGCCGCCCCACCGTCCGCACCCTCGCTTACCGCTTACCGCTTACCGCTTACCGCTTACCGCTTACCGCTACCGCTGCGGTCATCCCCATCGCCACCGAAACACCCCAGGAGAAAACCGGCATGCCCACCACCACCGCGGCCTACGCCGCTCCCTCCGCCGGCGCCCGGCTGGAGCCCGTGACGATCTCCCGCCGGGACGTACGGGACGACGATGTACGGGTCGAGATCAAGTACACCGGCGTCTGCCACACCGACCTGCTCCAGACGTCCGACGGGTGGGGCCCCGGGCTCTACCCGATGGTCCCCGGGCACGAGATCACCGGCGTCGTCACCGAAGTCGGCCCGCGGGTCTCGAAGTTCGCCGTCGGCGACCGCGTCGGCGTCGGTACCTACATCGACTCCTGCGGTACGTGCGAGCCGTGCCGCGCCGGCCTTGAGGTGTACTGCGAGAAGGGCTGCACGCCCACCTACAACGCCAAGGACGCGGACGGCGCGACCACCCAGGGCGGCTACTCCAAGGAGATAGTCGTCAACGAGCGCTACGTGCTCCGCATCCCCGAGGGCCTGCCTCTCGACGAGGCCGCGCCCCTGCTGTGCGCCGGGATCACCACGTACTCCCCGCTGGCGCACTGGAACGCCGGGCCAGGCAAGAAGGTCGCGATCCTCGGCATGGGTGGCCTGGGCCACATCGCCGTCCAGATCGCCCACGCCATGGGCGCCGAGGTGACCGTCCTCTCGCGCACCCTCGGCAAGAAGGAGGACGGCCTGAGGCTGGGCGCCGACCACTACTACGCCACGGAGGACCCCGAGACCCTCACGCGGCTGGCCGGCACCTTCGACCTCATCCTGTGCACGGTCTCCGGGGCCCTGCACTTCGACCCGTACCTCAACCTCCTGAAGCTGGACGGCACACTGGTCAACGTCGGTGCCCCCGACGACGACATCACCATGAACAACTGGGCCCTCATCCCCGCCCGCCGCTCCTACGCCGCGTCCTCCACGGGCGGGATGCCGGAGACGCAGGAGATGCTCGACTTCTGCGCCGCGCACCAGATCAAGGCCCAGATCGAAACCATCGGCATGCGGGATATCAACGACGCCTTCGAACGGCTGGACCGGTCCCGGGTCCGCTACCGCTTCGTGATCGACATGACGGAGTTCCAGGGCTGACGGGCGGGCGTCCAACGGCCGACGCCGCACGGCCCCGGAGGTCCCGGCCCGCCTGTTCGCTACGCCGGCTGTCCTGACGCGGCCAGCGGGAGGTCGTCGAACGAGCGCAGGCCGAAGGAGGAGCGGCGCACCGGCGTCCCGGCCAGGGCCAGTTCGGGGAAGCGCCCGAGCAGCCGGCTGATCAACGTGGCCGCCTCCATCCGGGCGAGTGCCGCCCCCAGGCAGTGGTGTGCTCCCGCGCTGAAGCTGAGGACCCTGCCCACCGGCCGCTCCACCCGGAACACGTCCGGATCACGGTGGCGCAGGGGGTCGCGATTGGCCGCCGCGAGCACCGCCGTCACACTCGTCCCCGGGGGCAGCACCTCGCCGCACAGCTCGACCGGGCGGGCCGTGACGCGCTCCGTCATCATCACCGGCGGGTCCCACCGCAGCGTCTCCTCCACGGCGCCGGGACAGAGAGCGGGGTCGGCGCGGACCGCGGCCAGCTGGTCCGGGTGGGTCAGCAGGGCGAACACCGTCAGGCCGAGCAGTCCTGTCGTGGTCTCGAACCCCGCCACGAACACCAGCAGCAGGACATCCACCAGCTCCTGCCACGCCAACCCGCCCTCGCCCGGCCGGCCGTGCGCGTCGAGCAGCGCCGAGGCGAGGTCGTCCGCGGGGCGCGCCAGGCGCTCGGACAGCAGTCCGGCGAAGTACTCGCGCAACGCCACGACGGCGCGGTCGGCCCGTTCCCAGTCCTGTGCGGTACGGACGGGCTCGAGCAACCGGCTCGCCCCCCGGCCCAACTCCTCGAACTGCGCCTGCTCCTCGCGTGGTACGCCGATGAGCTTGCCGACCACCGCGGCCGGGAGCGGGTAGCCCACCAGCTTCTGGAAGTTGGCGGTACCGCCGTCGGAGACGGCGTCGGCGAACCCGTCCAGCAGTTCGTCGGTGATCGATTCCACTACGTCCCTGAGCCCGGCCACCCGCCGGGCCGTGAACGTCCTTGCCACGGGCCGCCGCAGGCGATCGTGGTCGGGTCCGTTGGTGGCGAGCATGGAGGAGTAGAAGAAGTCCGCCGCCGGACGCTCCGCCCACTCCGGCAGTTCACGGGCACACCATGCGCGGTCCGGGACGAGGAAGTCCGAGTGCGTCAGCGCGTTCTGGCAATCGGCGAAACCGGTCAGGAATCTGGTACCGAGCGCTTCGCTGTGGTACACCGAATCCAGCCGGTGGAGTTCCGCGAGTAAGGGATAAGGATTCTCCCTGCCTTCGGCGGTGAAAATCGAATACAGAACGGACTCCGCGTCCATGGGCGCCCCTTTCGATTTCGACTCCGGCCGGCCGGCCGCACCGGGACCGCGGAACGGGATGACCGGCTTGTGCCCTCCTCTCGGAGGATAGCCGACGAGGGTGACCCGGGAGCGGGCTCAATGGGGTTGCTTTTCCTGCTGGTTGATACGCTGATCGGCTGGTCGGCTGGTCGGCTGGTCCGATGTGGTCTTGTTCTGCATGCTCGTATTCCACCGGGCCGTTTTCGCCGGGCCGTTTGCCGGTGATGCGCTTCCGCCCGTCCGTATGCCGACGACGCGCTTCCGCCGGTTCGTACGCCGGTGATGCGCTTCCGCCGGTCCGTTTGCCGGTGATGCGCTTCCGTCTGGCCGTACGTGAGAGGGGCCGCCCCGACCGTTCACGATCCAAGCGGCGGGGGGGGGCCACGCGGAGACGACCGCGGGCGAGGACCGGACCTCGGCCCGTCACGAGAGACTCGCGTCGGCTCGCGGGCGCGGCCGGCAGGGCAACTTCGCGCGGACGGGCTGTCGCGCGCGGACGGGACTGCGTTCAGGCGGCTGTGTACACGCTGAGATCGATCGCGTTGGCCGCGTCCGCCGTGACGTCGTCAAGGTGGTCCGAGGTGGAGTTCATGGCCGACCGGATCATCGCGTTGCGTTCATCGAGGTCCTGCTGCGTGGCGGGGATTCTCGCCTCCTCGGCCGTGTTCGCGAGCTGCTGATTCCGCTCGACGAAGGGACGCACGCGCTGTTCGTACCGGTCGAACGCCCGACCGTGGTCCCCGTCGGCTGCGGCGAGTTCCGCCGCGAGAACGTACGCGCCGACGACCGCGACACTGGTTCCCTGCCCGCTCATCAACGTCGGCGCGTAGGCCGCGTCGCCGACGAGCGCCACCCGGCCGGCGCTCCAGCGCGGCATGTGGATCTGCGTCACCTCGTCGAAGTAGAAGTCCTCGGAGGCGCGCATGGCGCGCAGGAGCGCGGGAACGTGCCATGCGTCCGACGCCCCGAGACACTCGTCGACAAGCCGCATCTGGTCGGCCCGCCCGGCGCGGCCGAGCGCCCGGACGTGCGGGGCGGCGACGATGAAGCTGCCGCGGGTGCCGGCCTCGGGCCCCCACTGCACAAGGCTCGCCATGGCGCCGGGGATCGTGCACAGCCACATCTGGCTGTCCATGTCGACCACGTCCGGAGCCTCGAACACGGCGGTGTAGTAACCCAGGTGCTTCCCGAACCGTTCCTCGGGACCGAAGGCCAGGGCCCGCACGTTGGAGTGCAGGCCGTCGGCTCCGACGACGAGGTCGAACAGCTCCGGTTCGGCGTGCTCGAAGCCGACCCGCACTCCGCCGTCGGTTTCCGCGAGGCCGACGATGCTGTCTCCCCAGATGTGGCGGATGCCGCTGTTCGTACTGCAGAGGATTTCCGTGAGGTCGTCACGGAGGATTTCGAGGTCGCCATCGGTGTGGGCGTAGTTTCCCTCGGCCCGCCAGACGACTTCGCCGGCGGCGTCGAAGTTGGCCACCTCTTTCATCGGGACGCTCCGCTCGGTGAACCGGGGCAGCAGTCCCATCCGGTCCGCGACGGTGATTGCGGCACCCCGCAGATCGACGGCGAAACCGCCGCTTCGAGGCGCGGACCACTTCTCGACAACGGTGACGTCGAAGCCGCGACGGTCCAACCAGAACGCGAGAGTCTCTCCGGCCGCCGCGGCACCGGAGACCAGTACGCGTCGAATCGGATTCGCCGTTGTATCGGGGGACATGGCCATGCTGTTCCTCTCCTCTTTCAGAGATTCAGGGATTAAGGGATCGGGGATTCGAGACTCGGAAATTCCGGACTCGGGGATTCGGGACGCGGGAATGCGGCGATACGGGGGGTTCAGGGGTCGGCCGGCCGGCGCGCGGCCGGATTTCCGGCAGCAGGCGAACGAGAGCCGGTCCCGCGGCATCGGCCACGCACCGACCCCGACCCCATGACGCCGCGACGCGGCCTCAGGCATCCCGTTGAAGTTAGGTTTACCTTACTCGCGAAACTCTACAGTTTCGCGTGGAGGTGTGCAACATCCGGCACGAGGCTCGGGGCCACCCCTGGACCCACCGGAAGACCAGGCCCCACCTGCGGAGAGGGCCCGCTAGAGTGCGGAGGTGATGAGTGCGTCTTCATTGGACCGGAACAAGCGCGCGGCGATCTTCAAGGCGGCCCTGGACGTGGTGTCCGAGGTCGGCTTCGACGCCGCGAGCGTGGACGCCGTCGCGCGGCGGAGCGGTACGTCGAAGGCGACGCTGTACAGGCACTGGTCCGACAAGGGGGCGCTGCTCATCGAGGCGGTCAAACAGCGCTCCGCGGTCCCGGATGTCACCGGGGAGTACGACACGTTCGACGAAGCCGTTTTCAACGCGCTGGAGGTGACGTCGCGCTGGGCCCGGGAGAACGCGGGACTGTTCACCGCGATGATCCAGGGAGGGCACCGCGACGCCGAACTCGCCGCACAGACACAACGGCAGATCGCGCGACCGCATGACGCGATCTGGGACGGTATAGCCGACCGTTGGCTCCCCGCGGGCTCGTCCTCCACCTGGCTCCGGCAGGTGTGCGAGGGATTCCTGCTCCAGCAGCTCCTGCCCGACGCGGTCCCGCCGACGCGTCCACACCTTCGGAAGTTCATCGCGGACGTCGTCCTGCCGCTCTACCGCACGCACAGCGTTGACGACTGATCCCGTTCGGCCGTGAGGGCCCCGGTCCGGTTGAACGTGAGGGGTCCTGACCCTTCAGCGGCCGTACGAGGCTCCGCCGCGGCGTCGCCCGCGACCAGCAACGGCCGCCCGAGGCGGGCGCGTTCAGCGGTACGCCGGACGGCGATGCGTCCGACGGCGGAACGTCCAGCGTCGAAACGTCGAACGGCGGGACGTCCAACGGCGGAACGCCCAACGGCCGTCAGCCCGCGAGGCGCGAGTACGGGCCGACGGACCGACGGACCGACGGGCCGACGGGCCGACGGGCCGGATCAGGGACCGGTCGCCGTGTCGTCCCGGTGCCATTCGAGCCGGCCCTCGACGACGCGTGGCATCTGCTTGTCGAACGGGGTGCCGGTCTCCAGGGCCGTGGCGAAGTCCGCGAGGAACTCCCGCAGTCGGGACCACTCGGTGAAGTACGGGGCGTCCTCGTCGAACCAGTAGCCGAGGCGCCCGTAGTTCGGGCCTTGGCGGGCGGTCAGGAAAAGCCCGTCGGAGGACTGCCATCCGATGCCCAGCGTGATCAGCAGCCGCCCGGCGGGCCAGCACGCCAACTCGTCGCGGTACGCCTCGATGTCGAGGCCGCGCGCGAGTACGTCGGCCTCTTCCTCGGACTCGTCGACCTCCTCCGCGCACTTTCGCAGGAACTCGGTGCTCTCGACGATCTCCCCGATGCCGGACAGCGGCCCGTAGTAGCTGAACGTCAGCGCTCCGTCGTCGAGTTGTACGCCGTTGTGACGCAGCAACGACTCCCGCAGGTCGGCCGGGAAGGTGACGCCGAGCCGGCGTTCGGCCGTCGCGATGTCCTCGGGCAAGGCCGGCGGCCGGAGCAGCCCGTGGGTGACGGGGGCGTGCCGCGCGAGCCAGGTTTCGACGCGGGACCAGGACTGTTCGACAGTGGGCGGCGTGGTCATGCGGCCATCATCCTCCCCCTCCGATGCGGGGCGTCCTCCGGAGTAACGTCTTATGCGGGGCGTCCTCCGGCGTCACGGCCGGCCCGCGGGGTCGTCCTCGTCCTGGAGGAGGGTCGATCCACGGGGCGCCACGAACACCATCACCAGCAGGGACGCGGCGGCGGCGCACGCCGCGAAGAGGAAGACGTGGCCGGTGGCCGCGTCGACCGCGTGCCGCAGGTAGTCGGCGCCCGCGGCGGTCAGCGCGCCGGGGTCGGCCAGGGCCCGTGAGACGGAGTCGAGGTCGTCGGGCAGGCCGGGGACGGGCGCGTGGGCGAGGCGTGAGGCCAGCACGCTGTTGGCGATCGCGCCGAACAGCGCGGCGCCGACGCTCTGCCCGATCTGCCGGCAGAAGAGGATCGACGCCGTCGCCGTGCCGCGTTCCGCCCAGCTGACGGACGACTGCACGCTGATGATCTGCGGCAGTTGGAAGAGGCCGAGGCCCGCGCCGAGCAGCAGCAGGACGAGGGCGGGCTGCCAGGGTGAGCCGGGAAACGGCAGGAACGGGAACGTGAGCAGCGCCACCAGGGCCATCGACATGCCGATCAGGCCGCTGCCGCGGAACCCGACACGCGTGTAGACGCGGTTGGAGAGGGCGCCGGATATCGGCCAGGCCAGGCTCATCGCCGACAGGACGAAGCCGGCGGCTATCGGGCCGAGACCCAGGACGGACTGGGCGTATGTGGGCACGAAGACGGTCGGCGCGACCATCAGCAGGCCGAGCGCGCCGAGCGCGAGGTTCACGGCGACGATCGGGCGCCGCCGCCAGACCCAGCCCGGGATGATGGGCTCCGCGGCGCGCCGCTCCACGGCGATCGTCGCGGCGCCGAGTACGGCCGCGGCGGCGAAGAAGCCCAGGCTCGGCGCGGAGAGCCAGGGCCAGGCGACCCCGCCCTGGACGAGCGCGGCGAGCAGCACGCTGCCCGTGGCGAAGATGCCGACGGCGCCCGCCCAGTCGATCCTGGCGAGGGCGCGGCCGGGGCGCGCGGTGCGCGTGACGGCGGGCTCGTGCAGGTGCCGGACGATCAGTGCGAGAGCCACGAGGCCGATCGGGAGGTTGACGAGGAAGATCCAGCGCCAGTCCACGTAACCGGCGAACAGGCCGCCGACGGTGGGGCCCGCGACGGACGAGGTCGCCCAGACCGTGGACAGCTTGGCCTGGATCTTCGGCCGGTCCTTGAGGGAGTACACGTCGGCGGCGACCGTCTGCACGGTGCCGGTGAGCGCGCCGCCGCCGAGGCCCTGGACCACCCGGAACGCGATCAGGGACGGCATGTTCCAGGCCGTGGCGCACAGCAGCGACCCGATCACGAACAGGGCGATGCCGGCGAGGAGGACGGGCTTGCGGCCGAAGGTGTCGGAGAGCTTCCCGTAGACGGGGAGGGTGACGGTCACGGCGAGCAGGTAACCGGAGAACAGCCAGGAGAACAGCGGGAATCCGCCGAGGTCGCCGACGATCTGCGGGACGGCGGTGGAGACGATGGTGCTGTCGAGTGCCGCGAGCGCCGTCGAGACCATCAGCGCGGCGACGAGCCAGCCACGGCCCTTGGGCGGCGCCTTGGCGGCAGAGGACGTGGCGGAGGTCTTCGCAGGGACTTTCGCGGGGGTCGCGGGCGCTTTCGCGGGCGTTCTCGTGACTGCTCTCTTGCGCCCGTCGTCCGGCTCGGTGGCACGGGCTCCGCCCGCCCGCCGGTTGTCGTCCGTTCCGCTGGCCGGGTCGGTTTCCCCGTTCACCGGTGGTGCCCCCTCAGTACGCGCTGTGGCCTGCCGCCTTGCCGCAGGCCAGCCTCTCACCCCTCGCTCACCTGCGGGAGTACGCGTCCACGGGGCGAGCGGCCCGGGCGGTGGACGCCCGAATCGCGCGCGCCTCACCCTCCGCGGGCCTCACCCTCCACGTGCCTCATCCTCCGTGCGTCTCACCCTCCAGGTGCCTCGTCCTTCGCGTGCCTCATCCTCAGGGCCCGGCTTCCGGGGTGAGGCCCCCTCCCCTGGGGATGAGCCCGCCCTGACTCCGGGAGGAGAACCCCTAGGGGGCCCTCCTCACTGCTGCCCAGGGGCCGTTCGTCCCGCTGGAGGAGGTGAGGACGGGGGTGCCCGTTCTTAACTTGTTCCTACGGAAGCGGCCCCCGCACCCGAGTGCGCCGCGGGGCGCGGCCGACGACGTGGGGGCGGAACCCGCAGGGCACGGACTGGGGAAAACCCCAGGTGGAATCGGGGACGGACCCCCTCGCGCCGGAGCCCCGCGACCAGAAGACTTTCGAGTGGCGAACCACCATCGAGCTAGGAGACATACCGTGACCACTGCTGTCAGCACACCCAGGCACGGGGGTACTGGAGGGCGTACGGCAGTCGCGGCGCGCGCGCGACAGGTCGTCAAGGCGTACGGCGCGGGGGAGACCCGTGTCGTGGCGCTCGACCATGTCGACGTGGACATCGCCAGGGGGCAGTTCACCGCGATCATGGGGCCTTCGGGGTCCGGCAAGTCGACGCTGATGCACTGCCTCGCGGGGCTCGACACGGTGACGTCGGGCGAGATCTTCCTGGACGACACCGAGATCACGCGGCTCAAGGACAAGCGCCTCACGCAGTTGCGCAGGGACCGGATCGGCTTCATCTTCCAGGCGTTCAACCTGCTGCCGACGCTGAACGCGATCGAGAACATCACCCTGCCCATGGACATCGCGGGCCGCAGGCCCGACGAGGCGTGGCTGCGGCGCGTGGTGGAGACCGTCGGCCTCGCGGACCGGCTGAAGCACCGGCCGACCCAGCTCTCCGGCGGCCAGCAGCAACGCGTCGCCGTGGCACGGGCCCTGGCGGCCCGGCCGGAGATCATCTTCGGTGACGAGCCGACGGGCAACCTGGACTCGCGCGCGGGTACCGAGGTCCTCGGCTTCCTGCGGACGTCCGTGGACGAGCTGGGCCAGACGATCGTGATGGTGACGCACGACCCGGTCGCCGCCTCGTACGCGGACCGGGTGCTGTATCTGGCGGACGGCAGGATCGTCGACGAGATGTTCCGGCCGACCGCCGACTCGGTGCTCGACCGGATGAAGCACTTCGAGGCGCGGGGGCGCAGGTCGTGACCATCTTCAAGACCTCTCTGCGCAACTTCCTCGCGCACAAGGGCCGCATGGCGCTCTCGGCGGTCGCGGTCCTGCTGTCGGTGGCGTTCGTCTCCGGCACGCTCGTCTTCACCGACACGATGAACACGACGTTCGACAAGATCTTCGCGGTGACGGCGTCCGACGTCACGGTCGGGCCGAAGGCCGCCTCGGGGGACGGGCCGGGCGGATCGACCGGGAAGCCGGACTCGCTGCCCGCCGCGACCATGGCGCGGATAGCGAAGGCGCCGGGCGTACGGTCCGTCGAGGGTGGCGTCTCCAGCCAGTCCGTCACCGTCGTCGACGCGCACGACAAGAACGTCGGCGCGACCAGCGGCGCGCCGACCATCGCGGGCAACTGGACGTCCGAGGACGCGAAGTCGATGGACGTGACCTCGGGCCACCGGCCCGCGCGCGGCGGCGAGGTCATGATCGACGCGGACTCCGCGAAGAAGCACCACCTGCGTGTCGGCGACACCCTGCGCACCATCACGGGGACGGGCGACTTCACCGCGCGGATCTCCGGCATCGCCACCTTCCGGGTGACCAATCCCGGCGCGACCGTCGTCTACTTCGACACGGCCACGGCGCAGCGTGAACTCCTTGGCTCCACCAGCCGGTTCACCCAGTTCGAGGTGACCGCCGCCAAGGGGGCCACTGACGCGCAGGTGAAGCGGAGCGTCGTCACGGCGCTCGCCGGCTCCGGCTCGTACAAGATCCAGACGCAGAAGGAGTCGGCCGACGAGAACAAGAAGGACATCGGCTCCTTCCTTGACGTGATCAAGTACGCGATGCTCGGCTTCGCCGGGATCGCGTTCCTCGTCGGGATCTTCCTGATCGTCAACACGTTCTCGATGCTGGTCGCCCAGCGCACCCGGGAGATCGGCCTGATGCGGGCGCTCGGTTCGAGCCGCAAGCAGATCAACCGGTCCGTCCTGACGGAAGCGGTGCTGCTCGGCATCGTCGGGTCCGTTACGGGGGTCGCGGCGGGCGTCGGGCTCGCCGCTGTGCTGATGAAGGTGATGGGCGCGGCGGGCATGGACCTGTCGATGGGGGACCTGACCGTGACCTGGCGCACCCCGGTGGTGGGGCTCGCGCTCGGCATCGTCGTGACCGTCGTCGCCGCGTACATCCCGGCGCGGCGCGGCGGGAAGATCTCGCCGATGGCGGCACTGCGGGACGCGGGCACCCCGGCCGACGGACGCGCGGGCCGCGTCCGGGCCGCCGTCGGCCTGCTGCTGACCCTCGCGGGCGGCCTCGCGCTGTACGCGTCGACGCAGGCAGGCAAGGCGGGCGTGGCGACGCCGTACCTCGGGCTCGGCATCGTCGCGACGCTGATCGGGTTCGTCGTCATCGGGCCGCTGCTCGCGGGCGCGGTGGTGCGGGCGATCAGCGCGGTCGTACTGCGGGTGTTCGGCCCCGTCGGGCGGATGGCGGAGCGCAACGCGCTGCGCAACCCGCGCCGTACGGGGGCGACCGGCGCGGCCCTGATGATCGGGCTCGCACTGGTGGCGTGCCTGTCGGTGGTCGGCTCCTCGATGGTCGCGTCAGCGACGGACGAGCTGGACAAGTCGGTCGGCGCGGACTTCATCGTCCAGGCGAGCACGGGCCAGCCGATCGTGCCGCAGGCGCAGAGGGCGCTGGAGCGGACGCCCGGCCTGGACCACGTCACCCAGTACAAGATGATGGAGGCGACGACCACCGCGCCCGACGGCTCGGTGCAGAAGAAGGCGCCGGTCGTCGCCGCCGACCCGTCCTACGCCTCCGACCTGCGGCGCGACACCACGCAGGGCACGCTGTCCGCCGCGTACGGGGCGAACGCGATGTCGGTGGGCGACACGTACGCCAAGGCCCACCACGTCAAGACCGGGGACACCATGACGGTCGCGTTCACGGGCGGACGCACCGCGCACCTGAAGGTCGCCGCGATCACCTCCGACAAGGGCGCGATCGACACGGGCGTCATGTACACGAGCATCACCACGGCGGAGCGGTACCTGCCGGCCGACCGCATGCCGGAGAGCGAGATCATGTTCGCGGCGGCCAAGGACGGCCAGGAGAAGCAGGCGTACACGGCGCTCAAGGCCGCCCTCAAGCCGTATCCGCAGTACAACGTGCAGAACCAGACCGACTACAAGAAGACGCTCCAGGACCAGATAGGCCAGCTGCTGAACCTGGTGTACGGGCTGCTGGCGCTGGCGATCATCGTCGCCGTGCTGGGCGTGGTGAACACACTGGCCCTCTCCGTGGTGGAGCGGACCCGGGAGATCGGCCTGATGCGCGCCATCGGCCTCTCGCGCCGCCAGCTGCGCCGCATGATCCGGCTGGAGTCCGTGGTGATCGCGCTGTTCGGCGCGCTGATCGGCCTCGGCCTCGGCATGGGCTGGGGCACGGCCGCGCAGAAACTGCTGGCCCTTGAGGGCCTCGGCGTCCTGAGCATCCCGTGGCCCACGATCGCGGGCGTCTTCGTCGCCTCGGCGTTCGTCGGCCTGCTGGCAGCGCTGTTCCCGGCGTTTCGCGCGGGAAGGATGAACGTGCTGAACGCGATCGCGACGGAGTAGCACGCCCCGGCCGCGCCCGGGACGCCGCGAGGGCGCCCCGGGCCGTCCGGCACGACCCCGGCGCCGCCCGACCCGCGGCGCCCCGCCGCCCCCCCCCCCCCCCCCCCCCCCCCCCCCCCCCCCCGCCCCCCCCCCCGCACGGGGGGACGCCCGGCCCCGGGGACCCGCCACACGGCGGGCACCCCGGGGCCGGGCGCACGAGCCCTGCCCGCACCACCCGCGCCCCGGCAGCCCGCGCCGCCCGAAGGGAGGAATCCGGTCTACGGCCCGGGTCGTTCGAGTCGCCGACGTGCGTCGGCCGCCCGGCGGTCCTCGTACGGGGCTATGAGGCGCAGGGCGGCGGCCCGGTGCGTGCGTGCGGTGGTCGGTTCGGTGCCGTCCACAGCTGTCGCCAGCGCCTCAAGGGCCAGCGCCTCGTGCCAGGCGTCGCCGAGTTCTCGATGGACCGCGACCGCGCGACGATGGAAGCCGGCCGCCTCCTCGGATCTCCCGAGCGCCTGGTATGTCTCCCCCGCGCCCTGCCATGCCATCGCTTCCCGGCTGCGGTTGCCCAGGCGGCGGTGCAGATCGGCCGAGCGCTGGTGAGAGGCGAGCGCGTCGCCGTGTCTGCCCAGGGAGCGCTGGGCCTCGCCGAGCGCGAGGAGCCAGTACCCCTCGATGATCTGGTCCCGGAGCACGAGGGCGATCTCCACAGCCAGTTCGGCCGACCGCAGGGCCGCCCGCACGTCGCCCTGCTCGCGTTGCACACAGCTCAGGACGCGCAGGATGTTGCCCTCACCGCCTCTGTCGCCCAGCGCGCGATGGGCGGCCAACGCCTCGCGGGCCGCCGAGGCCGCCGCGTCCAGGCGACCTGCGTTGAGGTGCGTCGTGGCCAGGTTGGACAAGGCGGTCTTCGTCCAGCGATCGGCCCCGGCCCGCTGCCACAGGGCGGCTGCCCCCTCGAAGTGCTCTGCGGCGACGTCCAGTTCGCGCCTCCGCAGATGGACGAGGCCAATCAGGTTCAACGAACGTGCTTCGCCCACGAGATGCCCTGTTTCACGACACAGGGCGAGCGCCTGACGATGGCAGTCCAGACTCTCCCGCAGCTGGTTGATCCGGTGGTGCGCGAGACCGAGGGAGATCAGCAGTCGTGCCTGCGCCCCGGAGTCGCCGACCCGGCGGGCCGCGTCGAGTCCCGCCTCGCCGACGGGCAGCCACTCCCGCATCGAAGCAGACGTCGGCTGTATGTCCCAGAGCACGGCCGCGAGCTGCCAGAGCAGTGAATCGTGTCCGTCCGCCGCGCTGATGGAACGGAGCAGATTGGTGTGCTCGCGCACCGACCAGTCCATGGCTGTGTCGTAGTCCTCGAACTCCATCGGCTCGACACCCGGGGGGAGTCCGCACAGCGTCAGACTCTCCTGGGCGGGGGCGAGATGCCCCCTGGCCGCCTGGGCGGAGTGCAGGTACCAGGAGAGCATCCGGCCGAGAGCGGCCTCGCGCTCGTCCTGGAACTCCTCCTGCTGCGCCTGCTCGGCGGCGTAGGCGCGGAGCAGGTCGTGGAACTGGTATCGGTCGGGCCCGGTCTGTTCGAGCAGGTGGACACTCACGAGTGAGTCGAGCAGCTGCCGTGCCCGGGGAGCGGACAGGGCCGTGAGGGCCGCGGCCACGGGCAGGCCGAACTCCGGACCGGGATGGAGGCCGAGCTGCCGGAACGCCTGGGAGGCAGGTCGAGGTAACGCGCGGTAGGACCACGAGAACACGGTCCGCACCGCCTCGGCCTCGTCGTCGTCACCGGTGCTGAGCGCATCCCACAGCGCGGACTCGTCACGCAGTTCGCTGATGAGGTCGTCGAGGCGCAGGTACGGATGGCTCGCGGCACGTTCGCCCGCGACCCGCAGGGCCAGGGGAAGCCTCGCGCACAGCCGCGCGAGCTCCGTGAGCTGTTCCTGGTCGTCGTCGGCCCGGTATCCATCGGTGACGGCCCGCAGCAGTGCGACGGCCTCGGCCTCGGGCAGGGTGCCGAGGGTGAGCCTGCGGGCGCCGTCACGTATGGCGAGTCCGGAGAGCCTGCTGCGGCTGGTAACCAGAGCCAGGCAGTGCGCGCCACCGGGCAGCAGGGGGCGGACCTGAGCGGCCGTCGCCGCGTTGTCCAGGACGACCAGCATCCTGCGGTCCGCCAGAAGGGAGCGGTAGAGCCCCGCTGCCGTGTCGGTATCCTGCGGCAGTGAATCCGGCCGTACCCCCAGCGCGGACAGGAACCCGCGGAGCGCCTCGGCCGCGCTGACCGGCGGACCGGGATCGTAGCCGCGCAGGTTGACGTACAACTGCCCATCGGGGAAGCAGTGTTCGACTTGATGTGCCCAGTGGAGCGCGAGTGAGGTCTTGCCTGCTCCCGCGGTGCCCGCGACGACGCACAGAGAGACGACGAGAGGGGTGCCCTCCTCGCTCGGCAGGACCGCGTTCAGCTCGTCGAGCTCCGTGACACGATTGACGAAGCGGTGGGTGTCACCGGGCAACTGGCGCGGCACGGCCCCGCCGTCGCCCGCCGGCCCGTGGTGGAAGTGGATTCCGCCGCGGACGCTCCCTGCCTGGACCACGTCGTGGCTCGTCCCGGACAGGTCGTTGTGTGACCCACCGGAGGAGGCCGAGGCGCCGCTGCGCTCGTCGATGACTACTCCGGCTCGTGTCGTTCATGGACGGGGGCGGCCAGAGGGGCGATCTCGCGCGCGAAGTACGACGTGATGTCCTCGCCCTCCGCGTAGAGCGAGGTGATGTAGCGCTCCCAGGCCAGAACCGTCTCCGGAGCGGTGAACCTGACGGCGCCCAGGGGCACACCGTCCTCCGTGTAGAGGACCTGGTAGAGCGTGTGGCTGCCGAGAACCACCATCTCCGGGAGCGGCCGGACCGTCTCCGCCTCGGCGACCGCCTCGTCGGTGACCACGCGCACCCGGTTCGCCCCCAGCTCGGCCTGCTGGAGCAGGGAGTGCAGCTCCCACTGGAGGTACGGGGTGATGGCTCCGTCGATCACCCGCACCCGGTGGAAGGTGTAGCGGCGGCGCCGGTTCTCCCGTGCTTTCGCGACGACGGCGTCCCTTTCCTCGGCGAAGACGCGCAGTGCGGCGTCCCAGTCGCCGCGCCTCAGCGCGTCCCGGCTCGGGTCGCCCTGCTCTTCGAAGTACTGGCGCCGCTCCAGCTTCCAGGACGAGGCGTCATGGATCTCCTTCTGACGTTCCCGGAAGTCGCGCTTGTACTCCGGGGACGTCAGACGTACCCCCCGCCCCTCAGGCGGCACCGGGGGCGCGAGTGCGCGCATCGCGTCCGCCTCAGGCATCAGGGATGTCCGTCTTGGCCGCGCTCAGCATGGTGCCGGGGATGATCACGAGCCGTTCGTCCGCCGCCAGGGAGACGCCCGCGGGGAGCCGGGTCCCGTACGCGTCCGTGAGGTCGCGGCCGATGACCGCGATGTCACCGTTGTCGAGCTGCCAGATGTCCGGGCAGTCGTCTTCGTCGCGTGAGGTGCCGAGTTCGGCCGCCGACTTGCCGAGACGGCGCGTGAACACTGCGGTGGGATCTGCTTCCCAGGGGCGGGCCATACATGCCTCCGTCGAATGGGCGGCGACCGGTGGACTACTCAGAGTATGCGCCGTCTGTCACGGTCAGCAACGGGATGGTCCGTACGCGTTCCGGCCAATCCCGCACCGGGCGCACGAGCCCTCTCCACGCCACCCACGCCCCGGCAGACCGCGCCGCCCGCCGCCCGGCGTCCCCGCCCGCCAGGCGGCCCCGCGCGCGGTGGCCCCGGGCCGGGCCCGCGCGTTGTCGTCCGGGGTCGTCGTACCCTGGAACCCCCGGCCCGTGAGACGTGTCGGGCCCTTCGCGTTGCCCCCGGACCCGGACGGAAGACTTCATGAGCCTGCACGGTCTGCTCGATGCCGTTGTGCGCGATCCCGCGCTCGCCCAGGCGGTGAAGGCGGCGGCCGACGGACACCGCCCGTTCGTCGACCTGGTCGGGCCGCCCGCCGCGCGGCCCTTCGCCGTGGCCGCGCTGGCCCGTGAGGCCGAGCGGCCCGTGCTGGCCGTGACGGCGACCGGGCGGGAGGCCGAGGACCTGGCCGCCGCGCTGCGCTCGCTCGTCGACGAGGACAGTGTCGTCGAGTTCCCGTCCTGGGAGACCCTGCCGCACGAGCGCCTCTCGCCCCGCTCCGACACCGTGGGCCGCCGCCTCGCCGTGCTGCGCCGCCTCGCGCACCCCTCCGCCGACGACCCGGCGGCAGGACCCGTGTCCATCGTCGTGGCGCCCGTACGCTCCGTGCTCCAGCCGCAGGTCAAGGGGCTCGGCGACCTGGAGCCCGTGGCGCTGCGGACCGGGCAGAGCGCCGACCTGGGGGAGGTCACCGAGGCGCTGGCCGCCGCCGCGTACTCCCGGGTGGAGCTGGTCGAGAAGCGCGGCGAGTTCGCCGTGCGCGGCGGCATCCTCGACGTGTTCCCGCCCACCGAGGAGCACCCGCTGCGGGTGGAGTTCTGGGGCGACGACGTCGAGGAGATCCGGTACTTCAAGATCGCCGACCAGCGGTCTCTCGAGGTCGCTGAACACGGGCTGTGGGCGCCGCCCTGCCGTGAGCTCCTGCTGACCGAGGACGTCAGGCAGCGGGCCGCCGTCCTCGCCGAGGCCCACCCCGAGCTGGGCGAACTCCTGGGCAAGATCGCCGAGGGCATCGCTGTCGAGGGCATGGAGTCCCTCGCTCCGGTCCTCGTGGACGACATGGAGCTGCTGCTCGACGTGCTGCCCGCGGGCGCCATGGCCGTCGTCTGCGACCCCGAGCGGGTACGGACCAGGGCCGCGGACCTCGTCGCGACCAGCCAGGAGTTCCTCCAGGCGTCCTGGGCCGCCACCGCGGGGGGCGGCGACGCACCCATCGACGTGGGCGCCGCCTCGCTGTGGGGGATCGCGGACGTCCGCGAGCGCGCCCGCGAGCTCGGCATGATGTGGTGGTCCGTCTCCCCGTTCGCCCTGGACGCGCCCGAGGAGGACGGCGCGGGCGACGACACGCTCAGCCTCGGGATGCGCGCCCCCGAGACGTACCGCGGCGACACGGCGCGTGCCCTCGCCGACACCAAGGGGTGGCTCGCCGAGGGCTGGCGCACGGTGTATGTCACGGAGGGCCACGGCACCGCCTCGCGCACCGTCGAGGTACTCGGCGGCGAGGGCATCGCCGCGCGCCTCGACAGCCCCGACCGGGGCGGCCTCACCGAGATCACGCCGTCCGTCGTGCACGTCGCCTGCGGCTCGATCGACTACGGCTTCGTCGACCCGGACCTCAGGCTCGCCGTGCTCACCGAGACCGACCTGTCCGGCCAGAAGGCCGCGGGCAAGGACGGCGTGCGGATGCCGACGCGCCGCCGCAAGACCATCGACCCGCTGACCCTGGAGGCCGGCGACTACATCGTCCACGAGCAGCACGGCGTCGGCCGGTACGTGGAGATGGTGCAGCGCACCGTGCAGGGCGCCACCCGCGAGTACCTGCTCGTGGAGTACGCGCCCGCCAAGCGCGGCCAGCCGGGCGACCGGCTGTACATCCCGACCGACCAGCTGGAGCAGGTCACCAAGTACGTCGGCGGCGAGGCGCCCACCCTGCACCGGCTCGGCGGCGCCGACTGGACGAAGACGAAGGCCCGCGCGAAGAAGGCCGTCAAGGAGATCGCCGCCGACCTGATCAAGCTGTACTCGGCGCGGATGGCGGCGCCGGGACACGCGTTCGGCCAGGACACGCCCTGGCAGCGCGAGCTGGAGGACGCGTTCCCCTACGTGGAGACGCCCGACCAGCTCTCCACCATCGCCGAGGTCAAGGACGACATGGAGAAGACGGTCCCGATGGACCGGCTGATCTGCGGCGACGTCGGATACGGCAAGACGGAGATCGCGGTGCGCGCCGCGTTCAAGGCCGTCCAGGACGGCAAGCAGGTCGCCGTCCTCGTCCCGACGACGCTGCTCGTGCAGCAGCACTTCGCGACGTTCAGCGAGCGCTACGGGCAGTTCCCCGTCTCGGTCAAGGCGCTGTCACGCTTCCAGTCCGACACCGAGTCCAAGGCGACGCTCCAGGGGCTGCGCGAGGGCGCCGTCGACATCGTCATCGGCACGCACCGGCTGTTCTCGTCCGAGACGAAGTTCAAGGACCTGGGCCTCGTGATCGTCGACGAGGAGCAGCGCTTCGGCGTCGAGCACAAGGAGCAGCTGAAGAAGCTG
The DNA here is from genome assembly GCF_020176795.1 of Streptomyces sp. 8L. Classification (GTDB taxonomy): domain Bacteria; phylum Actinomycetota; class Actinomycetes; order Streptomycetales; family Streptomycetaceae; genus Streptomyces. Next base: position 23,672 of record NZ_JAIUKE010000051.1, read on the forward strand.
CGCGCCAACGTCGACGTGCTGACGATGTCCGCGACACCGATCCCGCGCACCCTGGAGATGGCCGTCACCGGCATCCGCGAGATGTCCACCATCACCACCCCGCCCGAGGAGCGCCACCCGGTCCTGACCTTCGTGGGACCGTACGAGAACAAGCAGATCGGCGCCGCCATCCGGCGCGAACTGCTGCGCGAGGGGCAGGTGTTCTACATCCACAACCGCGTCGAGTCCATCGACAGGGCGGCGGCGAGGCTCCGCGAGATCGTGCCCGAGGCGCGGATCGCGACGGCGCACGGCCAGATGTCCGAACAGGCCCTGGAACAGGTCGTGGTGGACTTTTGGGAGAAGAAGTTCGACGTGCTGGTCTCCACCACCATCGTGGAGTCCGGCATCGACATCGCCAACGCCAACACCCTCATCGTGGAGCGCGGCGACAACTTCGGCCTCTCCCAGCTGCACCAGCTGCGCGGCCGGGTGGGGCGCAGCAGGGAGCGCGGCTACGCCTACTTCCTGTACCCGCCGGAGAAGCCGCTGACGGAGACCGCGCACGAGCGCCTCGCGACGATCGCGCAGCACACCGAGATGGGCGCGGGCATGTACGTCGCCATGAAGGACCTGGAGATCCGCGGCGCGGGCAACCTGCTGGGCGGCGAGCAGTCGGGGCACATCGCGGGCGTCGGCTTCGACCTGTACGTACGGATGGTCGGCGAGGCCGTCGCGGACTACCGGGCGGCCGTCGACGGCGGCGGTGTGGAGGAGGCGGCGCCGCTTGAGGTCAAGATCGAGCTGCCGGTCGACGCGCACGTCCCGCACGACTACGCGCCCGGCGAGCGGCTGCGCCTCCAGGCGTACCGTGCGATCGCCTCCGCGTCCTCGGAGGAGGACATCAAGGCGGTGCGCGAGGAGCTGACGGACCGCTACGGCAAGCTGCCGGAGCCGGTGGAGAACCTGCTGCTGGTCGCGGGCCTGCGGATGCTGGCGCGGGCGTGCGGCGTCGGCGAGATCGTCCTCCAGGGCAGCAACATCCGCTTCGTGCCGGTGGAGTTGCGCGAGTCGCAGGAACTGCGGCTGAAGCGGCTGCACCCGCGTACGGTCATCAAGGCCCCCACGAAGCAGATCCTGGTGCCGCGCCCGACGTCCGGGAAGATCGGCGGGAAGCCGGTGGTGGGCCGCGAACTGCTGTCGTGGACGGGCGAGTTCCTGACGACGATCCTGGGTTCCTGACCCCGCTCCCGAGACCGCGCGGGGGCCCGCGTGCCGGGTCCGCGTACGGCCCGTGCCGGGTCCGCGTACGGCCCGTGCAGGGTCCGCGTACGGGCCCGTGCGTCGGGCCCCGGCGGGGTCCTCTATCGTGCTTCTTCGCTGTTCGGGTGGTGTCCCGGGCGGGTGTTCGGGTGCGGTCTCCTGCGGCTCAGCGGGTAACTGTTCCTGTGGGGGGGGGGGGGGGGCGGGGGGGCCCGGGCCCCGGGGGGGCCCCCCCCCCCCCCCCCCCCGCGCCCCCCCCCCCCCCCCCCCCGCGCCGGCCGCCCCCCCCCCCGCCGCGGCCCCCCCCCCCGCGCGGGGCGGCCAACGCCTCGCGGGCCGCCGAGGCGCGGGTGGTGCGGGCAGGGCTCGTGCGCC
>NZ_JAIUKE010000052.1 GCF_020176795.1 Streptomyces sp. 8L
GGGGGGGTCCTTTATGGGTTTTCCTTGGTTGTGGGGGGGGGGCCGGGGGGGGGGTGGGGGGGGGGGCCCCGGGGGCCCCGGGGTTAAGTGGGGGGGGGGGGGCCCCCGGGGGGGGGGCCCCCCAGGACACCGGAACGAATCAGGTGGAGGCGCGGATGACGGCACGTCGGAGCGGACACGGCGCGCGGGGCGCGGGCGCATGGGCCATCGGGGCGGCGGCGGTCGTGCTGCTGGCCGGATGCCGGACGGATCTCCAGGGCGGCGATGCGCCGTCCTCGGGGGACCCGTCGGCGGCGTCCGGGGCGGCGGCGCCCGATGTCGGAGGCGGGGGCGGGGAGTTCGGCGTCAGCCCGCTCACCAACCCCGACGGTACGAAGCGGGGCCTTGGCCCTCTCACGTCGGCGGCCGACCGCAAGAGCGGGCTCGCCGTCATCGACAAGGTGGCGACCAAGGGCCGGGGCCCCAAGACCGGTTACGACCGCGACGAGTTCGGCTACGCGTGGATGGACTCCGCGAGCGGCGTGCCGGACGCGCACAACGGCTGTGACACCCGCGACGACGTGCTGAAGCGCGACGGCGATGACGTGAAGTACCGTTCCGGCTCCGACTGCGTGCTCATCTCGATGACCCTGCACGACCCGTACACGGCCAAGACCATCGACTGGCGCAAGACCAAGGCGACGACCGTGCAGATCGACCACGTGATGCCGCTGTCGTACGACTGGCAGATGGGCGCGGCGCACTGGGCGAAGTCCAAGCGCGAGCAGATCGCCAACGACCCGCTCAACCTGCTCCCGGTCGACGGCTCGCTGAACGAGTCCAAGGGCGACGCGGGCCCCGCGACCTGGCTCCCCCCGAACAAGGCGATCCGCTGCTCGTACGCGGTGCGCTTCGCCCAGGTCTCGATCAAGTACGAGCTGCCGGTGACGACGGCGGACAAGAGCGCGATGGCGCGCCAGTGCGGCGGTTGAGCGGCCGGCGGAGTGCGGGTGCGGTGCCCCGAGGGCCTCGGGGACCTCGGGGCCTTGGGGTCGCAGGGCTCAGGCCTCAGGGTGACGTGATGTCCAGTACCGCCGCGCCGTCGTGGGCCTGGCCGACCGTTACGTCGATCGAGGCCCCGTTCGTGGAGAGGTGGCCGTGGCCGCCGGGACCGGAGAGCGACATCGACGTCCGGGAACCGGCCGCCGACTCGGTGAGCTGGACCGTGGAGCCGGTGACGGAGACGTGCAGGGTCCTGTGCCCGACCGGGATCGCGGCCGGGTGGTCCACCAGGACCTGGCAGGAGCCGTCCGCGCAGGCCCGGTAGTTCCGGCCGTCGCGGGCACCACGGGCGTGCGGCGCGGGTGAGGCCGAGGCGGTGGCCCGCGCGGGGGCCGGACGTGTGATCGTCGCCGCGGGGCCCGGTGCCACGGCGGTCATGGGCGCGGCGGGCTTCGGGTCGTCCGTCGTGCGGGACGCGGGATGCCCGGTGCACCCGGCCAGGGCCGCCGCCCCGAGCAGGGCCGTCACCGCCCAGGCGCGTACGCGTGCGGGTCGTACGCGTACGGGGTGTACGGGGGTCGCGGGCCCTGCTGACGTCGCCATGGCCGTGACGCTAGCGGCGCCGGCCGGGCCGCCGGGCCGTCCACCGGGGTTCTTCGCCCGGACGAGTGGGTGCCGCGCCCGCCGTTGCCCGCAGGGGCGTGCGGGGGCCCGCGGGGGCCCGCCGGGACACGCGAACGGTGCGTGTGAACTGAGTCAACGAGCGGTAATTCGCAGGGTGAGCTTTCGGCTGTGAATGCCCTGTGGCCGGTGTGCGCATGTATGCTCGGCGTCACATCGGACCCCTCAGGGAGGCAGCTCGTGCCGGAGAACGCGACGGAGGTCACGGCCGCGGGGATCGCACGGCTCGCCGGGGTCGGACGTGCGGCGGTCAGCAACTGGCGCCGCAGGCATGCCGACTTCCCCCTGCCCGTGGGCGGAACCGACACGAGCCCCTCGTTCGCGCTCGCCGACGTCGAGCGCTGGCTCCGCGCCCAGGGCAAGCTCGCCGAGGTGCCGGCGCGCGAGCGCGTCTGGCAGGAACTCGCCGGCGATCCGGCGGGCGCCGCCGCCGCGCTCGTCCGGGTCGGCTGCGTCCTGGTGCTCGTACGGGAGAGGCCCGAGGAGTGGCAGAAGGCGGCGGCGCGCGGCGACGCCGACCTCGCGCGCGCCCTGCCGTCCGCCCTCGAACGCGTCCTGGTGCCCCGCCTCGCGCCCGGCTCCGGCACCGCGTGGCCCGCGGTGCCCATTCCGCCCGCACGTGAACTCCGCCCGGTGGCAAGCCTGTTGCGCGGGGCGGCGGAGCTCGCGGGCGAACTCGGCGCCACCGAGGCGTTCGAGTTCCTCCTCGGCCGCTATCTCGACGCCAACCCCCGCCAGTACACGCTCACCCCCGCCGACACCGCTTCCCTCATGGCCGCGCTCGCCGTGCCCCCGGGCGGCGGCGCCGGAGCCAAGGGCCCCAGCGACCGAACCGCTTCCCGCGGCTCCAAGGGCCCCACCGCCCGCACCGCTTCCCACGACCCCAACGGCCCCACCGTTTACGACCCCGCGTCCGGCACCGGCTCCCTGCTGTGCGCCGTGGAGCGGCCCAGCGCCCTCCACGCGCAGGAGTCCGCGCCCGAACTCGCCGCGCTCACCGCGCTGCGGCTGCTCCTGCGCACCGACCCCGGCACCACCCGCGTCGAGGTCGCCGCCGGGGACACCCTGCGCGCCGACGCCTTCCCGCGCCTGGCGGCCGACGCCGTCCTGTGCCACCCGCCGTTCAACGAACGCAACTGGGGCCACGACGAACTCGCCTACGACCCGCGCTGGGAGTACGGCTTCCCGGCCCGCACGGAGTCCGAACTCGCCTGGGTCCAGCACGCCCTGGCCCGGCTGCGCCCCGGCGGCATCGCCGTCCTGCTGATGCCGCCCGCCGCCGCCTCCCGCCGCTCGGGCCGCCGCGTACGCGCGGACCTGCTGCGCCGGGGCGCGCTGCGCGCCGTCGTCGCGCTGCCCGCGGGCGCGGCACCGCCTTACGGCGTGCCCCTGCACCTGTGGGTGCTGCGCAGGCCGGGCGGTCCGGGCAAGGCGGGCCCCTCGCCCGAACTCCTGCTCGTGGACACCGCGCGCCCCGGGGACCACCCGGGCGGCCGGGACGACCTCGACTGGGCGTCCGTGCGCGCCACCGCGCTCGGCTCCTGGCGCGCCTTCGAACGTGACGGCACCCTCGCGGGCCGGCCCGGCGTCAGCCGCTCCATGCCCGTCATCGACCTCCTCGACGACGATGTCGACCTGGCGCCGGCCCGGCATCTGCCGCCGCTCGCCGCACCCGGCGGGGCCGCCGAACTCGACGGCCTGCGCGACAGGCTGGCCGAGACCCTGCGCCGTACCGTCGAGCTCACACCGGGCCCCGCCCGGGGCGCGGCGGGCGCGCAGGGCGCCCCCGCTCCCCGTACCACGACCACCGTCGGCGAACTCGCCCGCACCGGCGCGCTCGAACTGCGCGCGGGCGGCGCCGCGACCGGACCTGGCGGGCCTCTGCGCGTCCTGACCGAGCAGGACGTCCTCGCGGGCGGCGCGCCCTCCGGGGCGCTCCCCGAGGGGCCGGGCGAGGAGCCCGTCCTCGTGCGCGCGGGCGACGTGGTCGTCCCCGTGCTCGGCGGCGGCTCCGTCGCGCGCGTCGTGGACGCGGCGGCCGAGGGCGCCGCGCTCGGCCGCAACCTCCAGCTGCTGCGCCCCGACCCGGGCGCGCTCGACCCCTGGTTCCTGGCCGGCTTCCTGCGCGGCACCGCCAACAACCGGCGCGCGAGCAGCTACGCGTCCACCGCGACCCGGCTGGACGTACGCCGCCTCCAGTTGCCGCGGCTACCGCTGAAGGACCAGCGCCACTACGGCGAACACTTCCGCGCGCTGGCCGCGTTCGAGGACGAGCTGCGCAGGGCGGCCCGGCAGGGCGATCAACTCGTACGCGCCCTGCACGACGGCCTGGCGGACGGGTCGCTGACGGTGTGACGGGCTGACGGTGTGACGGTGTGACGCGCTGGCGGTGTGACGCGCTGACGGTGTGACGGTGTGACGCGGGACGGGCCGGGCGCGCACCGCACGCGCAGCCCGCGCCCGGCGCACCCGGCCGGCCTCCGCGGCGTCAGTCCCGCACGCGCAGGAACGCCGAGGTGGACACCGCGCCGAGGAGCTCGAAGCGGGTGCCGCGCTGCGCCAGGTGCTCGTCGGTGGCGGTCTTGACGTGCTGCCACCGCTTGTCGCCGTAGTCGTCGACCACGACGACCCCGCCGGGCGCGGCTATCTTCTCGGCCCACTCCAGGTCGGCCCGCACTCCCGGGGCCGAGTGGTCGCCGTCCACCACGATGACGCCGTACTCGCGGTCCGAGACCCGGGCGCGTACGTCCTCGTCGCCGGAGAAGCCCCGCACGATCCGGGCCTCGGTGCCGGGCGTTCCGCCGAAGGCGAGGTTCGCGCGGACGACGTCCTCGCGCACCGGCGTTCCCGTCGGGTCGGCGCCCTCCGGGGTGCCCGGCTGGAGCTGGCTGCCGGCCAGCGGGTCCACGATCGTCATACGGGGTTCGATGCCGGCACGGTGCAGCATCCGCAGCAACGACGCCGAGAACAGGCCGTAGAGCGTGCCTATCTCCAGGACGTCGCGGCGGTCCTGCGGGGCGAGCAGCGGGGTCGCGGCGAGCTTGCCGCAGATGTTCTGGGTGGAGCCGGCGAGCCGGCCGACGGCCAGCATCTCCAGCGCGATCACGTTCCGGTAGGCGATGACGACGTTGCGGCGCGCGGCGGCCTCGGGAACACCCGTGACCTTCGCGACCTGAGCCACCAGTGTGTCGAGCTGTGCGGGGGTGGGGGTGCGCGGGCCGCTGCGGGCGGTGCCGTCGACAATCAGGGACAGGGAATTGCGCTCCCCGCGCAGGGTCGCCACCTCCTTTCTCAGTTTGTCTATCTCGGGGCGGATTCCCTTCATCTGGCGGGCCACACGGACATCGACCAGATGGGCTGCGGGACGCAGGACTCGTCGAGCGAGGGGGATTTTCGAGAAAGCGAACACAAGCGGAACCTACGTCAGCTGTTCGTCTCTGCGAACCAAGCGCGGATGGTGGGCGGATGAAGCCTTCGTGACCCGGAAACGCCGGGAAAACGACGCGATGGCGACCAGTACGAGAACAGCGGTGGAACCGGCTGCCCCACCTGCGACGAGTCCCGGCGGCCGGAACGAGCAGTCGAAGGAGTCCGATCCGCCGAGGCGCACCGCGACGAGTCCCAGGTAGGAGCCGGCGGGCTTCCCGTCACAGCTCCACCCCGCGATGCGGGGCGCGGAGAGGACCGCGTACCCGCTCGACCCCGCGGGCAGCTTCGCCCGCACGCCGCTGTCGCCGACCTCCAGGGACACGGCGGCCGTCCGCTTGAGGCGGGTGACGGCGGCGGCGAGCCTGCCGCGGTCGAGGCAGCCGACGCTCCACGCCTTCGGCGTCGCGGGCCGCCCCGACGTGGTGCGGAAGGTGATCCGCTCGCCCGCGGTGCGCACGGTTCCCAGGGAGACGACGGCGGCGCGGAACTTCGGCATCGCGCCGCGCAGTTCGACCGCGGCGCCCGAGCCAAGACGCGCCGTGCCCCAGAAGTCGGGGGCCGACACATACTCCTCGCTGCCCACCGGGCAGACGTGGTCGGCGGGCAGGGTGTAGACGGTGGCGCCGAGCAGCGCCTCCTGGTTGCGGAACGGCGACTTCCCGTACCGCGGCTCCCCGGTCGCCGGGTCGCTGCCCCCGCCGGTCGCCAGGGCCGCGGGCGCCGTCGCGGGCCGTACGGTCACCAGCGGCGGCACGTCCTCGCGGACGGTCACCGGGGCGTGGCCCCGCTCGGTGCGCAGCCGCGCGCCCACCGAGAAGACGGCGTCGGTGACCGGGTTGTCGAGGCTCTGCACGACCCGCCCGCCCGACGTCCAGCCGGCGCCGAGGGCGCGCATCGTCGTCGTGTACGTGTCGGACGTCATGCTGCTGTAGTAGCCCGCGCCCTCGCCGCCGATGAGCAGCGGATCGTCCGAACTCACCTGCGTACGACCGGGATCGGTGCGGTAAGCAGGCCAGCCGTCGGCTTTCCCGACGGCCGCGGCGCGCGCCGTCTGGTCCGCGCCCCAGGTCGGGTACGCCTCGAACTTCTTGAGCTTGGCGTGGTCGCCGTACGCCACGGTCGTGGTCCCCTGCCCGAGCAGGCTCCCGAGGAGCAGGACGGCGGCGGCCGCGGTCAGCGTGCGGGCCCCGCGTCCCGCCCGGCCGGAGGCCCCGGAGGCACCGGAAGCCCCGGAAGCCCCGGCGGCCCCGGAAGCCCCGGAGGCATCGGAAATTCTGGAGGCGCCGGAAGTCTCCGCGGCCCTGGAGGCGCCGGACGTCCCGGACGCCCCGGCGCGTACGAGAAGCAGCAGGCCGCCCGCCGTCCCGGCCACGGCGAGCACGAACAGCGCGAGCGCCGGCTTGTTCGCGAGGCCGCTGGAGGCGGCGCCGAGCCAGAGCGCGGCCAGCAGCCCGGTCCCGTACAGCACGGGACGCACGCCGGGCAGGCCGCGGGACAGGGCCGCCCAGGCGGCCACCACGACCACCCCCGCGAGTACGAACGTCTCCCGGTAGGGGCTGCCGTTGGGTATCGCGAAGGCGTGCCAGGCGAGGCTGGTGGGGCGCCACTGGAGCGACAGCGCCACGGCGACCACCAGGCCGACCCAGCCGGCGCGATCGCGCACGGGCACGTTCCGGTCGAAGGCGAGGCCGGCGACGAGCAGCAGCGCGCCCGCGCCGATGAACACGGCGGGCGACAGGAAGCTGTAGGTGCCGGGCAGGACCCGCGCGAACACGTCGTTCCACGGCGCGGGCGAGAACACGGCCGTCGAGCCGGGGAAGGCGTGCTTGGTGCCGAGGTACACCGGCAGCAGCACGGGTGCGGAGAGCGCCACGCCGAGCACCATCCGCCAGGCCGCCCCGACGAGGACCCGCACCCGCTCGCGCCCGGTGGTGTCCTGGTCGAGGAGCAGCCGCAGCACGAGCACGAGGGCGGCGCCGACCGTCGCCATGTAGGCCGTGTAGAAGTTCGCCACCCAGGCGAGGGCCACGATGAGCGGCCCGGCGACCGGGCGCCGCGCGGTACGGGCCCACTCGCCGACGAGGCACAGCAGCGGGAACGCGATGAGGCCGTCGAGCCACATCGGGTTGTACGACGCCTCGATGGCGGACCAGCCGCAGAGCGCATAGGTGGCGCCGAGCAGCGCGGCGGCCCACCAGGGCGGTCCGGCCGGCCCCGCGATCCCCGCCGTGTCACCCTCGCGGGTGAAATCTCGGGTCAGTCTCGGGAGGACCGCGGCCATCGCCGCACCCGCCGCGGCCATCTTCAGCACGGTGATCACGTACACCGCGAGGTCGATGCGATCACGCGGGAAAACGCCCACGAGCAGCGCGAACGGACTGGTGACGTACGTGCCGAGGTCCGGCAGGGACGCGGCGCCGAAGCCCGACTGCCAGTTGAGGAGCAGCCCGCCGTGCGCCGTGCCGTGCAGCAGGTCCCACAGGTGCGCGTGGAAGGGTACGAACTGGGCACCGAGATCGTTGATGCCGCGGGCGTGCTTCCCGAACGGGTACTGGCGCGCCGTGGCGTCGCCGAGGCACACGGCGACCGCGGTGATCAGGGCGGCGAGGAGCGCCGGACGGCCGGGCACACGACGGCCGCGTACGCGTGCGCGTACGGATTCCAGGGTGGGCATAGTGATCGAATATGCCAGCTCTCCGGCACAACTCAGCGGCGGGCGGCGTTCGTTCACGCATCAGCTGTGCGATATTCATGTTTACCTCCCGCCGTGGTCACGCCTTTCGGGTGTTGTTCTCCTGTGCTGATCTCGATAGTTGTCCCGTGTTTCAACGAAGCGGAGATCATCGAACGCTTCCACGCCCATGTGACCAGGGAACTCGTCACGCTCACCCAGGACCTCGGCCACGAATTCGAAATCGTCTACGTGGACGACGGGAGCCGGGACGCCACGCTTTCCCTGCTGGAGGCCGGCGCGAAAGCCGATCCTCGTGCGCGGTACGTCTCCTTCAGCCGCAACTTCGGCAAGGAGGCCGCGATGCTCGCGGGACTCCAGCACGCCGCGGGGGACGCCGTGGTCATCATGGACGCCGACCTCCAGCACCCGCCGGAGCTGGTCCGCCGCATGCTCGAACTGCACGCGCAGGGCTACGACCAGGTCATCGCGAAGCGCACCCGCAAGGGCGACCGGGTCACCAGGACGGTCACGGCACGCGCCTACTACTGGCTGATCAACCGCCTCGTGGACGTCGAACTCGTCGACGGCGTGGGCGACTTCAGGCTGCTGTCGCGCCGCACCGTGGACGCGGTCCTGCGGCTGTCCGAGAACAACCGCTTCTCCAAGGGCATATTCGCCTGGGTCGGCTTCCGCACCACGACCTTCGCGTACGAGAACGCCGTCCGGGAGCAGGGCCGTTCGAAGTGGAGCTTCGGCAAGCTTCTCAACTACGGCCTCGACGGGCTCATATCCTTCAACAACAAGCCGCTGCGCGCCGCGCTCTACCTCGGCTTCCTGCTGCTCTCGCTCGCGATGCTGTACGCCGCGTGGATCGTCGTCGACACGCTCATCAGCGGCGTCGGCACCCCCGGTTACGCGACCCTGCTGGTCGCCATCACCGCGCTGTCGGGCGTCCAGATGGTGATGATCGGAGTCGTGGGCGAGTACGTGGGCCGTATCTACTACGAGGTCAAGCGCAGGCCGCACTACCTGGTCGCGGCGACCGACGACGACGTGCGGACGGACGGCGACGTGACGGCCGACGACGTGACGGACGACGACGTGCGGACGGGCGACGACGTCGGGACGGACGGCGACGTGCGGACCGGCGGCGCGGCCGTGGCCGCCGGCCCCGGCACGACCCTGCCCGGGCGGGGAGAGCTGGTCCGCGGATGACGGTCCCGACGCCCGCGCCGGCCGCCTCCGAGCCGACGGCGCCGGCCCCGCGCGGCAGGCCCTGGGGACAGCTGATCCGCTTCGCCCTCGTCGGAGGCGTCAACACCGGTACGTACTACGTCTTCTACCTGGCGCTGCTGAGCGGCGCGGGCCTGCCGTACGTCGTCGCGCACGTCATCGCGTTCATCCTCAGCATGATCGGCTCGTTCTTCCTCAACAGCTGGTTCACCTACAGGACCCGGCCGACGCTGCGGAAGTTCCTGCTGTTCCCGCTCACCAACGTGGCGAACTTCGTCATCACCACCGGCGGCGTCTACGTCCTGGTCGACCTGCTCGGCATGAACGACACCTACGCGCCGCTCGTCGCCGCCGCCGCGGCCATCCCGATCACCTTCGTCGTCTCCCGGACGATCATGACGAGGCCCGACGAGCGGGCGGGGAGCCGGCAGCCGGAGGCGCTGACGCACCCGGTTCGCGGCTGAATCGTTGGTCCAGGCAGTGGCCCAGGCCACTGAGACTGCCTACCATCGATCACTGCAAGGCTTGTGCATCGAAGCACAATCTCTCGGGAGGCCCCCTTGAACCGCCTGAAGCGCCCCAACAGCCGCCGTCGCGCGCTGTTTTCCCTCTCCGTCACCCTGGTGGCCGGGGTTCCGCTGCTCGCCGCGTGCGGCAGCGCGCCGCACCCCGGCGCCGCGGCCGGCGTCGGCGGGCAGCGCATCCCGGTGTCGGCGCTCCAGGGCCAGGTCGACGAGGTGCGCACGGCGCAGCAGGCCTCCCCGCAGGCCGCCGAGCTGATCAGCAACAGCGCACAGCTGAGCCAGGCCAAGCTGAACGGCATGATCTTCGACCGCATCCTGGACCGTGCCGCCCACGACGCGGGCGTCTCCGCGAGCCGCCACGAGGTGCAGACCGCGCGGCGGCAGGCGGCGGCATCCGGCGGCGGCGAGCGGCAGTTCGAGGCCACGCTGCTCCAGCAGGGCGCCCTCACCCCCGGCCAGATCGACGACGCGGTCCGCAGGGACGTCCTCATGTCGAAGCTGGCGAAGGCCGTCGGCGGTGACACCACCACCCCCGCAGGACAGCAGAAGGTGCTCGCCGCGCTCGCGAGGACGTCGAAGGACATGCGCGTCGACGTCAACCCGCGCTACGGCTCCTGGGACAACGCCAAGGTCGCGCTGGCCAGCACCAAGACCGACTGGATCAAGCAGGTCTCGGGCCAGGAGCAGCAGCGGGAGCCGTCGGACGTGTGACGGGCGGCATGAGGGGTCCGGGGCCCGCTGCGGGTAGGTTCGGAAGGGTGAAGGACAAGACCGCCAAGACCACCACTCAGCCGGCCACGGGCCGGATCGTCCTGCTCACGGTCAGCCACCGGGTCGCGCCGGGCCTGCTGTCCTTCCAGGCGTGGGAGGCGCTGCGCACCGCCGACCGCGTGCTGTGCCAGGACCCGGACCACCCGCAGCTGCCCTACCTGCGGGAGGCCGGAGTCGTGGTCGAGACCGCGGCGCCGACGGCCGAGGAGCTGGTCGACGCGTGCCCGCCCGGCGCGAGCGTCGTGGTGATCCCCGCCGCGGCGGGCGAGGGCACCGACGCGGACCTGACCGACGGCCTCGCCCGGCTCGCCGGCTCCGGCCGCGTCCAGATGCCCGACCTGGAACTGCTGCCCGGCTCCTACGACCTGCCGGGCGCGCGCCTGCTCGACCTGGTCCAGGTCATGGACCGGATCAGGCGCGTGTGCCCGTGGACGTCCACCCAGACCAACAAGGGCCTCGCCCGGTACGGCATCGAGGAGATGTACGAACTGGTCGAGGCGATCGAGGACGGCGACGCGGCCGAACTGCGCGAGGAGCTCGGGGACGTCCTCCTCCAGGTCGTCTTCCACGCCCGTATCGCCGAGGAGGCCGAGGACGCGCAGGACGCGTTCTCCATCGACGACGTCGCGGCGGCCATCGTGGAGAAGCTGATCCACCGCCACCCGCACGTCTTCGGCGACGAGAGGGCCGACACCGCCGACGACGTGCACGCCCTGTGGGAGCGCACGAAGGCGGTGGAGAAGCACCACCGCACCTCCGTCACGGACGGCATCCCCCTGGGCCAGCCCGCGCTCGCCCTCGCGGCGAAGCTGTCGAGCCGCGCCCGCGCCGCCCGTTTGAGCGTCGAACTCCCCACCGGGGACAACGCGTTGGGGTACGCCCTGCTCGCACTCGCGGTCGAGGCGGAGTCCCAGGGCGTCGACCCGGAGAGCGCCCTGCGCGCGGCGGCCCGCACCTACCGGGACGCGATCAGGACGCGGGAGAAGGCCGGCCGCGACGCCTGACCCGCGCGACGCGCGCCGGAATCTGCGAACTCCCGGCGCGCGGGAAGCCCCAGCGGGTGGGAATCCTCAGCGGGTGGGAATCCCCGGCGCCCGGGAACCCTCAGCGCGCGGGAGTGACGCGGATCTCCGCGACGGTGCCGCCTCCGGCCAGACGCACGGTGCCCGCCCCGTCCTGGCGTACGCAGTCCAGGCGGCCCAGCGGGACCCTGCCGCCGTCCGCCCCCTCCAGGGCGATGTCCCCGCCGACGGGCAGCACGAGCAGCGTCTCGTCTTCGGCGCAGGCGAGAGCGAGGGAGCCCGCGACATCCAGCACCCGCACCCGGCCCGCCGTGCGGCCCCTGCGGGTCATCAGATTCATGTCGCGCGCGGCGCCGCCGGGCAGACGGCAGTCCGTGACGGCGTCTCCCGGGAAGGCGAACGGCTCAAGCGGCACCAGCCGGTGCTCGGCACCGTCCACGGTCAGCACCATGCCGTCCCCCTCGACCAGCGTGATCACCCGGTCGATACCGGGGAACGCGGAGAACGGCCCCTCGGACGCCACGTCCGCGACGCTCACCCGCCAGTCGAACCCGTCCCCGTCGCCGGAGCGCCGCGCGGCCACCTCTTGCGTGGTCCCGCCGCCGTTCTTCCACGGCACCCTGCGGTACTCGTCCTCCCGCAGAACTGCGCTCCCCATGTCCCTGCCCCACTCTCGCCCACCGGTGCCACGCGTACGCGGCCCAGCATACGAACCGCGGGTCCCGGTGCCGTACGGAGCCGGAGCGCGCCCGGCCCCTTACGGGCGCCCCGGTCTCCCGTACACGGCTCTCTATATAGGGGACGGGGCGCCATATATAGGGGACGGGGCGCCGCGCACCTTCCCGTCCCCTATATACGCGCCATGCGAGCCCTCTCTGCGAGCCCCTCTGCACGCCCTCTGTACGCGCCCCCGTACCAGAGGGCGGGAAGGAGCGGGCGCGCGCCGGGCGTCCGCGTGCGCCCCGTACCGTTTGCGCATGTCCGATGCCGCTTCGCCGTCCCCCGAGCTCTTCTCCTGGGAGTTCGCCACCGACCCCTACCCCGCGTACGCCTGGCTCCGCGAGCACGCGCCCGTGCGGTGGACGCGGCTGCCGAGCGGGGTCGAGGCATGGCTCGTGACCCGGTACGCGGACGCCCGCGTCGCGCTCGCCGAGACGCGGCTGTCGAAGAACCCGGTGCACCACGCCGAGCCGGCGCACGCCCGGGGCAGGACCGGCATCCCGGGGGAGCGCGGCGCGGACCTGATGACGCATCTGCTGAACATCGACCCGCCGGACCACACCCGGCTGCGCGGGCTCGTCTCGAAGGCGTTCACCCCGCGCAGGGTCGCGGAGTTCGCGCCCCGCGTACAGGAGTTGTCCGACCGGCTCATCGACGGGTTCGCCGCCGCCGGCTCCGCCGACCTCATCCACGAGTTCGCCTTCCCGCTGCCCATCTACGCCATCTGCGACCTCCTCGGCGTACCCCCGGAGGACCAGGACGACTTCCGCGACTGGGCGGGCATGATGATCCGCCACGGCGGCGGGCCGCGCGGCGGCGTCGCCCGGGCGGTGCGGAAGATCCGGGCCTATCTCGCCGAGCTGATCCACCGCAAGCGGCGGAACCTCGGCGACGACCTCATCTCCGGCCTCATCCGCGCGAGCGACCACGAGGAGCGGTTGACGGAGAACGAGGTGGCCGCCATGTGCTTCGTGCTGCTCTTCGCCGGCTTCGAGACGACGGTGAACCTGATCGGCAACGGCATGTACGCCCTGCTGCGCAACCCCGGGGAACGGGGCAGGCTCCAGAACGCGCTGCGCGCGGGCGACGGCTCACTCCTCGTCACCGGCATCGAGGAACTGCTCCGTTACGACGGTCCCGTCGAGCTCGCGACCTGGCGTTACGCCACCGAGCCGCTGACGCTGGGCGGTCAGGCGATCGGCACGGGGGACCCGGTGCTCGTCGTGCTCGCCGCCGCGGACCGCGACCCGGAGCGGTTCGGCGCGCCCGACACCCTCGACCTCGCCCGGCGTGACAATCAACACCTCGGCTACGGCCACGGAATCCACTACTGTCTCGGCGCACCGCTCGCCCGCCTCGAAGGACGGACGGCACTCGCGTCGCTGCTGACGCGCCTGCCCGATCTGCGGCTTGCGGCCGATCCGGCTGAATTGCGGTGGCGCGGGGGGCTCATCATGCGCGGTTTGCGCACGCTTCCCGTCCGCTTCGAAGCCCTGCGTGACTGAGCTGGTGTCAAGTCTGTGATATTCGCGTGATCTCCGCTGGACCGACTTGTGACAAGCGTTCGACTGACGCTACGTTGCCGAGCGACCCAGCGGCCACGGAAGGCGCGTGCAGCCCCAGGGCCACGGGTCGCTTCGCGCGTCGCGCATTCCATGCGTGACCACGTAAACGGAAGGTAATCGCATGTCCGGGAACGGTCGACACCGTCGCCCCCGCCAGGCGCCCGCCATCGTCGTGGCCGCGGGGGTGACCGGCTCAGCCATCGCCATCCCGCTGCTGGGTGCCGCGAGCGCGAGCGCCGCCCACGCCTCCACCTGGGACAAGGTCGCCGCGTGCGAGAGCGGCGGAGTGTGGAGCGCAAACCTCAGCAACGGCTACTTCGGCGGCCTCCAGATCAGCCAGGACACCTGGGACCAGTTCGGCGGCAGCGCCTACGCGAGCCGGCCCGACCTCGCGACCAAGTCCCAGCAGATAGCCGTCGCCGAGAAGATCCTCGCCGGGGAGGGCTCCCAGACCTGGGCGGACTGCGCGGACACGGCAGGGCTGCCGAAGGCGGAGGGGACGTCCGGCTCCGGCGACTCCGACAGCGGCGGGGGCCTCGGCCACCTCGTGGGCGGCCTGCTCGGCGGTTCGGGGACGACGAGCGGCTCCGGGACGACGAGCGGCTCCGGTTCGAGCGACGGGGACGGCTCGACCGACCCGTCGGGCACCCCGGCCACGGGAGATTCCAGCGGCTCCGCCACCCCGGACCCGTCCGCCAGTTCGGACGGCGCGGGGGACACGGCGGACCCCGGCACGGAGACCGGCTCCACCGGGCAGCCCACCCCCTCCAGCACACCCTCGGACTCCGCGTCGCCCGACGCCTCCGGCTCCGCGCCCGGCGCGCCCTCCGCGACCGGCGGCAAGCACCGCGCCGGGTCGCCCTCCGGCGCCGCGTCCACCGACGACGACGGCTTCCCGCTCAGCGTCAGCCGCGACAACAGCGGCGGCGTCACATCGGGACCCGCGACGGCGGGCGCGGGCTCCGTCGGCAACGCCGACCAGCCCGGCGTCGTACGGGACACGGGCGGCGCGCCCGTCATCCGCATCCCGTTCGCGCCGCGGTACCCCTCAAACCCGCACGAGGCGAGCTCGCCCGGCGCGCTGTGGCAGTTCCCCGACGAGGCGGCCTGGGCCGGCCAGGACGCGGCGCCGGCCACGGACACCCCGGGCACCACGCCCGCGGGGACGCCGTCCGGCGCTCCGGGCGCGGGCGCCCCGGCCGCCTCCGGCGGACCCGCCACGGGCGCGCTGCCCGGGCCGGGCGCGACGACCGCCACGCCGGGCCCCTCGGGCTCCGACGGGGCCGCGGGCAAGCACCGGGGCGGCGCCGCGCCGGAGGCGTCCGGCTCCTCCGCGACGACCGCGACGGACAGTGATTCCCAGACCGGTCAAAACGGGCGTCACTCCTCGTCGGGTGACGGCGTGTCATCGGGCACGGCGACGCCGTCGGGCTCGGACGCCCGCTACATCGTCCGCTCCGGCGACAGCCTGGCGGGGATCGCGGCGAGCCGGGGAGTGGACGGCGGCTGGCAGGCCCTGTACGCGGCGAACAAGGCGGCCCTCGGCTCCGATCCGGACCACATCGTTCCTGGCCAGACTCTCGACCTCGGAGTCGGCTGACACCACGGGTGAAGCGAGGACAGCGCACGGGCGGCCACGAAGTGGCCCCCGTGCGCTGTCAGTTCGGCCCCCTATGTCCGATTCTGTGAAAATGAGACAAGCGTCTCTTCGGGCTGTTTGGTCGAAATGGCCCGTCAGATTCGCCTGTTTCGGGCCTCACCTGGGGAAATGAGGCCATGCGAGTGAACGCTATGGGTGTTTTCGCCGGGATGTCCTTCTTTGAAGATCTGACAGTCCTATGTTTACGGTCTTCACCGCTCGCACCGCGGGCCCAGTCGACCGAAACGCCGAATCCTGCCGTCGGTCGGCCGGAACAGTCGTCGCGTCAAGCGCCGAAGGCAGGAGCGGGGGACCCAAGGTTCCGCCGCCGGACCGGGAAGGCCGTCCGTGGAAGGACGGCCCAGCGGCCCGGCTTGGGGTTAAGCCGCGAGCGGGCCCGCACATCCAGTGCGGACCGTAGGGATCACGTCCGACGTGGTCCGATCGCGACCGGGCAACTCACTGCGCCCGAACCCGACAGCTGACCTCGCAGGCGTCGGTGAGGAGATGCTTCATGCTGCGTTCGAACAAGGCCCACAAGCACCGCCGCCCCTCGAAGGCCGTCCGCTACGCCACGCTCGCCGGCGTCACCGGCGCCGCTGTCGCCGTTCCGCTGCTGTCCGCCACCTCGGCCTCCGCCGCCTCGGTCTCCGAGTGGGACCAGGTCGCCCAGTGCGAGTCCGGCGGCAACTGGTCGATCAACACCGGCAACGGCTTCCACGGCGGCCTCCAGTTCACGAACTCCACTTGGGCCGCGTACGGCGGCACCGCCTACGCCCCGCAGGCCGACCAGGCCTCCAAGTCGCAGCAGATCGCCGTCGCCGAGAAGGTGCTCGCGGGCCAGGGCAAGGGCGCCTGGCCGGTCTGCGGCAAGGGCCTCTCCGGCCCCGGCGGCTCCGGCACGGTCACGAGCGAGGACACGACCTCGTCCGCGCAGCAGGCCCCGGCCAAGCAGCAGTCCCGCCCCCAGACGCAGTCGCGTCCGGCGCAGCAGCAGGCCAGCCGCGGCGACGCCCGCCCCGCCGTGATCAAGAAGGGCGACGGCGAGTACAAGGTCAAGCCCGGCGACACCCTGTCGAAGATCGCCACGGCGCACCACGTCAAGGGCGGCTGGAAGAAGGTCTTCAGCCTCAACAAGAAGATCCTCACGGACGCCGACAAGATCTACCCGGGCCAGCAGCTGCACCTGCACTGACCGGCCCTCCCGTGCCCCTCCCGCCCGGCCGTTCGGCAGGACCCGCCCCGCGGGTCCGGCCGGCCGCCCCCCCCCCGGCGGGGGGGGCCCCGGGGCGCCCCCCCCCCCGGCCGGGCGCCCCCCCCCGCGCCCGGGCCCCCCCCGGTT
>NZ_JAIUKE010000053.1 GCF_020176795.1 Streptomyces sp. 8L
CCCGGGGTGGGGGCCCCCCCGGGGGGCCCCCCCCCCCGGGGGGGGCGGGGCCCCCCCCGCCCCCCGGGGGGCGGGGGGGGGGGGGGGGCCCCCGGGCCCCCCCCGGGCCCCGCGAGCGCGCCGGTGCTCCCGGGGGTGGTCTGCCCCGTACGGCCCAGCCGCGTCCCCCCGTGCAGCACCCCCGGTCGCCCGTACTGCCCGGAGCACGGCCACCGCGGGGTCCCCGCGTGAGGCGATCGCCGGCGCGCCCGCCACCGGTACGGCGTAGCCTTCGGCCGTGACCAGCCTCGACCGCAAGACCCTCGACGCGCTCACGCGCAGCCGCTACGTCAGCCTCACCACGTACCGCAGGAACGGCGCCGGCGTCGACACCCCCGTCTGGCACGCGGTGGACGACCGCACGCTCTACGTCTGGACCGACGCCGGGTCGTGGAAGGTCAAACGCGTCCGCAACGTGCCCCGCGCCGCCGCGACGGTGTGCACGGTGCGGGGCCGGATCGAGAAGGGGGCCGTACGCGCCGAGGGCGCCGCGCGGCTGATCACCGACGCGGACGGCATGGCGCACGTCCAGGGACTGCTGACCGGCAAGTACGGCTGGCAGTACCGGCTCACCGAACTGTCCGCGAAGCTCTCGCGTCGCCGTTCCCGGCACCCCATGATCGGCATCGCCGTCGACCTGTGAGCGGCCCGCGGACGGGCGGCGGGCGTACTCGTTCGGGCGACGGTGGTCTTGCCCCGGTTCCGGCCGGGGCTTACGTTCGACGGGTCCGCTGATCCGAAGGAGCAGCCCGTGACCGAGCCTTCCGAGACCGCCGGGACCCGGCGCCGAACCGTCCGTGCCGCGCTCGCGCAGACGACCTGGACCGGTGACACCGAGTCCATGATCGTCAAGCACGAGGAGCACGCCAGGGAGGCGGCCCGGCAGGGCGCGCGGGTGATGGGCTTCCAGGAGGTCTTCAACGCCCCCTACTTCTGCCAGGTGCAGGAGCCCGAGCACTACCGGTGGGCCGAGCCGGTGCCGGACGGCCCCACCGTCACCCGCATGCGGGCACTCGCGCGGGAGACCGGAATGGTGCTCGTCGTGCCGGTCTTCGAGGTGGAGGGCGCGGGCCTCTACTACAACACCGCGGCGGTGATCGACGCCGACGGCTCGTACCTCGGGAAGTACCGCAAGCACCACATCCCCCAGCTCAGTGGCTTCTGGGAGAAGTACTACTTCAAGCCGGGCAACGCGGGCTGGCCCGTCTTCGACACGGCGGCGGGCAAGGTCGGTGTGTACATCTGCTACGACCGGCACTTCCCGGAGGGCTGGCGCCAACTCGGCCTGAACGGCGCGGAGATCGTCTACAACCCGTCGGCCACCTCGCGCGGCCTCTCGTCGCACCTCTGGCAGCTGGAGCAGCCGGCCGCCGCCGTGGCCAACGAGTACTTCGTCGCCGCGATCAACCGCGTCGGCCGGGAGGAGTACGGCGACAACGACTTCTACGGTACGAGCTACTTCGTCGACCCGCGCGGCCGGTTCGTCGGCGACACCGCGAGCGACAAGGAGGAGGAACTCGTCGTCCGCGACCTGGACCTGTCCCTCATCGACGAGGTGCGGCAGCAATGGGCGTTCTACCGGGACCGCAGGCCCGACGCGTACGAGGGGCTGATCGCGCCGTGAACGACTCCCTGTACGAGCGCCACCGCGCCGTCCTGCCCGACTGGCTCAGCCTCTACTACGCCGACCCCATCGAGATCACGCACGGCGAGGGCCGCCACGTCTGGGACGCCGGGGGCAACCGCTACCTCGATTTCTTCGGCGGCATCCTCACCACCATGACCGCGCACGCGCTCCCCGAGGTCACCAAGGCCGTGAGCGAGCAGGCCGCGCGGATCATCCACTCCTCGACGCTCTACCTCAACCGCCCGATGGTGGAGCTGGCGGAGCGCGTCGCGGCGCTCTCCGGCATCCCCGACGCCCGCGTCTTCTTCACCACCTCGGGCACCGAGGCGAACGACACCGCGCTGCTGCTCGCCACCGCCTACCGGGGCTCGAACCAGATCCTCGCGATGCGCAACAGCTACCACGGCCGGTCCTTCTCGACCGTCTCCGTGACCGGCAACAGCGGCTGGTCGCCCACGAGTTACTCGCCCATCCACACCACTTACGTGCACGGCGCGGTGCGCGGCAGGGGCCCGTTCGCCCACCTCGACGACGCCGGGTTCACCGCCGCCTGCGTCGCCGACCTGAAGGACCTCCTCGGCCAGGGCCGGGCTCCCGCCGCGCTGATCGCGGAACCGGTGCAGGGCGTCGGCGGCTTCACGATGCCGCCGGACGGGCTGTACGCGGCCTTCCGCGAGGTGCTCGCCGAGCGGGGCACCCTGTGGATCAGCGACGAGGTGCAGACCGGATGGGGCCGCACCGGCGACCACTTCTGGGGCTGGCAGGCGCACGCGGAGAACGGCCCGCCGGACATCGTCACCTTCGCCAAGGGCATCGGCAACGGCATGTCCATCGGCGGTGTGATCGCCCGTGCCGACATCATGAACCACGTCGACACCAACTCCATCTCCACCTTCGGCGGCAGCCCCGTCACCATGGCCGCGGGACTCGCCAACCTGTCGTACCTGCTGGAGCACGATCTCCAGGGCAACGCGCGCCGCGTCGGTGGCCTGCTCCTTGAGCGGCTGCGGGCCACGGCCGCGCAGGTCGACACCGTACGGGAGGTACGCGGCCGGGGCCTGATGGCCGGTGTCGAACTCGTCAGGCCCGGCACCGGCGAGGCGTCGCCCGAGCGCGCCGCAGCGGCCCTTGAGGCGGCCCGCGAGGGCGGCCTGCTGATCGGCAAGGGCGGCGGCCACGACACGAGTGTGCTGCGGATCGCCCCGCCGCTGACGCTGACGGTGGCCGAGGCCGAGGAGGGCGCGCTGATCCTGGACCGCGCGCTGCGGAGCATCTGACGGGGCCCGCGGCGCCGGAGGATGTGGAGGGGGGCCGCGCCCGCCGGAGCCCGCGCGGACCGAGGGCCGTCGGACCGTAACGACGCGACGTGCCCGGACACGGGAGAGGAGCGAGCGCCACCATGACCACCCGTACGCTCATCCGCGGCGGCCTCGTCGTCACCGCGGCGGAGGAGACCCACGCCGACGTCCTGATCGAGGACAGCAGGGTCGTCGCGCTCGCCGCCCACGACTCCGGGGCCGCCGCCGGCTGGACCGCGGACGTCACCATCGACGCGACGGACCGCTATGTCATCCCGGGCGGCGTCGACCCGCACACCCATATGGAGATGCCGTTCGGCGGAACGTACGCCTCCGACACCTTCGAGACCGGGACCAGGGCCGCGGCCTGGGGCGGCACGACGACCATCGTGGACTTCGCCATCCAGTCCAAGGGCCGCTCACTCGGCGAGGGGCTCGACGCGTGGCACGAGAAGGCGAACGGCAAGTGCGCCGTCGACTACGCCTTCCACATGATCATGTCCGACGTGAACGAGTACTCCCTCAGGGAGATGGACCGGCTCGTGTCGGCCGGAGTCACCTCGTTCAAACTCTTCACCGCCTACCCGGGGGTCTTCTACTCCGACGACGGCCAGATCCTCCGGGCCATGCAGAGCGCCGCCGCGAGCGGCGCTCTCGTCATGGCACACGCGGAGAACGGCCCCGCGATCGACGTACTGGTGGAACAGGCGCTGGCGCGCGGCGAGCGCGATCCGCGGTACCACGGCGAAGTGCGCAGGGCGCTGCTCGAAGCGGAGGCCACGCACCGCGTGATCCGGCTGAGCCAGGTGGCGGGCGCGCCCCTGTACGTCGTGCACGTGTCGGCGCGGGAGGCGCTCGCCGAGGTGGTGCGGGCCCGCGACGAGGGCCTGCCCGTCTTCGCCGAGACCTGCCCCCAGTACCTCTTCCTGTCGACGGACAACCTGGCGGAACCCGGCTTCGAAGGTGCGAAGTACGTGTGTTCCACTCCGTTGCGCCCGGCCGAGCACCAGGCGGCGCTGTGGCGCGGGCTGCGCACGAACGACCTCCAGGTGGTCTCCACGGACCACTGCCCGTTCTGCTTCGCCGGCCAGAAGGAGCTGGGCCTGGGCGACTTCTCGAAGATCCCCAACGGCATGCCCGGCGTGGAGAACCGTATGGACCTGCTCCACCAGGCCGTCGTGGACGGGCACATCACCCGCCGCCGCTGGATCGAGATCGCCTGCGCGACGCCCGCGCGGATGTTCGGCCTGTACCCGAGGAAGGGGACCATCGCGCCGGGCGCGGACGCCGACATCGTCATCTACGACCCGGGCACCGAGCACACCCTGTCTGCGAGCACGCACCACATGAACGTCGACTACTCGGCATACGAGGGCAGGCGGGTGACGGGACGGGTGGAGACGGTGCTCTCCCGCGGTGTCGCGGTGATCGAGAACGAGGCCTACGTGGGGCACGCGGGCCACGGCGCCTACCTGCCGCGGGGAATCTGCCAGTACGTGAACTGACCCTGGAGCCGGGGGAGTCGGCCTGGCCGCGCGGGGCGGGCGGCGGTTCCCGGCCCTGACCGCCGCCGTGCTCCGACGCCTCGCTTCGAGCACCCGCGGGGCTTCCCACGCACGAGCGTGAGCACGACGAGAGCCGTGACGGCCAGGCAGGGCCGCGGCTCAGGACCGGGAGGGGGCCGCGGTGCCGGCCCGGGCGCGGTGGGCGCGGATCTCGTCGTGGTGGTCGGCGACCCAGCCGATCAGCCGCATGACGATCTCGTGCAGGCCGTGGCCGAGCGGGGCGAGCGCGTACTCCACCCGCGGCGGCACCTCGGCGTAGGCGGTGCGCGTGATCAGGCCGTCGTCCTGGAGCTGGCGCAGCGTGCGGGTGAGCATGCGCTGGGAGATGCCGGGGATCTGGCGCTGGAGGTCGGTGTAGCGCAGTGGGCCGTCCTCCAGGACGGCGGTGATCAGCATGCTCCACTTGTCGCCGACCCGGTCGAGGAGCTGCCGGATGAAAGCCATCTGGTCGGCCGGGATGCTCGCGCACGGCCCGATCGCAGCCGCCATCCCGGTAACCGCGCTGTCCTGCATGGCGCCCATTCCCCTCCGTCGCGCACACCGGTGTGCCTTTTGTAGCGGCTTCCATACTGGCGCATCATGGCGCTACGAACAAATGAGAGGAATTGGAGGTCGGAGCATGGAGGCAGGCGGCGCGCGGGCAGAGGCGGCGTCCCGGCGGATCGAGCCGCCGGCCGCCTCCGAGGGAGTGAGCCGCCCCTGCCGGGCCCTGGACGACGTCTGGACACCGGCCCGCGCGGTCGCCCGCGACGGCAGACCGGCCGACGGCCCGGCGAAGGCCGCCGGACGCGGCACCGGCACGCCGGCCGTGCGGATGAGCCGCGCCGCCTCCCCTGGCCTCCTGACCGACACCCGGAAGGACGCCGGGAGCCGCCAGGCCCCACTGGTGTGGGACTCCCGGGGCTGATCCGGCCACTCTCGACCGTCATCCCCCGTCACCGCCGCAGTAGTTGGAGGAGTATCCCCATGTCCAAAGTGATCGCTGTCTTCGGGGCAGGCCCTGGTCTCGGCGCTTCCCTCGCCCGACACTTCGCCGCCGAGGGCTTCCGTGTCGCGCTGGTGGCGCGTCGCAAGGACCGCCTCGACGCCCTGGTCGAGCGGCTCGCCGCCGAGGGCGTCGACGCGACCGGCTTCACGGCCGACCTCTCCGTGCCCGACGAGATCCCCGCCCTGGTCGAGGCTGTCCGCGAGCGGCTCGGCCGGATCGACGTGGTCGAGTACGGCCCGGTCCCCACGGTCCCCTTCACCCCGGCCGCCGAACTGGAGCCGGACACCCTGGCCCAGGGCGTCCCGCTGCTCCTGCTCACACCGCTGGCCGTCGTCCGGGCCGTGCTGCCGGAGTGGAAGGAGCGCGGCGACGGCGCCTTCCTGATGACCACCGGCGCCACCGCCGTCCACCCCATGCCGCACATAAGCGGGGTCGGCCCGCTGATGGCCGCCGCCCGGAACTGGCTCTACTCCCTCAACGGGGAACTCGCCGAGTCGGGCATCTACGCGGGCACCCTCTCGATCGCCGCGTTCATCGGAGGCAGTGAGGCGGCGGAGGCGGCCGGCGCCTCGGAGCTGACAGCCGCGTTCCCTGTCGTCGACCCGGCCGACCTCGCCGCGCTCTACTGGGACATGTACACCGAGCGCGACCGCGTCGAGGAGGTCCACCCCGCCCTCAGGGCCGGCTGACCGGCCGGCCTTCCCGGCGGTGTGGAGCGCGCGTGCGGTCCACACCGCCGATCCAGGCGGTCCAGTTCTCACGAACGGCCCTTCGCCCGGGTACGAGCCAGCCACCGGGCCCGCTTGCTCGCGCGCTCCTCGTGGCGCCGGGGCGAAGACCGGCCTGCCGCCCCGAGGTCCGGGAGCGCAACCCGGCCAGGTGGCCGGTTACCGCGGTCTTGACCGGGATGCCCGGTGTGCCGGGTTGCCGTGGACGCGCGCGGGCGGGAGCATCCCCGACATGAGCTGACGGCCGGCCAGGTCGGAGAGTTCGCGAGCCGGGCGGGTCGCGGGCGGTACGTACCCCGGGCGGCACACCGGAACGCCACCGGCGCCCGGAGCGCCGCCGGCCGGCCGCCCCGCACCCCGAGGAGGAACGCCCGATGGATTTCGGCCTTGTCCTGCAGACGGACCCGCCGGCGCGCGCGGTCGTGGACCTCATGCGCCGCGCGGAGTCCGCAGGGTTCCGCTACGGCTGGACCTTCGACTCGGCGGTGCTGTGGCAGGAGCCCTTCGTCATCCACAGCCGGGTCCTCGCGGAGACCGAACGGCTGGTCGTGGGGCCGATGGTGACCAACCCGGGGACGCGGACCTGGGAGGTCACGGCCTCCACCTTCGCGACGCTCAACGAGATGTACGGGAACCGGACGGTGTGCGGCATCGGCCGGGGCGACTCCGCGATGCGGGTCGCCGGGCGCGCCCCGAACACGCTGGCCCGGCTCGGCGAGGCGATCGGCGTGATCCGGGACCTCGCGGAGGGCCGGGAGGCCCTGGTCGAGGGGCGTCCGCTGCGGCTGCCGTGGGTCAGGGACGGCCGCCTGCCGGTATGGATGGGGGCGTACGGGCCGAAGGCGCTGGCATTGGCGGGCCGGGTCGCCGACGGGTTGATCCTCCAACTCGCCGACCCGTATCTGACGGAGTGGATGATCAAGGCGGCCCGGACGGCGGCGGCCGAGGCGGGCCGGGACCCGGCCGCGCTGACGGTGTGCGTGGCGGCGCCCGCGTACGTCGGCGACGACCTGGCGCACGCGCGCGAGCAGTGCCGCTGGTTCGGCGGGATGGTCGGCAACCACGTCGCCGACCTGGTCGCGCGGTACGGCGCGCACTCCGGTGCCGTACCCGACGAGCTGACGGACTACATCGAGCGGCGGCAGGGCTACGACTACGCACACCACGGCCGGGCCGGCAACCCGTCGACCGGCTTCGTGCCGGACGACATCGTGGACCGCTTCTGCGTACTGGGCGACGCGGCGGCCCACGTCACGAAGCTGCGGGCGCTGCGGGACCTGGGCGTCGACCAGTTCGCGCTGTACGCCATGCACGACGCGAAGGAGCCGACGATCGACGTCTACGGCCTGCGGGTCATCTCGGAACTGAGCGGGTCATCCCGGAGTTGAGCGGACCGTCCGGGAACTGAGCGGACCTTCCCCGGAATTGAGCGGACCGTCCGGAACCGGGCGGGCATTCCTCGGAATTGAGCGGGCCGTCCCCGGAACTGAGCGCCATCGAATCAGACCGAGCCGACTCGGACCGAGCCGAATCGGACCGGGCCGGCCCGAGCCGAGCCGGCCCGAGCCGAGCCGGACCGGGCCGAGCCGGAGCGGCCAGAACCGGAGTGGACCGAATCGAACTGAAGCGGACCGAACCGGTGTGTTCGAGCCAGTCCCGTGGCGGGCTGATTCCCGCCCCTCGGCAGAGGGTTGACGGGCGCCGCGTACCCACTCGGAGCGGCCCGCCAACCCGTCGTGACCAGACCTTTGCTGTTAGAAACTCCACGCAGGCGGGAGCCGCTCGCAGGTGTGGGCGGCCGAGTGAGTTGGGAAGTGGTTTACCCAGGCAACTTTTCTGGAGGAACTCTCAGAGGAACGAGGTCCAGCATGTGCGGAATCACGGGATGGGTCGCGTACCAGCGCGACCTGACCCTCAGCCGGCACGACGTCGAGGCGATGACCGAGACGATGTCCTGCCGCGGCCCGGACGCCTCGGGCACCTGGCTCGACCACCACGTCGCCCTGGGGCACCGGCGGCTCGCCGTCATCGACCTCCCCGGCGGAGCGCAGCCGATGACGGTCAACACCCCCGAGGGCGACGTCTCGATGGTCTACTCGGGCGAGGCGTACAACTACACGGAACTGCGCGACGAACTGCGCCGCGCCGGCCACCGGTTCGACACCGACTCGGACACGGAGGTCGTGCTCCACGGCTACCTCGAATGGGGCGACGCGCTCGTCGATCGCCTCAACGGGATGTATGCGTTCGCAATCTGGGACGCGCGTACCGAGCGGCTCGTGATGATACGCGACCGGATGGGGATCAAGCCGTTCTACTACTACGAGACGGATGACGGCGTCCTCTTCGGCTCCGAGCCCAAGGCCATCCTCGCGAACCCGCTGGCACGCCGGGTCGTGGGCGCCGACGGGCTGCGTGAACTGTTCTCCTTCGTCAAGACGCCCGGCGTCGCGGTGTGGGAGGGCATGGCCGAGGTCAGGCCGGGCGAGATCATCACGCTCGACCGGTCGGGGCTGCGCCGCCACACGTACTGGCGGCTGCGCTCCGAGCCGCACACCGACACCGTGGAGCAGACCGTCGCGCATGTGCGGGAGTTGCTGGACGACATCGTCGAGCGGCAGCTCGTCGCGGACGTGCCGCGCTGCACCCTGCTGTCCGGCGGACTGGACTCGTCCGCGCTCACCGCTCTCGCCGCGCTGCACCTCGCGCCGCAGGGCGAGACCGTGCGCAGCTTCGCCGTGGACTTCCCCGACCAGGAGAAGCACTTCCAGGCGATGGACGTCTCGCCGACGCAGGACACCCCGTTCGTGCACGCCGTCGCGGAACACCTCGGCAACGCGCACCAGGACATCATCCTGGACGGCACGGCGCTCTCCGCCCCCGCCGTACGGCGTGCGGCGGTCGGCGCGCGGGACATCCCGGTGGGTGTCGGCGACCGCGACAACTCGCTGTACCTGCTGTTCGCCGCCGTACGGAAGCACTCCACGGTGGCGCTCTCGGGCGAGTCGGCGGACGAGGTGTTCGGCGGCTACCCGTGGTTCCACGACGAGCGGCGCTACGCCGACACGTATCCGTGGATGGCGGGCGGAGCCCCGATCGGCGGCTCGGAGACGCAGGTCAACCGCGATCTCGCGGGCGTTCTCGACCTCACGTCGTACGTCTCGGACGGCTACCAGGCCGCTGTCGCCGAGACCCCGCTGCTGCCGGGGGAGACCGGGCTCGACGCCAGGATGCGGGTCGTCAGCCATCTCCACCTGACACGCATGGTGCAGCTGCTGCTGGACCGCAAGGACCGCATGAGCATGGCCGTGGGCCTCGAAGTGCGCGTGCCGTTCTGCGACCACCGCCTCGTGCAGTACGTCTTCAACACCCCGTGGTCCATGAAGACGTTCGACGGCCGGGAGAAGAGCCTGCTGCGCGCGGCGACCCGCGAACTGCTGCCGGAATCGGTGGCGAACCGCAAGAAGAGCGGGTACCCGGGCACGTTCGACCCGACGTACGTCACGGCCATCCAGGACCAGGCGAGCGAGCTGCTCGGCGCCCGGGGCCCGGCGGTCGACCTGCTCGACCAGCAGGTGCTGACGGCCGCGACCACCGCCGCGCCCGAGGACATCACGCAGCAGCAGCGCATGATCCTGGAGCGCGCGCTGGACCTCGGCACCTGGTTCGAGACGTACAACCCGACGGTACGGGTGTGACACCCGCCGCTCCCGAGCCGAGGGCATAGCCCCGGCGGGAACGGCTGATCGGGGGGAACACCGTGGGTGCGGAGGTGCAGGCCGCGCCCGCCACACCCCCCGCCGCGCCGTACACGTCGCCCGGGCGTGATGCGATCCGGCGCCCACGAGAACCGGACCACGAGGGCCGGTCCATGAGGACCGGACCGCGAGAACCAGTCCACGAGAAACGGACCGCGAGAACCGGCCCGCGAGGGCACGGGCCGTGTGTCGACGGGTGGGCGCCCCGCTGCGGCCGGCCCGGTGGGCGCTCACGGCACCCGTGCCGTCCACTCCTCTGTGGCGAACTTCGTCCGTACCAGCTCCCGCGCCCGCGCCATCTCCTCCGCTGTGACGCCCCCGGTGGTCAATCCGTAGCGGCCGCGGAAGGAGGCGATCATGTTCTCGATCACCTGCTCGCGGGCGAGGCCGGTCTGACGGCGGAGCGGGTCCACGCGCTTCTTGGCGCTCCTGGTGCCCTTGTCCGACATCTTCTCCTTGCCGATGCGCAGGACCGCGAGCATCTTGTCGGCGTCGATGTCGTACGACATGGTCACGTGGTGCAGGACGGCTCCAGGGCCGCCGTCGGGGCCGACCACCCGCTTCTGGGCGGCGCCGGCGATCTTGCCGGCGTCGGTGGCGATGTCGTTGAGGGGCTGGTACCAGGCGTTGATGCCCGTGTCGCCGAGCGCGCTCAGCACCCAGTCGTCGAGGTAGGCGTAACTGTCGGCGAAGGAGAGGCCGGACACCAGCGACTCCGGTACGGACAGCGAGTACGTGATCGTGCTCGTGGGCTCCACGAACATGGCCCCACCACCGGAGATACGGCGTACCACGGTCATCCCGTGCTCCGCCGCGCCGTCGGGGTCCACCTCGTTCCGCAGCGACTGGAAGCTGCCGATGACCACAGCGGGCGACGCCCATTCCCAGACCCGCAGTGTGGGCGCCCGGCGCCCGGCGGCCACCTCGGCCGTGAGCACCTCGTCCAGTGCCATGTGCAGGGCCGGGGCCTGCGGCTCCATGTGCACGAGCTGCCAGTCGTAGTCGCTCCACTCGGTCGCGCGGGCCAGTGCCCGCCGGACGGCGATGCCGACACCGTCCGCGCTCAGCCCGAGCATGACGGTCGCGCGGGGCAGGGCCGCCGTGATCCGGGCGGCCAGCCCCGCGGCGTCCGTCGTGGAAGGAGCGCCCTCCAGAGCCGCGTTGATCGAGAGGATCGCCTCGTCGGGCTCCAGGAAGAAGTCCCCGGCGACCGTCACGTCGCGCAGGTGGCCTTCCTCGACCTCCAGGTCCACGACGACCAGCTTGCCGCCGGGCGCCTTGTACTCGCCGTGCATGTCCTCGTTCCTTCCCCGCGCCCGGTGCGGATCTCCCTCAGCCTGCCGCTTCGACACCCTGAGCGACACGCACGTGCTCCGTACCGCACACCCTGAGCGACAGGCACGTGCCTCGTATCGCACCCTGCCGCGGTCTCTCAACAAACGGACGCGCGTCCCGTATGCCCGGTGGGACGGGCAAGCGCGCGTCGGCCGAGCCGTTGTCCCGAATTACCGGGGACAGCACGGCGAGGGCAGCAGTGGGTGTCAGGAGGGGCCGACGAGGAGGACGGGGACGGTGGCGCTGTCGCACACGGCACGGGCCACCGGCCCCAGGCCGCTGGTGCGCAGATGGCTGTCCGCCCCTCTGCGGCCCACGACGATGAGGTCGCAGCCGTGCTCCGAGGCGCAGGAGCGGAGTTCCGCGGAGACGTCCTCACCCTCGGCCCATTCCAGCCTGACGCGGGCCCGGTGTGCGGGGTTCGAGCGGAGTGCCTCGTCGAACGTCTCCGTGAGCCAGTGGCGCTGGGAGGTGACGTCGCGGCGGTGCTCTCCTCCCGTCTCGGTGTGCTGTGAGGGTGTGAGGACCGCTCGCGCGATGACCGTGCCGCCTCCGTCCGCGACCGCGAGTGCGGTGGCGAGTGCGGTGTGCGCGTCGGCCGATCCGTCCCAGCCGATCAGGATTCTGTGAAACGCAGTCGACGACATGGCGGGTTTCCTTTCGCGGGGAGGTCCGCTTCCGGCCGCTACGCCAGTCCCGCCACCACGGCGAGGAGCGCGGCCAACGCGATGAGCATGTAGGCGAGATAGGCGTCCAGGCGCCCGGACTGGAGCCGTTTGGCCGCGGCGGACAGGGCGAGCAGCGGACGGTACAAGGGGCGGTAGAGATACCTCTCGATGACTTCCACGACGTCCGACGAATAACCCAGCACGCCGCCGGTGGCGGCCGTTCGGGGCTGCTCGGCCGAGGAGCCCGCGGTGCCTTCGTCCCGGTCGTGCCCCTCCGGAGTGAGAGTGGTCCGGGTGCGGAGGATGCCCCCGAGGATGCGGCGCGTGGGGTTGGCGTATCCGAACGGCGTGTACTGGCTCTCTCCCGCCACTTCGCCGCTCGCCGACCGCCAGGCCGGCGTACGCCGTACGTGCAGGGCGCGGCCCCTGGACCCACCGAGCAGGAGCACGACGAGGACGCCGAGCAGCAGTGCGGGCATCACCACCCACAGCCAGCCGGCGGAGAGAGCCGAGAAGTCCGCGAATACGGGTTGGACCACCCAGGGCGACTTCAGGGCACCCCGGGTGGCGGCGAGCGGAACCATGCCGCTGATGCCGTGTGAGATGACGCGGAGTTCGAGCGGGGTCAGCGCGGCGACCGCGCTGCCGCCGAGGACGAGCATCAGCACGCCGAGCCGCCCGGCCGCCCCGAGATCACGGTGGCGGCGTACGCGCTCGCCCGGCGCCTGGTCGCGGGGGCCGAGCACGATCATGCCGACGATCCGGACGAAGGTGACGGACGCGAATCCGGCGGTCAGCGCGATCAACGCGCCCGCCGCCGCCAGGGCGAGTGCGTAGGGGAGGTGCGGCAGCCGGAATTGCTGCATGAGGGATTCGAGCAGGAACCACTCCGACACGAACCCGGCGGTCGGGGGGAGGCCCGCGAGAGTGATGGAGCCGACGGCGACGGCCGTGCCCGCCCAGGGCAGCCGCCGGGCGGACGACCCGCGGAGCCGCTCCAGGTCGCCTGTTCCGGCATCGGTTTCGAGGCAGGCGGCGCCGGCGAAGAGCAGGCTCTTCGCGATGGCGTGGGCGACGGTCTGGAGCGTGGCGGCCACCAGCCCGGCCGCGGTGAGCCGGGAGCTGCCCAGGCAGGTTCCGACCAGGGCGAGCGCGTAACCGGTGCAGATGAGGCCCGCGTTCTCGACGCTGGAGTACGCGATGACCCGCTCAAGGCGGTTTTGCACCGCCGCGTGCGCGATGCCGAGCAGGGCCGTGAGCGACGCCGTGAGCAGCAGGACCAGGGCCAGCCAGGCCGGTGGCCCGCCCAGCAGGTCCAGGGTCCGCCACAGCCCGTAGAACCCGGCGTTGACCGCGACTCCCGCCATCACCGGGCGCAGGCCCGCCGGGGCGGCGGCGTATCCGCGGGGCATCCAGATCTGTACCGGCACGAGGCCCACCTTGATGGCGAAGGCGACGACGAGGAGTGTCCACGTGGTGTCGTGCGCGACTCCCGCGTGCAGGCGCGAGAAGTCCGACAGGGCGAAGCCGCCGCCCGTGCGGGCGGCGGCCAGGAGGAGCCCGAGCAGCAGCGCGGCGCCGGAGATCTTGCTGAACGTGAAGGTGATGAAGGCCGGGTTGGTGTGCCGGTGGCCGGCGGAGGTGAGGAGGTAGAAGCCGAGGGTGAGGGCCTCCCAGCCCAGCAGCAGCAAGAAGGCGTTGTCCGCGCTTTCGACGACGGCGACCGCACACAGTACGAGGGCGCAGTAGGAGGCGGAGCCCGCACCCTGCGGGCGGGCGGTGGTCCAGTCGGCGGCCGTCAGGCACGCGGCCACACCGACGGAGAACGTGAGCAGCCAGAACAGGGCGGTGAGATGGTCGATCTCCAGGGCAGTGTGTCCGAAGCCGAGCCAGGTGCCGAGGCTCAGGCGCGGCTCGCGGCGAGGGTGGGCCAGGGCCCACGCTCCCACCGCCGCCAGGCAGCCTGACCCGCCCGCGCACAGCAGCCAGGGGAGTTGACGGGTACGGGCGCGCCACCGCGCGGGCCGGACGAGGGCGTCGGCGGCGGCGCCGGCCGCGAACAGGAGGAGTCCGACGAGGACGACCGTTGTCATGGCGTCCCCCTGTGCACGCTGATCCGTCCGACGGCCAGGAGCAGTGCGTGGAGCAGCGAGAACGGGCTCGGTGGCGAGCCCGGCACCCAGACGTCCACCTCGGCCGTGCGGCCGACGCCGTCGAGGGTGGCATAGGAGCCGGCGTGCATGCCGCCGCTGCACGCGTCGCTGCCGACGGCGAGCACCGCCACGGGCCGGGCGGTGGCTTCGTAGGTCCTGCGTACGGCGGGGGCCATGCCGCGGGTGCCGGCCCCGGTGATCATCAGGAGGTCCGCGTGGCGGGGACTGGCGGTGAAGAAGATGCCGAGCCGGTGGATGTCGTACACCGGATTGGTGAGGGCGGCGATCTCCCATTCCTCGCTGCCGTCGGAGCCGGCGTCGATGTGCCGGACGTGCAGGGACCGGCGGAAGCGCGCGGTGCGGGCGGCCAGTTCGCCGCGCACCGCGGCGAGCGCTGCGCTGTCCTCCTCCCGCGGAGGTACGGTCAGGGCCGGGCGCCGCAACTCGGCGATCTCCGTGCCGTACGCGGGCGCGAACAGGTCCGGCCTCGCCCGCACGCAGCGCCGGCACAGGATGCAGCGACCGCGGTCCAGCCGTACCGTGCCGTCGTCGCCGACGGTGATGGCCCCCGTCGGGCACAGGTCCGCCGTCTCCGGGCCGGCCGGAAGCGCTGCCGATCCCCTGACCCGGATCGCCGCGGGAAAGCGATCCGCGGTGGGGTCGGGGCGCCGCGGATAGTCCGTGGTCACGACGCCTTCGCGCAGACCTCGCCAGAACCAGGCCATCTACACCGCCACCCCTGCGATCGACAGTCCGAAGCTCGCTTCGATGAAGGGGAAGTCCGTGAGGATGTCGCCGCCGAAGACCTCGTGGAACAGGACGAGGTTGTGCAGCGACGCCGATCGCGGAGCACACCGTACGATCCGGCCCTCCTCCATGCGGAGCAGGTACAGGACCTCGCCCTGGGGCGCTTCGGCCCACCCCGCCGACTCGCCGGTGACGCCCGCGGGCAGCTCGTGGCGGAGGGAATCGCCGGAGTCGACGGCCCGGAGTTCTTCGAGGATCTGGGCGAGGAGTTGGAAGGACTGCCGCAGTTCTGTTCCGCGCACACGGGTACGGGCCATGACATCGCCCTCGGCGTGACGGGGGAGCGGGCCGAGCCCGAGCGCCGTGTAGGCGTCGTAGGGACGTTCGTAGCGTGCGTCGGTGGAGCAGCCGGACGCTTTGCCGACAGGACCGAGCGCACCGTGGGAACGGGCCAGTGCGGGGGCGAGCCGGCCGGTACCGCGCAGCCGGTCGAGGAAGGACGGTGTGGCCATGGCCGCGTCCCAGTCGTCGGTGATCGCCTTGGACAGCCGGCCGAGTTCGGGTGCGACGGCCGAGGGCTTCAGCTCCGGCAGCGCGTGCACTCCGCCGGGCACGACGACTCCGCGTGCGAAGCGGCTGTGCGAACACCGGGCCACCAGACGCATCGTGCGTTCCTTGTGGAGTCCGAAGCGTGCGGTGGCCACGGCCAGTCCTGCGGCCTCGGTGAGCTTGATCATGACCTCCAGATGGTTGGCGACGCGCTCCAGTTCGGCGTAGAACGCTCGGGTCAGCCGGGCGGGCCAGGGCACGTCGACCTGGGCGCACCGTTCGACGGCATGGCAGAAGGCGAGGGCGTGGGCGACGGAGGCGATTCCCTCCGCGCGTTCGGCGAGCAGGGTGCCGTCGTCGGGGGTGAGCTGCTCGAAGCTCTTGGACAGGCCGCGGTGTTTGTGGAAGACGCGGATCTGAACGCGGGGGATGTCCTCCCCGGGCGTCTCCACCAGGTACTCGACGGATTCGAAGACGCCCGAGCGTACGGGGCCGTGCGGGATGGTGAAGATCCCGGGGCCGGTGACGGCACGCGGGACGGCCGTTTCGTCGGGTTCCAGGGGCGGGGGCCGGCGTGTGGTGCCCGGCAGCGGTGCGTGCCGCGGGTCGCTCAGCGGGAGAAGGAGCGGGTCGGGGCGCGGGTGGCCGAGAGGGGTCACGCCGAACAGGTCGTGGAGGATGCGCTCGTACCAGAAGGCGGCGGCCAGTTCGGTGCTCAGGGACTGATAGCTGAGGTCCTCCGGCGTCAGGCGGGTCTGGAGGATGGTCGGCTCCTCGGTGTCGCGGGGGAAGAGGACGGCCAGCAGCCGCACGCCCCGCGCCTCCTCCCCGATTCCGAAGACACCGGCGAAACGTGACGCGTCCTCGCCCGTGCAGGCAGCCAGCACGAGGCCGCGCCACTCGTCCGGCTCGGGCAGGGGAGCGGAGGAGGCATGGGTCATGGGGGCGCTCACCTCGTTCCTCCCAACTCGGCTGCTCCGTGGGCCAGCAACTGGGCCAGCACCGCAGGAGGGTGCAGGCCGAGGACCACCAGCGCGACGATCCCCGCGACGGCCGGCACCACCATCCAGACGCTGGGCTCGCCCGGCGCCGGCTCCTCGCTGCCAGCAGGGGCCGGGCTGAGTACGATGCGGGTCGCGGCCAGGGCGAGCCCCATGAAGGCGACGGTCACCAGGACGACGAGTACGACGGCGGGCCCGTAGCGTCCCTGCCGCAGACCGCCCGCGACGATCTGGAACTCGCTGCGGAAGATCCCGAAGGGCGGCATGGCGCACAGGGCGAGGATCGCCGCGAGGAAGAGCGGCGCCGACCAGGGCAGCAGCCCGCTGCCGCCGCGCGGGTGGTTGATCTCCTTGGTGCGGTACTTCCTGACCAGCGCGCCCGCTCCCATGAAGGCATTGCTCTTCGCGGCGGCGTGGGCCAGGACGTGCAGCAGGACCCCGGCGGACGCGAGGGGTGCTCCGAAGCTGATTCCGATGGCGAGGATGCCCATGTGCTCCACGCTGGAGTAGGCGAGCATGCGCTTGATGTCGTGCTGGTCGAGCAGGTAGAGGGCGGCGAGGAGCAGGGACGCGATGCCGAAGACCAGCAGGGTGTTCTGGGGGAAGCGCGGGCCGAGCGTGGCGGCCGTGATCTGGTAGTAGCGCAGGACCGCGTAGAAGCTGATGGCCAGGAGCGAGCCGGAGAGCATCGCCGAGACCGGGGTGGGCGCCTCCGCGTGCGCGTCCGGCAGCCATGTGTGGACGGGGACGAGCCCCACCTTGGTCCCGAAGCCGAGGAGGGCGAGGACGAAGGACAACCGCACCACGGTGTGCGGGAGATGGGGGGCCGCCGTGAGCAGGGGCGAGAAGGCCAGGTCGTAGGTCTGCCCGAGCGCCCGGGAGCCCGCGTAGTACATGAAGATGGTGGCCAGCAGGGCCACGCCGAGCCCGGCGGAGGCGATCAGCACGTACTTCCAGGCGGCCTCCGTCGCACCCTCGGTGTTCTCCACGGCGACGAGGAGTGCCGAGATCACCGTGGTGACCTCCACGGCGATCCACAGCAGAGCCAGACCGTCGACGAGTGGTGCGCACAGCATCGACCACGCGAAGAGGTTGAACCCGACGTAGAAGCGCCGCGCGTAGCGCGGGAAGTCGCGGGCCCTCTCGTCGTGGCGCAGGTAGCCGACGCTGTGCGCGGCACACGCCGCGTAGACGAACGCGGTGGCGAGCATGAACACCGTGGACAGGGCGTCGGCGCGCAGAAAGGAGAGGTGGGGCTGGTGCGGCCCGGCGGCGGAGGGCACCAGCGCGAACGCCAGCCCCAGGCAGACGAGTCCGGAGAGCACTGTCAGAGCCTGAGTGACGCGAACCGGCGCGAGGAACGACGCCGTGACCGGCACCAGCGGGACCAGCGTGAGGAGGGGGAGGACCGTGTGCATCGCGTCTCACCCCTGGAGTCGGTTGAGGGACGCGGTGGACAGCGAAGCCGAGCGGTGGTGGTGGACACGCATCAGCACACCGAAGACGACCACGGCGACGAGCAGGTCGAACAGGAACGCGACCTCGATGATGAGGGGCATCCCGGCCGCGACGACCAGGGAGGCGAGTGACACACCGTTCTCCAGCGAGAAGAAGCCGACGGCCTGGGAGACCACGTCGCGGCGCACGATCATCAGGATGAACGAGACCAGCACGATGGACGCGGAGAGCCCGAGCGCCGCCTGGGGCAGGAACCGGCTGCGGATGTCGAGCGAGCCGATCGCGAAGAATCCGAACCCGGCCAGGGCGAGCGACAGCAGTGTGGCGCTGGCGACGCCGATGGCGCCGGAACCCGTGATCTCCATCTGGGCGTCCCGCAGCAGGCTCGTCACCACCCACGGCACCGCGATCACCTTCAGCGCCAAGGAGACGCCCGCCAACGCGTAGAGCTCGGGGAGGTCCCGCCCGGCCGCGACGATGACGGCGAGGACCGAGACGAGGAGTGACTGGAGGGCGTAGAGCCTCACCTGGGACCTGGACAGGGTCGCGCGCAACATGGCGAACTCGGTCAGAAGCATCAGGACCGCCACCGCGTTCGCGGCGCCCTCGAACGTGCTGGGTGGCGCGTCGGACGCCGCCAGAGTGTGCATCAGCCGCCTCCGAGGTACAGGGTGAACACCGCGAGGACGGCCAGCAGGAAGGCCGCGGCCACAAACTCGGTGATCTTGAAGAGCCGGAGTTTCGCGAAGGTGTTGTCGATGGTCGCCACCACGCATCCCAGGAGCACCGACTTGCCCAGCAGCGCGAGGATCGCGACCCCCACCGCGCCGGCCTCGGTGCTGGAGGAAAGGCCCCAGGGGGCGAGGAAGACGTCGATGAGGATCGTGTAGAGGATCAGCTGCTTCATCGCCGAGCCCCACTTGAGCAGGGCCAGGTAGGGGCCCGAATGCTCGAAGAGACGGGCTTCCTCGATCATGCCGAACTCGTTGGTCCCGGTGTGCGTCTCGACGGGAATACGCGCCGTCTCATAGAGGATGACCAGGAACGGGGCCACACTGGCGAGCAGATGCGCGGGCCTGATGATCTGTTCGGCGGAGGAGCGCACGGTGGCGGCCTGGACATAGGGCAGGTCGGTCGTCGTCACCAGGGCCACGGTGAACACGACGAAGAGCATGACGGGTTCCGTGATGGCGCCGAACGTCTTCGAACGGCTGGCGCCCAGCTGCGCGTACGGCCCGCCGCTCTCCGCCGCCGCCACGGCCACGCAGAAGCTGCCGAGGGCGAGCAGGAAGCCGCCCCCCAGGATGTCGCCCATGTAGCCCAGCGGCAGTCCGAAGGTGGTCAGCACCGGGATCAGCAGGGGGACCGTCAGATAGCAGACGATGGCCACCGCCGGGGCGGTGAGGAAGAACCAGCTCGCGCCGATCGGTGCCATCGATTCCTTGCGGAACAGCTTCGCGAGGTCGAAGTACGGCTGGAGGACGCGGGGCCCGCGCCGGCCCTGCATGCGCGCCTCGACGGTCGCGATGACCCCTGAAAGGCCCGGTGCGGCGATCAGTACGGTCAGCGGCTGCAAGGCCTGTACGGCCTGGGCCGGCAGGACGACGCTCATGGCATCGCCCGCCCCGGACCCGGCGGCGGGAGTGGGCGGCGAGCGGGGCGGCCGTCCCACGAGGGAACGGAATGCACAACACCCACTCATGCCTCCACCATCTAGAGCACCACATGACACGGTGCGGTCCGTCGGTAGAGGCCATCAGCGGAAAGGGTCCGCGGTTGAAGGCGAGCCTCATCGCCTGGTGATGCCCATCGTCTGCCCGCGGGTGCGGGCAGTCAATCACCCGGCCGCGGCGATACGGCCGGACGGGGCAACGGCTTCGGTGCAGCGGGGCGACAACACCTCCGGTGCGCCCGGCATCGTGACCGGCCGTCGGAACACACTGATGAGGTCGCCTCCTGTCGCTCCCTGTCGGCCGGGAGTGGGAGTCGGTCGTCCGACGGGACCTGTCCACTGGCGCGCGATATGAGCTCCTGTCACAATGCGCGCAGGCGATGGAGCCCGCCTGGCCGCCCTGTGGGGCGCCGAACCGCGACGACAGCTGATGGCCCCTGACGCATGTGCCGTTACGGCACCCCTGTGGCAGGAGTGAAGCTGGTGTCCACGTTCCCGCCCGAAGCGAACCTGCCCGCCCGCTGCGCTCACGGGGACGCCGGCCCGAGCGAGCCGCGCATCGTGCACTGGTATGCCTGCGAGCGTCTCTCCGTGGCCGAGATCGCACGCAGGACGGGCATGCCGCGCGCGAGGATCACCGGGTTGCTGACGGCGTCCGGCATAGCCGTCGGGCCGCGAGGCGCGGGACAGCATCGCGGTTCCGGCCTCTCTCCCTCGCTCGGCGCGAAGCTCGCCGACCTCTATGTGAAACAGGGGCTGACCAGTACGGAGATCGGAGAGCGGCTCGGTATGAGCGAACGCACCGTACGCCAGCGGCTGGCCGCCTACGGCATCCCCCGCCGGCGAAAGGGCCGCGCCGGGCAGATCCTGAGACGGCAACTGCCGCTGTCGGACCTCAGGGACCTCTACGTCCGCCGCGAACTCACCGCCGAGCACACGGCGAACAGGCTGGGCACGACACGCGGTGTCGTGCTCACCAACGCACACGAGCTGGGCCTTTCTGTACGGCTCGGAGGCCCTGCGCCCGCCACGGGGCCGAGGGCGATCCGGCTGGTCTCGGCGCTGTACGCCGACTCCCTGGTGAGGGCCGCGCTGCGCCGGCACCGCGTCCCCGTCGTCCCGGCCGCGCAAGGCCGGCTGCGCAAGCGGTTTCCGACACCGCACCCCCTGACCGGCGAACTGCTCAGGGATCTCTACCAGGAATGCGGGCTCGCAGCCGCGCACATCGGGCTCCTGACGGGCCATCCGGGGGCGAGCGTCCAACGGCACCTCCACGCGGCGGGCGTCCGGCTGAGGCCGCCAGGTGGGCGGTGCCCCTTTCTGCGCCGGTGGCGCGCGGCGGAGTCGGAGAAATAGCGGAAGGGCGTCCCGGTGAGCCATCTCCGGGCGAACACATCGGACGAGGAAGAAGGTGTCCAGGGTGAGCAGCACGTCACCACCCCCTGCCCCGCCGGAAGAGACGCGGTGCTCTGTCGCGATCTTCAGGGGCGAGTCCGTACTCCTGGTCCGGCGCTCCGAAAACGGCGTCATCACCTGGAAACTGCCCGGAGGGCACGTACGGGACGGTGAGGACATGAGCAGCACCGGCCGGCGCGAGTTGCGCGAGGAAACGGGGCTCACCGCGGGAAGAATGCACTGCGCCCTTCTTCTGAACACCTATGACGGCGATACGGGGCGCCGAGTGGCGGAGATCGTCCTGTATCCGGACGAAGAGATCACGGGCGATCCACGGCTGTGCGAGGCCGGCCTGGTGCCGCAATTCGTCCCGGTCGAGGAACTCGCCGGACTGTCGCTGCGCCCCAACATCGCGGACGCGTTGCGTGACATCCGGCATCTCCATCTCTCCGAGATCACGGGAGAGAACCCCGGGCCGGTGGTGCTGTACGAGCGGCAGCCCGACGAGTAGCCGTGGCGCGGGCGCGCGTTCACGCGGCGTCCCCGAGTTCGGTGCGCGGGACCGTCAAGGCACCTGTGACCGCGGCGGCGGCCATGCACACCGCCGCGTAGGCGAAGCCGGCCAGGCCGACACTGGCCACTTCCTTGGTCAGCCACGTGGGCGGGTCAGTCCGGCGGCCTTCCTGGGCAGTCTCACCGGGTCCACTCCCCGGAGTCGTGGCAGGCCGAACCTGCCGGCCGGGCGCTCTCGGGCCGGTGGGACGAGAGACCCCCGCGCCGTTCGACGAGAGATCCCCGCGCGGTTCATCGCGCTTCCCTCTCAGGCGATGTGGAGCCACACGCCAATAGCGGTGACGACGACACCGCCCGCCCCCATCGTGACGGCCCACACGGCCACCCGGCCCCCGACGACGCGGCCGAGCGCGGGGCCCACGCCGGCGAGCGCCGCGATCGCCAGGACCACAACACACCAGGACACACTGGGCAGGACGGCGCCCGCCAGGAGTGGGACCAGCGCGCCGATGAAGCTCGCCGCGCAGGCCACGGCCATCGCGCCGAGCGAACGGTGCAGGGCGAGACGGCCGAGGCGTGTGGTGGCCAGCTGCCCTCGTGTGGTGAGGTTGAGTTCCCGGGAGGCGCTGACGAGTTGGCCGCGGCGCTCGGCGTAGTCGGAGACGAACACCGAGAACGCGGCCGTCACCAGGGCGACGACCGACACGCGCACAGCGAGCAGGTACCCGATGGACGCGCCGCTCCCGATCAACGACGCGCCCGCCAGCGTCAGGGCGTTCAACAGGCCGTCCGTGAGGCCGAGGACGAGCGGCAGACGCGTGCGCTCGGCGGTTCGGCGCAGCGAAAGCGTCATCGGTGACGCGGTTTGCCCTCGACGGTGTAGGACCCCGCCGCGACCTGGTCCGTGCTGTGTACGACAGCGCCTGTGCGCTCGATGGACCGATACAGCGCGTCCACGTCGATATCGGCTCCTTCCACCGTGACATCGGTGCCCACGGTCTCCATGTCGATCCCCGTCACCGTGACGTTCACGGCCTCCACCCCCGGCGAGTTCTCGATGGCGTTCGCGAGGACGACGAGGTCGGGTTCGTTCACCGTCTTGTCGACGTCGAGGACGAGTCTGCGGATCGGCATGGTGTCTCCTGCCGTGCTCAGAGGACGGGACGGGACGTGCCGGGAAGACCGGGAAGACCGGGAAGACCGGGAAGAGAGGATGCGCCCGCTCATTCAAGACACCCCGTCAGCCGTAGGTATTCACGGTGGGCTCTCGCGATCAGCCTTTCGGCGTCCGCCTGGCTTCCGGAGCCGCGCAGCCGGCAGTCGTGGCTCCTGTCCAGCCGTCCCAGCGCGGACATCCAGGCACCGGAAGTGGCGTGCCAGGCCTTCATGTCGCTGGAGTCGACCACGGCGCCGAGGGCCGGCACATCTGCCACGCCGAGTACGGCGTCCTGTACCTGACCGCCGTCAGCCAGGTACAGGACTCCCAGGGGGCGCACCTCGACCTGGGCACCTGACAGCGCGGGCTCCTGCATCAGGACCAGCGCCTGGAGCGGAAAGCCGTTGGTGTACAGCGTATCCAGCAACTGCCCGTGCCCCACCGGCCAACCGTGCGCCCGCGCGGCGGGTGAGGCAGGGGGAAGATCCTCGTGCTCGTGAAGATCCTCGTCTTCGTCGGGCCCGATGGACGATCCCGTCGTCGCATCGATGGAGACCGGGACGGCAGGCATGTCTGCCACCTTCCGTGGTGTTGGGCTCCGCGCACGGCACCGGACCGGGTCGGTGCGCCGTGGTGTGGCGGTGCTCAGCGAGTGTGTTCCGCTCGCGCACACAGGCCGCACAGTATCCGCCGTGCGGACAGCGGCTTCGTGCTGACCCCGAGTCCGGTCAGTGCGCGGATCTCCTGCGGGAAAGCGTAGGCGTGGTCGCCGCACACACCACTCCCGCAGGAGCGGCAGGTGGCGACGGCCGCCGACGAGACGTGATCAGTGGCGTGGCAGTCGAAACAGTTCATCGGAGAGTCCGATCGTCTGGCGCCGGGGGCGCACGAAATGAAGCCGGCGGAGCGGCAGAGAGGCATTGCGTGACAGTCGTCGCTTCACACCGAGTGGTGGTGTCAGCTCCCACGGCGCCTCCTCCAGTCGGCATGCCTGACGTATCCGTCAGGAGCCATCAGCCTGTGGAGGCGGTTCGGGCTCAGAAGAGCCACGGGCGGGGTCCATCGCCTATTCGACAGTGAACAGCGGCGGACCCTCCTGGTCAAGACGGACGCGCCGGTCCCCGTCGGCCCCGGTGCCTTCGCGGGTGCGACTGCCGCGGGGGGCGCGCTCCCTTCCCCCACTGCGACCTGGGAGTCCGAGCGCCGGCCGGCGCCCGGCCGGCGCTCTGGTGCGGCCCGGCGCCGTGAGGTGTACGGAGAGTGCCCTCGCCCGGCCGGTGTCTCCCGCCCCGGGCCGGGGTACCGGTACCGTGTCTACGGGAAAACGGCGGTGGGGCTCGCCGAAACCGCGGCCGATACGTCGATGGGCCGCCAACGGTCCCTACCTTGACTGGTAGGAGCTGCCGTGAAACCTGTTGCCATGGACCGAGCCCGGGGCCTGCCCCGCGCCGTTGGGCCATGCGGGGCCGTGGTGCCGTCCTGGTATCGGCCGGCGTTGAGGCGGAGCCTCTGACATGGGCCTTTCCGAGCATGAGCGCCGCGAACTCGACAGGATAGAACGGCGCCTGTCGGCCGAGGAGCCGGTTCTCGATCGCCAACTCTCCCACTTCCGGAGGTACTTGCTCGCACGATTGCGCCGGCCCTGGCTGGGCGTCCTGATCGGGGTGGCTGCCACCGTCGTGGGTGCGGCCGTGCGTTCGGAAGGCGTCGCTCTGTCCGGTCTCGTGTTCGCGCTGATCTGCGGAATCTACGCGGCCATGCGTTAGACGCACGGGCACCTGCCGATACGGCGGAGCCGCCTGTGGCGCCGAGCGGATGCCGGGGCTGCCGGAGCACCGTCGCCGACCCGCGTGTGCTGATCATCAATGTTCGGGGCATACTGGGTCTGCGCGCTCGGCGCGTCGGTGATGGGGCTCACCGCAACCGCGGTCACGCGACCGCTGACGGTCCCTGGTTGTCTTCGACGCGACCAGGAGGAGCCATGCCCGTTCGAGCCGGTACCCGGCCATCACCAGGACCCGAGAAGCGCCGCTTTCCACGACGATCCCGCTGCGCCCTGGTAGGCGCGTCGCCCCGGCCGGCCGCGTGCCGGCCGTCGAACCCACGACAGGCCGAGCTCCTTGCACCGGCCCGCCGCTTGGACGACGTGGCGAAGGGTCCCGGGAAGCCGGGAGACGACGTGCTCGTCCCGCGATACCGGGTGCGCGTCCCGGCTTCGGACGTATGCCGCAGGTATGAGAGCCGCTGAGATTCCTCGCGGGTTCCATCAGCGCAGAACAGAGACTTCCGCGGCACAGAGCAGAGACTTCCGCCGCGTAGAGCAGAGACTTCCGCTCGCACAGAATCAGCACCCGAAGGATGGGGCAATGGACTTCGACGTGACGGTTGAGATCCCCCGAGGGTCTCGCAACAAGTATGAGATGGACCACGAGCTGGGCCGCATCAGGCTGGACCGGCTTCTTTTCACCTCGACCCGCTATCCCGCCGACTACGGCTACATCGAAGAGACACTGGGGCGGGACGGCGACCCCCTGGACGCCCTGGTCCTGGTCGGTGAACCGACCTTTCCCGGATGCTCGATCGGATGCCGGGCCATCGGAATGTTCGTGATGTCCGACGAGAAGGGGCCGGACGAAAAAGTCCTCTGCGTACCGTCACACGATCCACGCATGGCGCACCTGCGCGACATCAGCGACCTGCCGAAGTTCGATGAACTCGAAATCACCCACTTTTTCGAGGTCTATAAAGATCTGGAGCCGGGCAAGTCCGTCGTCGGCTCCCACTGGGCCGGCCGCGACGAGGCGTATGCCGAGATCGACGCGGCCCGAAAGCGGGTCGGCGGTGCGGCACATTGATACCGCGGGGCAGCCTGATCGCGCTGCGGCACGGCCAGAGTACGACCAACGCGCAGGGACGCTTCACCGGCTGGCTGGACGTTCCCCTCACGGAAAAGGGCCGTGCGGAAGCCGTGACCGCGGGGCGGCTGATAGCGGAATCGGAACTCCTGCCGCACGCCGTCCACACCTCGCTCCTGCGCCGCACCGTCCAGACGGCGGACATCGTGCTGGAAGAGGCGGGCCGGCCGTGGGTGCCCGTAACCCGCACCTGGCGGCTGAACGAGCGGCAGGCTCTGACCGGGCGCGACAAAAGCGAGGTACGGGAAGAGGCCGGTCCAGAACGCTACGAAACGCTGCGCAGATCGCTGCACGGAAAACCGGAAGCCCTTCCTCCCGGCATGCTCAAGACCCTGTACGACGACCCGCGCTACGCCGCCCTGCGCGGAAACGGAATCCCCGGTGCGGAGAGCCTGTCCGACATGGTGGAGCGGATCACGCCCTACTGGACGGAAGTCCTGGCACCTCGGATGACGGCCGGTCTTACCGTACTCATGGTCGCTCACGGCAATTCAATCCGCGCCCTGCTCACGTTGCTGGATAATCTGTCGGCGGCGGAAGCAAGGAATCTCAATATCCCCACCGGCGCCCCGCTCTACCGGCACTTCGACCGCGGTCTGCGGCCTCTCGGGAGCGGGTGGACCTACCTGGACCCCGACGCGGCGAGCACGGCCGCGGCAGCCGTGGCGAGCGAAGGACATACCTGAACACAGTGCACGAACGAGTGGCGCAAAACCATCCGCATTCGTACTCGCGACAAGGAAAGAACATGGCTTTCACGATTTCCCGGATTCACGCGGTGGAGATCCTCGACTCACGCGCTCGTCCGACCTTGTCGGTGACGCTCACCGCCCCGGGCGGTGTCCAGGTGCGGGCCGGCGTTCCGTCGGGCGCCTCCACCGGCACCCTGGAGGCGGTCGAGCTGCGGGACGGCGACAGCCGGTTCGGCGGACAGGGCGTCCGGGCGGCGGTCGACCATGTGAACGGGGAGATCGCCCAAGCTCTCGTCGGCCGTACCTTCACATCGGCGGCCAAGGTCGACGAGTTGCTGATGTCGCTGGACGGGACCGGCAACACGTCCCGCCTGGGGGCCA
Source organism: Streptomyces sp. 8L (assembly GCF_020176795.1). Lineage (GTDB taxonomy): Bacteria > Actinomycetota > Actinomycetes > Streptomycetales > Streptomycetaceae > Streptomyces. The sequence goes on from NZ_JAIUKE010000053.1 coordinate 26,639, forward strand.
ACGCCGTCGTGGGAGTTTCCATGGCCGCCGCACGGGCCGAGGCGTCCGCCGCGGGAAAGGAGCTGTGGATGTCACTCGCCGACATCGCCGGAACCACTCCGAGCATGCCCGTGCCCCACTTCAATGTGGTGAACGGCGGCGTGCACGCGCCGAACAACCTCGACTTCCAGGAATTCATGATCGCCCCGCTCGGCGCCCCCAGCCTCACGGAGGCCGTCCGCGCGGGCGCCGAGGTGTACGCCCGCCTCAAGCACCGCCTGGCCGAAGCCGGGAACAGCACCGGGCTGGGGGACGAGGGCGGATTCGCACCCGAGATCGACGAACCCGAGGACGTCCTGGCCCTCCTGGTGGCCTCCATCGCCGACGCGGGCTACGAGGCGGGTCCGAAGGGTGTGGCCATCGCGCTCGATCCGGCCGCCAGCGAGTTCTACGCGGACGGCGCCTACCGGGTGGCAGGGCGCCGGCTCTCCGCCGGCCAACTCACCGACCGCTACGAGGAGATCATCGACCGCTTCCCTGTATGGAGCATCGAGGACGGACTTGCGGAGGACGACTGGGAAGGCTGGACGGCGCTCACCGCCCGCCTGGGTGAACGTGTCCAACTGATGGGCGACGACATCTTCGTCACCAACCCCGGGATCATCACGGACGCCATCGAGCGCAAGGTCGCGAACTCCGCCCTCATCAAGGTGAATCAGATCGGGACAGTGACCGAGACGCTGGAAGCCGTGCGAGTCTGCCGTGAAGCCGGTTACACGCAGATGGTCTCCCACCGCTCCGGCGAGACACCCGACTCCTTCATCGCGGACCTCGCTGTTGGCACCGGGTGCGGCCAGATCAAGTCCGGCGCGCCGGCCCGTGGTGAACGCATCGCCAAATACAACCGGCTGCTCGAAATCGCCGACAGCCAGAAGAGCGGCCTCGGGTACGGGGTGAAGTCCCCCCGGGCAGCTGCGTGACCGCGGTGCCCGCCGCCGGGACCTCCACGGTCCCGCACCACCGCCTCGCGTCTCCCCGCTCAGGGACCCCGAGGCGCTGTCCCGCCGCCGACGGACGTGCGAGGGGGCGGCGCCCGGGCGCACACTGGAAGCTGTACGGGCGATGAGGCTCGCCCTTGAGCGCACGTTCCGTGCTGATGGCCTCTGCCAGGACCGGCCGCCACGCGCGGCGGTGTGGTGAGGGAGGTCGCGCGGATGCTCGTGTACACGATGCGCAAGGTGCGCATGACCCACGGTGACAGGGTCATCCTTGACGACGTCTCCCTGTCCTTCCTGTCCGGCGCCAAGATCGGCGTCGTCGGGCCGAACGGCATGGGCAAGTCGACCGTGCTGCGGATCATGGCGGGGCTGGAGCAGCCGACCCACGGAGACGCGTTCCCCGCGCCCGCGACCAGCGTCGGCATTCTGGAGCAGGAGCCCCGGCTCGACGAGTCGTCCACCGTACGGGGCAACGTCGAGGAGGGGGTCGCGGAGATCCGCGGCATGCTGCACCGCTACGAGGAGGTCACCGCCGCTCTCGCCGACACCGACGGCGGCCAGGAGATGCAGGAGCTCCTTGACGAGCTCGGCCCCCTCCAGGAGTCCTTGGACCGGGTGGGCGCGTGGGATCTCGACTCCCGGCTGGAGCAGGCCATGGACGCCCTGCGCTGCCCGCCGCCGGCCACACCCGTGGCGGAGCTGTCGGGCGGGGAGCGGCGCCGCGTGGCGCTGTGCCGGCTTCTGCTGTCACAGCCCGACCTGCTGCTGCTCGACGAGCCCACCAACCATCTGGACGCCGAGTCGGTCGCCTGGCTGGAGCAGCACCTCGGCGAGTATCCCGGCACGGTCGTCGCGGTCACACACGACCGGTACTTCCTCGACAACGTCGCCCAGTGGATTCTGGAGATCGACCGGGGCCACGCCTACCCGTACGAGGGGAACTACTCGACGTACCTGGAGACCAGGGCGGCCCGCCTGCGGGTGGAGGGCCGCAAGGACACCAAGCTGCGAAAACGTCTGGCGGACGAGCTGGCGTGGGTGCGCTCGGGGGCGAAGGGCCGCCAGGCCAAGTCCAGGGCGAGGGTGGAGCGGTACGAGGAGCTGGCGAGCGAGGCGGCCAAGACCCGCGAGCTCGACTTCGAGGAGATCCAGATCCCGCCGGGTCCGCGGCTCGGCGGCCTGGTTCTGGAGGCGGACCACCTCACCAAGGGGTTCGGTGGCCGGCTGCTCATGGAGGATCTGTCGTTCTCACTGCCGCGCGGCGGACTCGTCGGTGTGCTCGGACCGAACGGTGTCGGCAAGACCACACTGTTCAGGATGATCGTCGGCGAGGAGGAGCCCGACTCGGGCACACTGCGCATCGGTGACACCGTCCGGATCTCCTACACCGACCAGGGCCGGGCCGGCCTGGAGAGCGGCGCATCGGTGTGGGAAGTGGTCTCAGGGGGCCTGGACCACCTGCGGGTGGGGAACACCGAGCTGCCGTCCCGCGCCTACGTGGCCACCTTCGGCTTCAAGGGGGCGGACCAGCAGAAGCCGGTGAGTGTGATGTCCGGCGGCGAACGCAACCGCCTCAACCTGGCGCTCACCCTCAAACAGGGCGGCAACCTCCTGCTGCTGGACGAGCCGACCAACGACCTGGATGTGGAGACCCTCGCGTCACTGGAGAACGCCCTCCTCGACTTCCCCGGCTGTGCTGTGATCACCGCCCATGACCGGTGGTTCCTCGACCGTGTCGCCACGCACATCCTCGCCTGGGAGGGCGGTGCCAACTGGTTCTGGTTCGAAGGCAACTTCGCCGACTACGAGGCGAACAAGCTCGAACGGCTCGGCCCCGAGGCGGCCCGTCCGCACGCCGTCACCCGCCGCCGCCTGGCCCGCGACTGAGCCACGACAGGAGTTGCGTCATGACACACCTCGATCAGGAAGCCGAGACGGTCCTGCGCGCGGCCCAGCTGACCGTCGTCAACGCCAAGTGGCACATCCGCGAGGAGCAGGCGCTGGCGCGGCTCGCTCGGGAGCGCGGTCTGGCCTGCACCCCGCTCTTCCCCGGACACGCGGTCATCCAGGTCGTCGCCTGCGGTGGACAACTGCTCGGCCGGACCCGCCTGCACCGCGACGGCCGCCGGAGCCGCTGGATCGCCGTCCCCGCCCACACCGCCCGGACGATCGGCGCCTACCGGACCGCGCACGGGGCGGCCCGCGCACTGGCACGCCGGGCGGGCCTGCGCTGCCGCCGAGTGCGGGACCAACCCGTCGATCCCCTGTTGTTCGGCCCCCGTCCCGCGACCGGTCCGCGCGGCGGGGGAGGGGAACGCCGTCCGTGAGCACCGACCCGCGCCGCACGGAGACACGGCGGTACGGCGGTACGGAGGCACGGCGGGTACGGAGGCACGGCGATCCATGACAGGCCGGACGGCCCCGGCGCCCAGCGACTCGGCCGCGCTCCACGGCCCCGGGTGCCCGGCGACCGCGCCCCGCGCCCCGGGTGCCCGGCGCTCAGCCGTGGCGCAGCCGGAGCCGGACGGCCCTGAGGTAGTAGTAGTCGCCGTAGGGCAGCGGACCGTCGACGCCCAGCCCGTGGGGGACCGAGTAGGCGGCGTGGCCGAGGAGCCCCACCCGGTCGCTGAACAGCGCCTTCCTGCCCAGGGTTTCGAGGAGTTGCCCGAGGCGGGCGTCGGCATCGAGGCGCTCGGCGAGGGCCGGGTCGGCGAGCGATTCGGCCAGCGCGGAGGCGACGATGGCGCCCGCCGACGAGTCGGCCGCGCTGCCGTCCCGGTCCAGGTCGTTCGGCGGGAGTTCCCCGGGGTCGAGGTGCGACCAGAGGAAGTCGAGGGTGCGGGCCGCGGCGTCGGCGTAGCGCGGCAGTCCGGTGGCGAGGTGGGCGGACACGAAGCCGTGGATGGCCCAGCCCTGGCCGCGTGTCCAGCAGGACGCGTCGTCGCCGCCCTGGTAGGTGCCGCGCCAGGTGGGAACGCCGTCCTCGCCGTAGCGCACGAGGTGGTACGTGCTGGCGTCGGGGCGGACGATGGTCCGCAGCGTCGCGTCGGCGTGGCTGATCGCGGCCTCGCGGAACTCGGGGCGCCCGGTGCGCTCGGCCGCCCACCACAGCAGCGGCAGGTTCATCATCGTGTCGATCGTGCTCGTGCCCCGTGAGCGGGGATCGTCGAGCCGGCCGAACGCCTGGAGGTACCCGCCGGGGCTGCGGAGCCTGCTCAGCAGCACCTCGGCGGCTCGTACGGCGTCGTCCCGCCGGCGCTGCTCGCCGGTGAGGTCGGCCAGCGCGCACGCCGACGGTTGGAACAGGAAGCCGATGTCGTGCGTGCCGTCGTCGTCGGCCCGGACGCGGACGGCGTCGGCGATGCCCTCGGCGGTCGCGCGCAGCCCCGGCGCCCCCAACTCCTCCAGTTCGAGGAGTTGCCCGGCCCAGAAACCGCTGGTCCAGTTGCCGTGGTCGTAGTAGTCGCCGTGCCACTGGCTGCGCGCGGCGATGTCGACACGCACCCACGCGGATTTCTCGGCGTAGTGCGGCATCGCCCCGTCCTCCCAGCCGGCGGTGCCGGCCAGGACGCGTTCGGCGGCGGCCCGCAGGAAGGCCGTGAGGTCGAGGTCGGTTCCGGGCACGATCGGGGAGCCGGAGTGTGCCGGCTGTGCCGCGCTCACAGGAAGTGGAGGGTGTGCCGGGCGACGGCGACCGTCTCGCCGCGCTGGTTGGTCACGTCGATGTCGGCGTAGGTCCGGGGCCGTTCCGGATCGATCTCGGCGATCCGGTAGCGGACGGTCACGGTGTCGCCGAAGCGGACGGGACGGGGGAAGCGGACCCGGTCGTAGCCGTAGGAGACGGCGGTGGCACCACCGAGCTTCTCGATCATCCTGGTCGACGTCGTGGACATGAAGCCGACCATCAGGGCGCCGTGGGCGATGCGCCCGCCGTACGGAGTCGTGCTCATCGTCTGCTCGTCGACGTGATTCGGGCTCAGGTCGCCGGTGATACCGGCGAACAGGTACACGTCCGACTCGCTGACCGTCTTGCTGAACGTGACCTCGTCGCCCACGTTCGCGGCAGGCACTGCCATGTGTGCTCCTTCGTCTCTTCGGCACCGGCGCCCCGTCGGCCGGCACCCGGCTCCCGGGTGACCGCGGGTGTCGCGCCGGCGGTGATCCGGGTCTGACCCGTTGACGCTGTTGTACCCGCTGCGATATAAGTTCCGCAATCGTTTGTGGAAAGGTTTGCGCAAACGTCACCGCGGTTCGGGACCTCGGCACCGCACAACAGACCGGCAGAACGGAAGCGCCCGGCGGCACCACACCCGCGCCGCCCGGGCCGCACGGCGAAGCCGCCCACACCACGGTGGCGGACCACAAAACACACCGCGGAGCCGTACGAGGCGGCCCCGCACCGCAACCGCACCAGGAACCCACAGAGTGGAGATGGCGATGCCCGCAAACCGGGTCAGTGCCCGCGACGTCGCGGAGCGTGCCGGCGTCTCGGTCACGACGGTGTCCCGCGTCATGAACGACAAGGGCGGCGAGCTGACACCCGAGACCCGTGAACGCGTACGCGCCGCCGCCCGCGAGCTCGGCTATCGGGCCCACCCCGCCGCCGTCGCGCTGCGGGGCGGCCGTACGGGCGTCCTCGGCCTGGTGGTCCCCGACCTCGGGGACCAGTACTTCCAGCAGATCGCCCGGGGCGTCGAGGACGCCAGCCATCCGCAGGGGTACGGCATCGTCTTCTGCAACACCGACCGGGACATCGAGCGGGAGAACGAGGCCATCGACCTCCTGCTGGCCAAGCGCGTCGACGGGATCGTGTTCTGCGGCGGCGGGCTCGGGGACGACGCGCACCTGGCAGGCCGGGACTGGTTCGGCACCAGCGTCGTCACCATCGGGCCCCACCTGTCCGACTTCCCGGCCGTTACCGTGGACGACACGGGCGCCATCCGCGCGATGGTCGCCCACCTCGCCGACATGGGCAGACGCCGGATTCTGTGCGTGGCGGGCAAGGAGGACTGGCTCGTCGTACGGACCCGGCTCGCGGCCTACCGCGCGGCCGTGGCCGAGCTGGGTCTCGACCAGGACCCGGCACTGGTCGACTTCGCCGGTTTCACCGCGGACGACGGCCGCGCCGCCGTCGAACGCGCCCTCGACGGCGGAGTCGGCTTCGACGCGGTCCTGGCCTTCAACGACTACGGCGCGCTCGGCGCCATCGACGCGCTGCTCCGGCGGGGGCTCTCGGTCCCCGGCGACGTCGCAGTCTCCGGCTGCGACGACATCGACTTCGCCGTCTTCGCCCGGGTGCCGCTGACCAGCCTGCGGTTCCAGAGCTACGCGATGGGACGGGCCGCGGTGCGGCTGTTCGCCGGGGACCGGAGCGAGGAACCGCGGTTCGGCTACGAGCTGCGCGTCCGGGCGAGTACGGCGCCCCTCACGAAGCCCGCACAACCGACGGAGGCACGATGATGCTCGAAGGCACCCGGGTGTTGAGCTTCACCCACTACTTGCAGGGGCCGTCCGCCTCGCAGATCCTCGGGGACCTCGGCGCCGACGTCGTCAAGGTCGAGCGCCCGGGCGGCGCGTGGGAGCGCGGCTGGGCGGGGGCGCGCGCGTTCCTGAACGAGGAGAGCGTCTTCTTCCTCTCGGCCGGCCGCAACCAGCGCAACATCGTCGTGGACCTGCGGCACGAGGACGGCCGGGCGGTGCTGCGCAAGTTGGCGTGCGAGGTCGACGCCGTGGTCGAGAACTACCGCCCCGGCGTCCTGGACAAGTACGGGCTCGGCTACGAAGACCTGCGCCGCGACAACCCCCGGCTCGTCTACTGCTCGCTCACCGGGTTCGGCTCCACGGGACCGCGCCGCGACGACCCGGGCCAGGACCTGCTCGTCCAGGCCGTCAGCGGCCTGGCCTCCATCACCGGGCGGGCCGGCCCCCCCCCCACCCCGGTCGGCACGTCCGTCGTGGACCAGCACGGCGCGGTGCTCGGCGCCCTCGGCATCCTCGCCGCCCTGCTGAAGGCCCGGCGCACCGGCGAGGGCACCCATGTACGGGGCAACCTGCTGGACAGCGCGCTCGACCTCCAGATCGAGTCCCTCGCCTACCACCTCAACGGCGAACGCCTGCACCCCAGGAGCGCCGCCGGTGTGGCGACCACCTTCCACCCCGCCCCGTACGGCGTCTTCGCCGTCAGCGACGGTCACCTGTGCCTCTCCCTGGTCTCCTCGAAGCAGCTGGCGGAGGTCTTCGACGACCCCGCGTTCACCGGCTACGACCAGAACGATCCCGCCGACCGGGAGGCCCTGACCCGGCTGATCGCCGACCGGCTGGCCGCCGGCACGTCGGCCCAGTGGTCCGCCCGGTTCGCCGCGCACGGCGTGTGGTCCACGGCCGTGGCCGACTACCGGGCGGTGGGGGGGGGCCCCCCCCCCGGGGCCCCCCCCCGCCAGAAAACACAGGGGCCCCGCCCCCGGGGGGGGCGCGGGGCGGGGGGGGGGGCCCCCCCCCCCCCCCCCCCCCCACAACGAGTCCATCATCAGCTTCGACCACCCCGGTGCGGGACCGGTACGCGTGGTGGGGCACCCCCTGACCTACGACGGTGAGCGTCCCGGCGTGCGGCGCGTGCCGCCCGCCCTCGGACAGGACACCGACGAGGTCCTCAGCGAGCTCGGTCTCACCGAAGGCGAACGCCGTCGGCTGCGCCGGTCCGGCGCCTTCGGCCCGGTCCCGCCGAGCGGGAGGACCTGACCCTCTCTTCCGGGCGAAGGCCCCGGCCCGCCCGGCACACCCATCCGGAGGTCCAAGTGGCAATGGCGCAACGCGGCCCCGCAGAGCGACGACGTGCGGTCGTCTCGGGCACGCTCGGCTCCAGCGTCGAGTGGTACGACTTCTACCTCTACGGCGTCGCCGCCGCAGTCATCTTCAACAAGCAGTTCTTCCCGTCCGGCACCAGTCCCTACGTCGCCACCCTGCTCGCCTTCAGCACCTACGCCGTCGGCTTCGTCGCCCGCCCGCTCGGCGGCATCATCTTCGGCCACTTCGGCGACCGGCTCGGCCGCAAGCGCGCGCTGATCGTGTCCCTGCTGATGATGGGCACCGCGACCTTCCTGGTCGGCTGCATGCCCACCTACGCGACCATCGGCGTCGCCGCACCGGTGATCCTCACCGTGCTGCGGTTCATCCAGGGCATCGGCGTGGGCGGCGAGTGGGCCGGCGCCACCCTGATGGTGACCGAGCAGGTCCCGCCCGAGCGGCGCGGCTTCGTGGGCGGCCTGCCCCAGGTCGGCGTCGCCTTCGGCGCCCTCAGCTCGAACGGCCTGTACAGCATCGTCAGCACGGTGATGGACCACGACGCGTTCAACTCCTGGGGCTGGCGGCTGCCGTTCCTGTTCTCCGCGGTGCTCGTCGCCACCGGACTCTACGTCCGGCTGAGCCTGATGGAGTCGCCGGTCTTCCTGGAGATGCGCGGCCAGGGCAAGATCGAACGCCTGCCCGTCCTGACCGCGATCAGGGAACACCCCCTGACCATCCTGCGGGTCGCCGGCATCCGTGTCGCCGACATCGGCAACTACTACGTGTGGACCAGCTTCATGCTGTCCTACGCGGTCTCCATCGGGCTGAGCCAGAACCACATCCTCGTGCCCACCCTGGTGGTCTCGGGACTCTCCCTGCTGACCATCCCCCTGTGGGGCTACGTGTCCGACCGGATCGGGCGCCGCGGCACCATCTGGCTCGGCGCCCTCGCCATGGCGGTCATCGCCTTCCCGTTCCTGTGGGCCGTGCAGCACGGCAACCTCGCCGTCATCCTCGTCACCCTCATGGTCGGTGTGAACATCGGCCGGGACGCCTGCTACGGCCCCCAGGCGGCGTACTTCACCGAACTGTTCCCCGCCCACATCCGCTACAGCGGCGCCTCACTCGGCCCCCAGCTCGCGTCGATCTTCGGCGGCTGCGCACCGCTCATCGCGACCGCGCTGGCCGGCCCGGACAACACCCGTGTCGGCCTGGTCGCGGGGCTCGTCGTCGTCATGTCCGTGGTGACGGCCGTGTCTTCTGCGGTCAGCAGGGAGACCGCGATCGCGAAGACCGGCTTCGACTCGACCCTGTCCCCCCCCCCCGCGCCGGGGGGCGCCCCCCCCCCCGGGGGGCCCCCCGCCCCCGCGGGGGGGGGGCGCCCCGGGGGGGGCCCCCGCCCCCCCCGCCGCCGGGGGGGGGGGCGCGCGGCGCGCGAGGCCGCTGGGCCGTTGG
>NZ_JAIUKE010000054.1 GCF_020176795.1 Streptomyces sp. 8L
CCCGCACGCCCGGCCGGGGCACCCCACGTCCCCCCCGGGGTACGCGCCGCCGCCGCAGATCGCGGCGTCCGCGCCGCCCGGCCCCCACTCGCTCAGAAAGGGTGACCCCCGATGACCGCCCGAACAGCAGGCCCTCCGGACGTCAACTCCTACGACCCGCGCACCGGCGCCCCGGTCGCCACGGTGCCCTCCACCACCCCTGACGAGGTCCGTGACACCGTGGCCCGGGCCGCCGCGGCGGCCGCGCCGCGCACCGCGATGGGACGCGAGGGGCGGGCCGGGATGCTGCGCGCCATGGCGGACGCCCTGGACCACGACGGCGAGCGGATCGTCGCGACGGCCGACCGGGAGACCGCGATCGGTGCCCGGCGGCTGACCGGCGAACTGACCCGGACCACCTACCAGTTGCGGCTCTTCGCCGACGCGCTCGACGAGGGCTCCTACCTGGAGGCGGCCGTCGACCACGCAGGCCCGACCCCGATGGGGCCCGGCCCCGACCTGCGCCGGATGCTGGTCCCGATCGGGCCCGTCGCCGTGTTCGGGGCGAGCAACTTCCCCCTGGCCTTCTCCGTCCCCGGCGGGGACACCGCCGCCGCGCTCGCGGCCGGGTGCCCGGTCGTCGTCAAGGCGCACGACTCGCACCTCGCCACCTGCGCCCTCGCCCTCGCCGCACTCCGTGCCGGGGCCGAGGCGGCGGGCGCCCTTGACGGCACGGTCGGCATGGTATGCGGGCTCCAGGCTGGCCGCGACCTGGTCGCCGCCCCGCCCGTGCGCGCCGTCACCTTCACCGGTTCCCTCAGCGGCGCGCAGGCCTTGCGGGACATCATCGCGGAGCGTCCCGATCCGATCCCCTTCTACGGGGAACTCTCCAGCGTCAACCCGGTCGTCGTGACCGGGGCGGCCGCGGAGGCCCGCGGCACTGAGATCGCCGAGGGCCTGGTCGGCTCCTTCACCACGGCCGCGGGACAGTTGTGCACGAAGCCGGGCCTCGCCCTGGTTCCGCGGACTCCCGCCGGCGACGCCCTTGTCGACCGCATGGCCGAGCTCGTGGCCGCGACCGGACCCCAGACCCTGCTGAACGAACGGATCAGCGGCGCCTACCGCGACCTCGGCCGTACCGCCCTTTCGTCCGGGGCCGCGCTCCTCGCCACGGGCCACGACGACGGCGGCGCGGGCTTCCACGCGGCGGTGTCACTGACCGTGGCCGACGCCGCCGCGCCGGGCACGGACCTCACGCGTGAACGGTTCGGGCCGGCCATGGTGGTGGTCCGCTACAGCGGCGACGACGAGTTGCTCGAAGCGCTCTCCGGCCTCACCGGCTCGCTGACCGCCACGCTCCACCTCGAAGACGGGGAGGACCGGTCGGCTCTCGTGCGCCGTCTCACCGGGATCTGCGGACGCGTCGTCTTCAACGGATACCCGACCGGCGTCCTCGTCTCCTGGGCCCAGCACCACGGCGGCCCCTGGCCCGCCACGAACACCGTGCACACCTCCGTCGGCGTCACATCGGTCCGCCGGTTCCTGCGGCCGGTGGTGTGGCAGGACGCCCCCAGGGACATGCTGCCCGACGAGCTCCGCGACGGCCCCGTCGACGTGCCCCGAAGGGTCGACGGATCTCTCACCCTGCCTGGAGGACACGCATGACCACGATTCCGGACTTCCCGGGGAGCGCGACGGACGTCCTGCCCGTCGACCACGATGAGGCCACCCTCGTCGGCCGCGTCTGGCGGCCCGACGTCGCGGGGCCCTCCACCGTGGTGATCAGGGACCGTACCGCGTTCGACATCACCGGTACGTTCCCCACCGTGCGGGACCTGTGCGAGCACCCCGAGCCCGCACGCGCCGCGCGGCAGGCCGCCGGGGAACCGGTCGGCACCGTCGACGACCTCCTGGACGCGACACCGCCCGAGCGGCGCGCGGGCGGGCAGTCTGGCGACCGGCCCCGGCTGCTCTCGCCGGTCGACCTCCAGGCCGTCAAGACGTCCGGAGTCACCTTCGCCGTGTCGCTGCTCGAACGCGTCATAGAGGAGCGGGCCCACGGCGACGCCTCACTGGCCGCCGAGGCCCGCCGGGCGGTCGTCGAGGCCGTCGGAGCGGAACTCTCCAGCCTCAAGCCCGGTTCCGCGGCTGCCGCGGCCGTCGAGGAGGTACTGCGCGAGCAGGGGGCGTGGAGCCAGTACCTGGAGGTCGGGCTCGGGCCCGACGCGGAAATCTTCACCAAGGCCCAGCCCCTCTCCACCGTCGGCACCGCGACCGACGTCGGCATCCACCCGGACTCGCGCTGGAACAACCCCGAGCCCGAGGCGGTGCTCGTCCTCAGCTCGGCCGGCCGCGCCGTCGGAGCCACTCTCGGCAACGACGTCAACCTCCGCGACGTGGAGGGCCGCTCCGCCCTCCTCCTGCCGAAGGCCAAGGACAACAACGCCTCCGCCGCACTGGGCCCGTTCATCCGCCTCTTCGACCGCGCCTACACACTGGACGACCTGCGCACGGCCACGGTCGAGCTGACCATCACCGGCGACGACGGATTCCACCTGACGGGCGACTCCTCGATGGCGCGGATCAGCAGGGACCCGGAGGAACTGAGCACCCAGCTGATGGGCGCCCACCACCAGTACCCGGACGGGGCCGTGCTCTACCTGGGCACCATGTTCGCCCCGACACAGGACCGCGGAACGCCGGGCGACGGATTCACCCACCATGGAGGAGACCTGGTGCGGATCGCGAACGACCGGCTCGGAGCCCTGGTCAACCGCGTCAGGACCAGCGACCGGTGCACGCCCTGGACCTTCGGAATCCGCGACCTGATGTCCAACCTCGCGGCCCGCGGCCTCCTCTGACCGCCGCAGTCCGCGAGGGGGCGTCGTCGCGCCCGGCCAACCGGGCGTCCCGTCCACGCGTGGCGCCCGCGGAAGGGGGTATGCGCAGGATCGTCGTGGGAACGGGGCGGGCACGGGGAGAAGAGCACATGGAGCGGACGGCGGGAGCGAGCGGGCAGGAAGGCATCAGGGGCAGCGGTGCCCCGGGACCGTGTCCGCGGGCCAGCGCGGTGTACGGCGGCGAGCCGGAGTCGATCGCCGCGGCCCGGGACTTCACCTCCGGCTATCTGGCCGACCTCGGGAGCGCGCACGGCGTCCCCGTCTCCTCCCGGACGCTCGGCACGGCGCAGCTGGTCGTGAGTGAACTGGTCACCAACGCCTGCAAGTACGCTCCAGGACCCTGTCTCCTGGACTGCGAACTGGTCGGCGACCAGCTGGAGATCGCGGTGTGGGACAGCGACGGCACGCTGCCGGTGGCCCGCGCGGCGGAACCCGGCCGCATCGGCCGGCACGGCCTGGAGATCGTCATGGCGCTGTGCGACGGCTTCGACGTGCGGCGGGAGCCCGTCGGCAAGCGGATCAAGGTCCGCGTGCCCATGGACGCCGCCGCGGCCTGACGGCGCTGGTGGCGCGCGGGCGAGCCCGGCCACGGGACGTCCGCGGCGTTCCCGCTTCCTCGGACGTCCGCGGCGGCGCTGCCGCCCGCTCCCGTATCCCGGCGGGCGAGGGCGGCCGGTCACCGTACGAACGGCGGCACGGGAGCCCGTACGCCCCGCTCTGCCGCACTATGTTCGGCACCGGGTGCTTTGACGGGAACCATCAGTATGCTCGGCGCGGTCATGCCTCACATCCGAGCAGGAGTCGCGCCAGTGTCCGCTGAAACCACGGAGCCGGCCGCCGTCGGCTTCGCCCGGGACGAGATCGATCAGGACGCGCCGACCCGCGCGGCCCGCCTCAAGTGGGTCGTCGTGGTCGACGAAGGCCTCCCGGCGGGGCGCGCGGTGAACGCGGCCGTCTGTGTCGCCGCCGCCACTTCGGACGCCGTCGGCGGCATCCTCGGCGACGCCGCCGTCGACGCGGACGGCGCCGCGCACCCCGGGCTGCCCTGGGCCGGCTGTACGGTGCTCGCCGCCGACCCCGCCACACTGCGCGCCGTACGGGCGAAGGCCGCCTCCTCGGCGGGCACGTTCGTCGCCGACATGCCCGCGGCCGCCCAGCACACGCGCGTCTACTCGGAGTACCTGAGCTCGGTGGGCGAGACCGCGGCCGAGGCACTCGACTACTGCGCGGTCAGCGTCGTCGGACCGCGCAACCGCGTCGACAGGATCGTACGGAAGCTCCCTCTCATGCCCTGACGATGCGGGGGCCCACCGCGGACGGCGCCACGCGGGTGCTACGGCGTCGCGGGCTTGCCCGCCGTGTACAGCCAGGTGTGGAAGAGCGCCCCGAGATCCTTGCCCGAGAGGCGCTCGCTCAGCGCGACGAACTGCGCCGTCGTGCCGTTGCCGTAACGGTGCTCGCCCGCCCACGCCTTGAGGATGGCGAAGAAGTCCCGGTCGCCGACGGCGTTCCGCAGCTCCTGCAGGGCCATCGCGCCGCGCGTGTAGACCGGCGAGGCGAAGATGTTGGCGCCGTCGCCCGGGTCCGCGGACGGGAAGTCCCAGAGGCTGTTGCCGGCATCGAGCGCGTAGTAGTGGTCGAAGGTGGCCTGCGCGCTGTCGCCTCCGTGCTGCTCCTGCCAGAGCCACTCCGCGTACGTCGCGAAGCCCTCGTTGAGCCAGATGTCCTTCCAGCTGGTCAGGCTGACGGAGTCGCCGAACCACTGGTGCGCGGTCTCGTGCACGACCGTACTGACGTCGGGGGCCCGGTCGTAGATCGGCCGGGTCTGCGTCTCCAGGGCGTAGCCGACGTCGTGTGCGTCGTCGACGATCGCCCCGGCGGCGGAGAACGGGTACGGGCCGAAGAGCTTCGTCTCCCAGTCGAGGATGTCGGGGATCTTCGCGAGTGCGGGCGCCGCGTCGGCGGCCTCACGCGGGTCGACGGCGTTGTAGACCGGCAGGCCCGAGCGGGTGGTGTAGCGCCGCACGTCGAACTTCCCGACCGTGGCCGTCGCGAGGTAGCTCGCCATCGGCTGGTCCTGCCGCCACCGGAAGGTGGTCTTACCGGCGCGCGTGCGCTCCGAGTCCAGCACACCGTTGCAGACGGCCGTGTACCCGGCGGGCACGGTGACCCGGAACGCGTACGAGGCCTTGTCCAGCGGGTTGTTGTCGGACGGGAACCACGACATGGCGCCCTGCGGCTCCCCGGCCACGAAGGCGCCGTCGTCCGTGGCGATCCAGCCGTCCTCGGAGCCGTCCGGGTCCGTTACGTACTGGGGCACCCCGGCGTACGCGACCTCCACACGGAAGGCCGCCCCCTTGCGCAGGGGGCGCTGGGGCGTGATGACGAGCTCCTGGCCCGGGCGCGGGCCGCCCGCGCCCCCCCCCGCCCCCCCCCCGCCGCGGGGGGGGGGGGGGGGGGGGTCCCCCGCCCCCCGGGCCCCGGCGGGCCCCCGCCCCCGCTCCGCCCGTCGACACGGACCCTGCTGACGGTGAGTCCGGACAGGTCGAGGTCGAAGCGGCCGAGCGTCTCCCCGGCGTGCGCGGTGAGCGAGGCGGCGCCCGTGAGGTTCCTCGTCGCGGGGTCGTAGCCGAGGTCGAGGTCGTAATGGCGCACGGTGTAGCCGCCGTTGCCCGAGAGCGGGAAGTAGGGGTCGCCCTGCCCGGGCGCTCCGGCCCCCGCCGCGGAGTCCGCGGCGGGGGCGGGCGCCCCGGGGGGGGCCCCCGGGGGGGCGGGGGGGGGGGGGGGGGGGGGGGGGCGGGGGGGGCGGCCCCCCCGCGCGGGGGGGCCGGG
>NZ_JAIUKE010000055.1 GCF_020176795.1 Streptomyces sp. 8L
CTCCGCCTCAAACTGGCTCCACAACTCCCCAAAATACAACACCGCCCCCCCCGCCCCCCCGCCCCCCCCCGGGGGGCCCCGCCCCGGGGGGGGGCGCGGGGGGGGCCGGGGGCCCGTACGGTGTGGTGCGGTGCCCGGTGCGCGAGGCACCGGGCCCGGGATCAGTTGACCTCGGCGGGGTGGCCGCCCAGGCGCCTGCCCTCGTCCAGCGCGGCGAAGGCGGCCAGGTCGTCGTCGTCCAGCTCGAAGCCGAACACATCGATGTTCTCGCGGATGCGTGACGGCGTCACCGACTTCGGAATGACGACGTTGCCTAGCTGGAGGTGCCAGCGCAGCACGACCTGCGCCGGGGTCCTGCCGTGCTTGTGGGCGATCGCGGCCACGGTCGGGACCTCCAGCAGGCCCTTGCCCTGGCCGAGCGGGGACCACGCCTCGGTGACGATGCCGCGGCTCGCGTGCAGCGCCCGCGCCTCGGCCTGCTGGAGGTGGGGGTGCAGCTCGATCTGGTTGACCGCGGGCACCACGGACGTCTCGCCCGCCAGCACCTCCAGGTGCTCGGGCAGGAAGTTCGAGACGCCGATGGCGCGGGCGCCGCCGTCCGCGAGGATCTTCTCGAACGCCTTGAACGTGTCGACGTACAGGCCCTTGGCCGGCGTCGGCCAGTGGATCAGGTAGAGGTCGACGTAGTCGAGGCCGAGCCGCTTCAGGGAGGCGTCGAACGCCCGCAGCGTCGTGTCGTGGCCCTGCTCGGCGTTCCACAGCTTCGTGGTGACGAACAGCTCGTCACGGGCGACGCCGGAAGCCGCGATGCCCTTGCCCGTGCCCTCTTCGTTGCCGTAGACCGCCGCCGTGTCGATGCTGCGGTAACCCGCCTCGATGGCGGTGCCGACCGCGGCGGTGGCCTCGTCGTCGGGGACCTGCCAGACGCCGAAGCCGAGCTGGGGCATCTCGATGCCGTTGTTGAGTGTGAGGGAGGGGACCTGGCTGCTCACGCGGTGTCGATCCTTTTCGTCTTCGTCGGGTTCATCGGGTTCGTCAGGTTCTTCGGATGTGTCCCCGGGTCGCTGTGCGCGGCCCGGGTGCGGGGCGGGGCGCGCCTGCCCCGCGGTGCAGAACGACGGCCCCCGCGCGGGAATTCCCGGCCGCACCGCGATGTGGCACGCCTCACCGATCACCGCGATACGGCACCCCTCGGATCACCGCGGTGCGGCACCCCTCACCGGTACAGCGCCTCGACCTCTCTCGTGTACGCGGCCTCGATGGCCTTCCGCTTCAGCTTGAGCGAGGGCGTCAGCATGCCGTGCTCCTCGCTGAAGGGGTGGGCCAGAATCCGGAACGTGCGGATCGACTCCGCCTGCGACACGGCCGTGTTGGCGGCCACCACGGCCCGCCGGATCTCCGTCTCCAGATCCCCGTCGCGCACGAGGTCCTTCGGCCCGAGCTCCGGCTTGCCCTGCACCGACAGCCAGTGCTCGACGGACTCCTGGTCGAGCGTCACCAGCGCGGCCACGTACGGTCTGTCGTTGCCGACCACGATGCACTGGCCCACCAGCGGGTGCGCCCGCACCCGCTCCTCCAGCGCGGCGGGGGAGACGCTCTTGCCGCCGGAGGTGACCAGGATCTCCTTCTTGCGGCCCGTGATGGTGAGATAGCCGTCGTCGTCCAGATAGCCGAGGTCCCCGGTGGCCAGCCAGCCGTCGTGCAGCGTCTCGTCCGTGTTCTTCTGGTCGTCCAGGTATCCGGTGAACACGTTGGGGCCCTTCAGCCACACCTCGCCGTCGTGCGCGATGTGCACCGTCATGCCGGGGATGGGGATGCCGACCGTGCCGTACCGGGTGCGCTCGGGCGGGTTGGCGGTGGCCGCGGCGCAGGACTCCGTCAGCCCGTACCCCTCGTAGACGGTGACCCCGGCGCCCGCGAAGAACAGCCCGAGCCTGCGGTCCATCCCGGAGCCGCCGGACATGGCGTGCCGCACCCGGCCGCCCATCGCCGCGCGCACCTTCCCGTACACGGCCTTGTCGAAGAACTGGTGCTGAAGGCGCAGCGCCGCGGACGGCCCGGGGCCCGTGCCGAACGCCTTGTCCTCGACGGCCTCCGCGTACCGCACGGCCACGTCCACGGCCTTGTCGAAGGGGCCCGACTTCCCCTCGCGCTCCGCCTTGCGCCGTGCCGCCCCGTACACCTTCTCGAAGATGTAGGGCACCGCGAGGATGAACGACGGCCGGAACGAGGCCAGATCGGGCAGCAGGGCGCTCGCCCGCAGCTCCGGCTGGTGGCCGAGCTTCACCCCGCCGCGCACCGCGGCTATCTCCACCATGCGGCCGAAGACGTGGCTGAGCGGCAGGAACAGCAGCGTGGACGCCTGGTCGCCCGGCTTCGAGTGGAAGACGCCCTCGTAGCGCTCCACCATCGTGTCCGTCTCGAACATGAAGTTGCCGTGGGTCAGGACGCACCCCTTGGGGCGTCCCGTGGTGCCCGAGGTGTAGATGACGGACGCGCAGGACTCCGGTGTCACGGCGCCGCGGTGCCGCTCCAGGACGTCGTCGCCGAGGTGGGAGCCCGCCGTGCGCAGATGGTCCATCGCGCCCTTGTCGAGCTGCCACATCTGCTTGAGTTCGGGCAGCCGGTCGATGACCGAGCCGATGGTCATCGCGTGGTCCTCGTGCTCCACCAGACAGGCGGACGCCGCCGAGTCGTAGAGCATCCACAGCACCTGCTCGGCGGAGGACGTGGGGTACATGGGCACCGACTGGGCGCCGATCGTCCACACGGCGAAGTCGAAGACGGTCCACTCGTAGCGGGTCCTGCACATGATCCCCACCCGGTCCCCGAAGCGGACGCCGTCGGCGAGCAGTCCCTTGGCCACGGCGGCCACCTCGTCGCGGAACTCCGCGGAGGTGATGTCGTGCCAGATTCCGGCCTCGTCCTTGCGGCCGAGCGCGATATGGTCCGGGTTGTCGCGGGCATGATCAAATATGGTGTCGGCGAGACCACCGGAGGAGGCGGCCGCCACGAGGGGGGGAACGGTGAATTCGCGCAATGACTTGCTCCTTGTCGCGCTCCGCACAGCGCCGCGACGCTACCCCACCGCAGAGGGCGAAAAGAGCCCTTCGGGCGGCCGGAACAGGCGAAACCGCCCCAGGGGAGCGGCCGAAAATCGCCCATTCCGGCAGTGCACGGACAGACATCTGACTGAAGAGTAAGTACCGCGCGGGGGAATCTCCACCGAATCCGTACGCGTCGCTTACGACGCCGCGGCGGCCTTCTCCCGCTCCCGGGGAGCCGTCGCCTCGGTGTGCCGTGGTGTGCGTACCCAGATCAGCACCGCCGCACCCGCGAGCACCGCGAGGGCCCCCGCGACCATCATCGCGGTGTTCAGCCCCGACGCGAACGCCGAGCGCAGCGCGTGCTGCGGGACGGCCCCGCGCAGCGACGCGGCGCCCCCGCCGAGCAGCGCCCTCGCGGCGTCTCCCGGACGCGCCGCCGACCCGTGCAGCGCCGAGGCGATGCCGGACGTCACGACCGTGCCGAAGACGGCGATGCCCAGCGCGTACCCGAGCTGCCTGAAGGTGTTCAGCGCGCCGCCCGCCATGCCCGCCTCGCGCGGGGGCACCGACGCGAGCGCCGCCCCCGACAGCGCGGGCGACACCAGGCCCACCCCGACACCCGTGACCACGAGCCCGGCGCTCAGAGTCAGCCACGACGAGCCCGCGCCCAGCACGGCCTGCGCGAACTCGCCCGCGCCCACCAGCATCGTGCCGATGCCCACCGGATACCGGGCGGGCACCCCGTGCAGCAGGCGTCCGGAGACCGCCGACACCAGGAACGAGGCGGCCGCCAGCGGCAGCAGCGCCAGACCGCCCGTGATCGGGCTCATCCCGAGCAGCGTCTGGAGCCACACCGAGATGTACGCGAGGATCGTGAACGCCGAGGCGCTGAAGACCAGCGCCGTCCCCATCACCGTCACGAACGACGCCCGGCGGAACAGCGCCAGGTCCATCAGCGGCTGCGCGACCCGCCGTTCCACCAGCACGAACGCCACCAGCGCCAGCAGCGCGACCGCGCCCGTCACGCCGGTCGGCACCGACACCCACCCGTCGTCGCCCGCGCGCACCGCCCCGTACGTCACCGCGCCCGCGAACAGCGCGAAACACGCCGTGCCTGCCCAGTCCACCCGCCGGCCGGGGTCCCGCCTCGCCTCGCGCACGACGCGCAGCGTCAGCCAGACCGCGGCGACGCTCACCGGCAGGTTGATGAAGAAGATCCACCGCCAGCCGAGCCCCTGCGTCAGCACCCCGCCGAGCACGGGGCCGACCGCGGCGGCCGCACCGTTGACCGCGCCCCACACGCCCAGCGCGACGGACCGGTCCTTGCCCTGGTAGGCGGCGGCCAGCAGGGACAGCGTCGTCGCGAACATCGCCGCCGCGCCAAGTCCCTGCACCGCCCGCAGCGCGATCAGTTCGGGCGCGCTCGTCGCCAGGCCGCAGCCCAGCGAGGCCAGCGCGAACAGCGTCGTGCCCGCCGCGTATATGCGCCGCCCGCCCAGGACGTCGGCCGCCGCGCCCGCCGCGAGCAGCAGCGCCGCCAGCACCAGCGCGTAAATGTCCATCACCCACTGGAGGTCGCTCAGCGACGCCCCCAGTCCGCCGGCCATCGCGGGCAGCGCCACCACGACGATCGACACGTCCACCAGCAGCATGAACGTGCCGAGGCAGACCGCCACCAGCGGTCCCCACTTCCCCATGTCTCTCTCCGAACTCTCATCGGCCAACGGCCCATTCCGTTGCCCTACGATCGGTGCTGAAGAGCGGCTTCCGGTGGTTTCGGCCACCCCGGCGCCGATGTCCGACATCCAGGAGCGCGGCAGTGGCGGAACACCACACATTCGACGACCTGGACTTCCAGCTGCTGCACGCCTTCCAGATCGACGGCCGCGCCTCCTTCAGCCGGATCGCCACCGTCCTCGGCGTCTCCGACCAGACGGTCGCCCGCCGCTTCCGGCGCCTGACCGCGGAGATGGAGCTGCGGATCGTCGGTGTGCGGGACGCGGAGCTCCTCGGCCAGGACACGTGGATGCTCCGGCTGAGGGTCAAGCCCGACGCGGCCGACGCCGTCGCCCACGCCCTCGCCCGCCGGTCCGACACCAGCTGGATCGGGCTCACGTCGGCGGGCACCGAGATCGTCTGCACGACCTCCTTCTCCAGCGCGGGGGAGCACGAGGAGCTGATCCTCGGGAAGCTGCCGCGCACGCCGAGCATCACCGACATCCGGGCGCACCAGCTGCTGCACCGGTTCTTCGGCGGCCCCAACGGCTGGTTCGGCAAGGACGCCGTGCCGGACGCCGCTCTCGTCGCGGCGCTCACCCCCGCGTGGGCGGCGGACGGCGGCGAGCCGGCGGAGCCGCTGGACCGGGCGTCGCTCGACCCGGCGGGCGAGGCCATCCTGCGGACACTGGAGCGGGACGGCCGGGCGCCGGTCGCCGACCTGGCCAGGAACTCCGGACTCTCCGAGACCGCCGCCCGCCGCAGGCTCGACCAGCTGCTGCGCTCCGGCGGCGTCTACATCGACGCGGAGTTCTCCACCGAGGCCATCGGCTACACCAGCCACGCCATGCTGTGGGTGACCGCCGAGCCCCGGGCCCTGGACGCGGTGGGACGGGCCCTGGCCCGGCAGCCCGAGGTCGCCGCCGTGTTCGCGACGACCGGCGAGAGCAATCTGACGGCCGTCGTCATCTGCCGGGGCGTCGCCGAGCTCTACCGCTACCTGAACCGATCCGTCGGCCGCCTCGACGGCGTCCAGCGCGTGGAGGTCTCACCGGTGCTGCGCCGCATCAAGCAGCTGACGTACGAGGACGGCGGTCGCCGCCGCCCCTGAGCCGGGCCCCAGGCGGGGCGTCGGCACGGCGCGCCGGGACGGCGCCGGGCTCCCGGCGGCGGGGGTCAGCCGCCGTCCGGCACCGGGTGCAGCCGGTCGCCGCCCGTCAGGATCGCCTTCGCGAGGGCGTCCGCCGCGTCGCGTGCGGGCGAGGGCCGGGCGTCCCGGGGCCGCAGCAGTACGAAGTCGACGTCGCCGAGATCGGGCAGCCCGGCCCGGGCAGGGATCGGGACGAGACCCGGCGGAATCAGGCCGCGCGTGTGCGCCATCGCGCCGAGCCCGGCGCGCGCGGCGGCGATCAGCCCGCTCAGGCTGGAGCTCGTACAGGCGACGCGCCAGGGGCGGCCCGCCCGCTCCAGAGCCTGAAGGGCCCGCGCCCGCGTGATGCCGGGCGGCGGGAAGAGGATCAGCGGTACGGGGCGGTCCGGGTCGATCCGCAGCCGGGGCGCGCCGATCCAGGTCAGCGTCGAGCGCCAGACCAGTTCGCCCTGCGCCGCGCCGGTGCGCCGCTTGGCCAGCACCAGATCGAGGCGTCCCGCGGCCAGCCGCTCGTGCAGGATTCCGGACAGCTCGACGGTCAGCTCCAGGTCCACCTCCGGGTTCTCGGCGCGGAAGGCCTCCAGGATCTCCGGCAGCCGCGTCAGGACGAAGTCCTCGGAGACGCCGACCCGCAGCCGGCCGCGCAGCCTGGTCCCCGTGAAGAAGGCCGAGGCCCGCTCGTGCGCCGCGAGGATCGTCCCGGCGAAGCCGAGCATCGCCTCGCCGTCCTCCGTCAGCTCCACGCTGTGCGTGTCGCGCGTGAACAGCGGGCGGCCCGTCGCCTCCTCGAGCCGCCGCACATGCTGGCTCACCGTGGACTGCCGCAGGCCCAGCCGGCGGGCCGCCTGGGTGAAACTGAGCGTCTGGGCCACGGCCAGGAACGTGCGCAGCTGAGCGGGGTCGTACACAAAGACCAGGTTAGACGGGTCTCCGGCCGGTCATCGTGATCCGTGATGACAGTCAGAGCCGTACACCGGATTCCCGATCATGCGCCCCGGGCCGATCATGGGGAGGCACGACCTGTACCGAGAGTGGAGCACATGAACCGCCGCACGCTGAAGATGCCCTCCTGGCTGCCGATCGACCCGTACATCCTGGCGCTCCTCGGGACGGTGGGCCTGGCGGCGCTCCTCCCGGCCTCCGGCGGTGCCGCCCATGTCGCGAGCGGCTTCTCCACGGGAGCGGTGGCGCTGCTGTTCTTCCTCTACGGCGCGCGCCTTTCGACCCGGGAGGCGCTCGACGGCTTCCGGAACTGGCGGCTGCACCTGACCGTGCTGGTCTGCACGTTCGTCGCGTTCCCGCTGCTCGGCCTGGCCGCCAGGAGCCTCGTACCGTTCCTGCTGACGCCGCAGCTCTACAACGGCCTGCTGTTCCTGTGCCTCGTACCGTCGACCATCCAGTCGTCCATCGCGTTCACGTCCATCGCCCGGGGCAACGTCCCCGCCGCGATCGTCGCCGGGTCGTTCTCCAGCCTCGCGGGCATCGTCATCACGCCGCTGCTGGCCGCCGGGCTGCTCGGCGGCGGCTCTGTCGGCTTCTCGGCGGACTCGCTGGTCCAGATCCTGCTCCAGCTGCTCGCGCCGTTCGTCGCGGGCCAGCTGCTGCGCCGCTGGATCGGCGGGTTCATGGCGCGGCACAAGACGGTCCTCAAGTTCGTCGACCGGGGATCGATCCTGCTGGTCGTCTACACGGCCTTCAGCGAAGGCATGGTCGCGGGCATCTGGCACCAGGTGACCGTGGTGCGGCTGCTGGAGCTGATGGCCGTCGAGGCGGTCCTGCTCGCCGTGATGCTCATGCTGACCTGGCAGGGTGCGCGCCGGCTGGGGTTCGCCAGGGACGACAGGATCGCGATCCAGTTCGCCGGGTCGAAGAAGAGCCTGACCTCGGGACTGCCGATGGCGAGCGTCCTGTTCGGGCCGCAGGCGAGCCTCGCCGTGCTGCCGCTGATGCTGTTCCACCAGATGCAGCTGATGGTCTGCGCCGTGATCGCGAAGCGCCGCTCCCGGGACCCCGAGGCGCGGGAGAGCGAGCAGCACACGCGCGTGGTCGGCGGATCGCCGCCCGCGCGGGAGGCCGCGGCCGAACCGTCGAGGACCGCAGGCCGGCCGTAGGGCCTGGCGGCGACGCCGCGCCGTCCCTGCGCGGAGGCGTCCCGTGCCCGCGCTGCGGGCGGGCGGGAGCTCTGGAACGATGGGCGGTGCGACAGCCTCGGGGCGGACCAGCACGGGAGGAACGAGATGGCCGGACAGTTCGAGGCCACCGTCGACATCGACCGCCCGGTCGAGGAGGTCTTCGCCTTCCTCGCCGACGGCGAGAACGATCCGAAGTTCAGTCCCCGCGTCATGGAGATGCAGCGGACGACGCCCGGCGCCACCGAGGTCGGCACGGTCTACGCGAGCACCGTCAAGGACGCCGGGATGACCACCCACCGCGTCTTCCGCATCAGCGAGTTCGACCCGCCGCGCCGTATCCGCTGGACGGAGACCTCCAAGAACATGGTCACGGTCCCCGAGGGCGGCTACGACCTGGAGGCCGCGGACGACGGTACGACGCACCTGCGCGTCTTCAACAACATGGAGGGGCACGGCGTGGGCAAGCTCCTCGCCGGCTTCGCCCTGAACGCCGCCCGCAAGGACGGCGACGCGTTCGCCCACCGCATCAAGGACGCCGTCGAGGGCGCCTGACCGGGGCCTGACTCGGGGGCTTCGCGTCCGGACCCGGGCAGCCCGGCGCCCGGATGTCCCGGGCCGAGGAAAACCGGTGGTCCGGTGGTCGACGCCGGTGGTCGACGGCCGGACCGCGAAGTGGGGCCCGGGAACGGACCGGCCCGGCCGGCGCAGGGGGCGCTCCCCGCCGGCCGGGCCTCATCCCGTGACGCGAGGCGCGTCACACCCCGGTGTGGAGGGCGATCCGTTCATCGCCCGCGTACACGTTCATGGAGGGGCCGCGCAGGAATCCCACCAGCGTCAGCCCCGTCTCGGCCGCCAGGTCGACGGCGAGGGACGACGGCGCCGAGACCGCCGCGAGCACCGGGATGCCCGCCATGACGGCCTTCTGCGCCAGTTCGAAGGACGCGCGCCCCGACACCAGCAGGATCGCCCGCGACAGCGGCAGCAGGTCCTCGCGCAGGGCCCGCCCCACGAGCTTGTCCACCGCGTTGTGGCGGCCGACGTCCTCCCGTACGTCCAGGAGTTCGCCCGACTCGGAGAACAGCGCCGCCGCGTGCAGACCCCCGGTCCTGTCGAAGACCCGCTGCGCCGCGCGCAACCGGTCGGGGAGAGCCGCGAGCAGAGCGGGCTCGACCAGGACCGGGGGCGTATCGGCGATCTTGAACCGGGCCGTCGTACGCACGGCGTCCAGGCTGGCCTTGCCGCACAGCCCGCAGGACGACGTCGTGTAGACGTTCCGCTCCAGCGTGATGTCCGGGACCGGGACCCCGGGGGCGAGCCGCACGTCGACCACGTTGTACGTGTTCTGCCCGTCGTCCCTGGCGCCCGCGCAGTACACGATCGACTGCACGTCCGCCGCCGAGGCCAGCACCCCCTCGCTGACGAGGAAGCCCGCGGCCAGCGCGAAGTCGTCGCCCGGCGTGCGCATGGTGATGGCGAGGGCCTTGCCGTTCAGGCGGATCTCCAGCGGTTCCTCCGACACCAGGGTGTCGGGGCGGGCGCTGACCGCGCCGTCCCGGATGCGTATCGTCCGCCGTCGTTCGGTGACCCGTCCCATGTGATCAGTCCTACTCGTATCTCTTCCGCGCCGCCAGACTTCCGCCGGCGCTGCCGTACCCGCCTGCCCGCGTATCCGTGTATTCGCGTATCCGCGTATCCGCGTATCCGTCGAGACAGGACCGGCTCCTGGCGCGGGGACCGTCCGGTCACCGCCTCGTTCGTGCTGTCCTGCTGTCCACAGTAGGCGCGCCCGGCCGCCGTCCGCGCCGGACGACAGCCGCCTCGGCGCGGGCTCCCGGGGGAGGCGGCGCGCGTCGCGCGCCTCCCCCGGGCGATGGCCGGCGGTCCGCCCCATTGCATACAGTATTCGCTGGGTGGAGTCCCAACGGAAGCCTGTGGACCGGGATTTGTGACGGCTTGCTCGTGCACGGTGGCGGCCGTCGGCCATCGGCGGTGTGACCGCCGGGTCAGGCGGCGGCGAGCGCCGTACCGCGGGCGAGCAGATCGGAGATGGCGGCGACCGTGCACAGGGTCGGCACCGGTACGCCGGTCAGGCCGGCGAGTTCCACCACGGCGGCCAGCAGCACGTCCAGTTCGAGCGGCTTGCCCTTCTCCAGGTCCTGGAGCGTGGAGGTGCGGTGGTCCCCGACGCGTTCCGCGCCCGCGAGCCGCCGTTCGATGGAGATCGCGGGGCGGCAGCCCAGGGACCGGGCGACCGCCAGGGTCTCGGCCATCATGAGTTCGATGACGCCCCGGGTGGAGCGGTGCAGGCACATCTCCCGCATGGTCGCCCGGGTCAGGGCGCTGATCGGGTTGAAGGAGATGTTGCCGAGGAGCTTGATCCAGATGTCGTCGCGCAGCTCGGGCTCGACCGGGCACTTGAGCCCGCCCGCCCGCATGGCCTCGCTGAAGTCGAGACAGCGGCGCGAGACCGTACGGTCCGGCTCGCCGATCGAGAACCTCGTTCCTTCCAGATGCCGGACCACACCGGGCGCCGCGAGCTCCGTCGCCGCGTAGACGACGCACCCGACGGCGCGTTCCTGCGGCAGTACGGCGCTGACCGAGCCGCCGGGGTCGACGCTCTCGATCCGCAGGCCGTCCTGTGGCCCCCCGTGGCCGTGGAAGTACCACCAGGGGATGCCGTTCTGCGCCGCGACCACCGCCGTCGAGTCCTTGAACAGCGGCTCCACCAACGGCCCGCACGCCGCGTAGGAGTTCGCCTTCAGGCCGAGGAACACATAGTCGGCGGGGCCCACATCGGCGGGCCGGTCGGTGGCGTGGACGTGCGCGGTGAAGTCCCCGCGCGGACTGAGCACGCGGACTCCGTGCTGCCTCATGGCCGCGAGGTGCGGTCCACGGGCGATCAGATGGACGTCGGCGCCCGCTCTGTCGAGCGCGGCTCCGACGTAGGCGCCGATGGCTCCGGCGCCCACAATGGCGACTTTCACGTGGGGCTCTCCATTCGGTTTGAGGGAGACCGAGAGAAGCGTCACACTCCGAGTCCATGCCGACTTCCATGTCGACGATATACTGTCTACAGTATGGGTTCTGTGCCGACAAGCCTTCCGGCGCAGCCCGGGCCCTCCCGTTCCCTTTTGTTTGCGAGCTGTTGACCGGCGTGCGCGCCGGTCCGCCGTCATGCCGCCGTGACGCTTCCGCGGGCTCCGCCCGTGCGGGCCCGGCCGTCCCGGCCACCGCGGTAACGACCCCGTCAAGCTCCCGGAACGTCATGAACACGCCGTGACACAGTTCTTCCCAAGAGCCGTTCCGCTTCTTAGAGTTCGCTGCCATGACACCCCCAATCGCACCGGCCGGCTGGAGCCGATGGCTGGTGCCGCCCGCGGCGCTGGCAGTCCACCTCTCCATCGGCCAGGCCTACTCCTGGAGCGTGTTCAAGCCGCCACTCGAATCCGCGCTCGGCCTCTCGGGAACGCAGAGCGCGCTCCCGTTCCAGCTCGGCATCGTGATGCTCGGCCTCTCCGCCGCCTTCGGCGGCACCCTGGTGGAACGCAGAGGCCCGCGCTGGGCGATGACCGTCGCGCTGATCTGTTTCTCCTCCGGGTTCCTGCTGTCCGCGCTGGGTGCGGAGACGCGGCAGTTCTGGCTGATCGTCCTCGGCTACGGGTTCGTCGGCGGGGTCGGCCTCGGCATCGGCTACATCTCGCCCGTGTCGACGCTCATCAAGTGGTTCCCCGACCGGCCGGGTACCGCGACCGGTATCGCGATCATGGGCTTCGGCGGCGGCGCGCTCATCGCGTCGCCCTGGTCGCAGGCGATGCTCGACCACTTCGGCGCCGACAGCGACGGCATCGCGCTGGCCTTCCTCGTACACGGCCTGGTCTACGCGCTGTTCATGTCGCTCGGCGTGTTCCTGATCCGGGTGCCCCGGCCGAAGCCGGACGCGCCGACCGTGCCGGGCGCGGAACCGGGCGCCGTCATGCTGATCGGGGCCGTGCAGGTGTCGGCGAAGTCGGCGCTGAAGACCCCGCAGTTCTGGTGCCTCTGGATCGTCCTGTGCATGAACGTCACCGCGGGCATCGGCATCCTGGAGCGCGCCGCTCCGATGATCACCGACTTCTTCGCGAACACCTCGGCCGCCGTGTCCGCCTCGGCAGCCGCCGGATTCGTCGCCCTGCTCTCCGCCGCCAACATGGCGGGCAGGATCGGCTGGTCGTCGCTGTCCGACCTGATCGGCAGGAAGAACATCTACCGGGTGTACCTGGCGGTCGGCATCATCATGTACCTGTTGATCTTCCTGGCCGGTGACGCCGCCAAGCCGCTGTTCGTCATCTGCGCGATGGTGATCCTGTCGTTCTACGGGGGCGGGTTCGCGACCCTCCCGGCGTACCTGAAGGACCTCTTCGGCACGTACCAGGTCGGCGCCATCCACGGCAGGCTGCTGACCGCGTGGTCCGTCGCCGGCGTCCTCGGGCCGCTCATCGTCAACCGGGTCGCGGACGCCCAGTCGGACGCCGGGAAGTCGGGAGCGCAGCTGTACGGCGTCTCCTTCGTCATCATGATCTGCCTGCTCGCCGTCGGGCTGATCGCCAACGAGTTCGTCCGGCCGGTGAATCCGCGCCACCACATCGCGACACGGAAGGAGACATCCGATGGCCATGCCGGCGCGGAACCCGGAGTCTGAGGCGGGACCGAGGCGCGGCGGACTGATCGCCCTCGCCTGGGTCTGGGTCGGGGCTCCGTTCGCCTACGGAGTGTACGAACTCGTGCTCAAAGCCAAACAGCTGTTCACCGGTTGACCTTGTCGCGTCAAGGGGTTGGGCCAAGGATGATGCGGTCCCTCCAAGCGGCGGGGAGGAATCCTGTCGATTCACCTGTCTTCGTACTGGTGAGTCGCTGACGAGACTGGAAGATCCAGCCTCGACAGCTAAGGGGGTCCCGCGTGACAGGTACGCGTATCACCGCGCTCGGGCACTATCAGCCCGCCAAGGTGCTCACCAACGACGATCTCGCGGGCATGGTCGACACCAGCGACGAGTGGATCACCAGTCGGGTCGGCATCAAGACCCGGTCGGTCGCGGGGCCCGACGAACCCGTGGACGAGCTGGCCGCGCACGCGGGCGCCAAGGCGCTGGCGGCGGCCGGCCTCGTCCCCGCGGACATCGACCTCGTCCTCGTCGCCACCTCCACCGCCGTCGACCGCTCGCCGAACATGGCGGCCCGGGTGGCGGCCCGGCTCTCCATGGCGTCGCCCGCCGTGCTGGACATCAACGTCGTCTGCGCGGGCTTCACGCACGCGCTCGCCATGGCCGACCACACCGTACGGGCGGGGGCGGCCTCCCGCGCCCTGGTCATCGGTGCCGACGAGATGACGGCCATCGCGGACTGGACCGACCGCTCCACCTGCGTCCTGATGGGCGACGGCGCGGGCGCGGCCGTGGTCGAGGCCGTGGGGCCGGGCGAGAGCCCCGGCATCGGCCCCGTGCTGTGGGGGTCCGTGCCGGAGATGAGCACCGTCGTACGGATCGAGGGCGTGCCGTCCCGGTTCGCCCAGGACGGGCAGTCCGTCTACCGCTGGGCCGTCACCGAACTGCCGCCCGTCGCGCGCAGGGTGTGCGAGCGCGCAGGCGTCCTGCCCGAGGAGCTCGGCGCGGTCGTGCTGCACCAGGCGAATCTGCGGATCATCGAGCCGGTGGCCCGGAAGATCGGCGCCGTCAACGCGGTGATCGCGCGCGACGTCGTGGAGTCGGGCAACACGTCGGCCGCCTCGATCCCCATGGCGCTGTCCAAGCTCGTCGCCAAGGGGGAGGTCGCCTCGGGCGCGCCTGCCCTGCTGTTCGGCTTCGGCGGGAACCTCTCCTACGCGGGCCAGGTGATCCGCTGCCCCTGACCTCTCGGCTTGGTGGCCTTGGCGCCCTCACTTGTCAGTAGACTGTAGACGATAGCCAATCTGTCGCGGTCGGCCGGAGAGGGAGATCCCATGTTGTCCGCAGGACTGCCGCACGGCACGGTACCGAAGCTGGAGCGCCCGGGGCCGCTGCGCGAGCGGGTCTACGAGGCGCTCCTCGAACTGATCATCACCCGTGCCCTGACGCCGGGCCAGCACCTCGTCGAGAGTGAACTGGCAGGCCATCTCGGGGTGTCGCGGCAGCCGGTCCGCGAGGCGCTCCAGCGGCTGAACACCGAGGGCTGGGTCGACCTGCGCCCCGCGCAGGGCGCGTTCGTCCACGAGCCGACCGAGTCGGAGGCCGACCAGCTGCTCTCCGTACGCACACTGCTGGAGGCGGAGGCCGCGCGGCTCGCCGCCGCCGCCTCCGACGCCGAGGGCATCGCGGACCTGGAGGCGCTGTGCGGGCAGGGAGAGCGGGCGGTGGACGACGACGACGTCGATCTGGCCGTCGCGACCAACGCCGCCTTCCACGCGCGGGTGATGGCGATGGCGAGCAACGTCGTCCTGGCGGAGCTGGCCGGCCAGGTGGACCGCAGGGTCCGCTGGTACTACACGCCCGTGGCCCGCCAGCGCGGGCGGCAGTCGTGGATCGAGCACCGCGAGCTGATCAGCGCGATCGCGGCCCACGACGAGGCCAGGGCCGTCACCGTGATGCGCGCCCACACCGAGCACACCCGGTCGACCTACCACCACCGCGAGCACGACTGACGCCGCCCGCGGGCCGTCCGTCCTCCGCGCTCCGGGGCCGGATCGGCAAGTTCCAGGTAACCGCCGCCCGACGCTTTGTCTTCAGTGTGGGGAAAGTTGCCGCTGATTTACTCTCAACTTCTTCCCCCTGCGCGCAACCGCTGCTACGTTCCACTCGAAAGCAGCAGAGGCACGGGGCACCGACGGGTAAGACAGCCGACATGGCGGGGAGGGGCGCGTGAGACGTATGACCGCACGACCCGCGAACGCCCATCAGGCGCGACTGCTCAGGCTGTTGCGCGACGGTGGGCCCAACTCGCGCGCACAGCTGGGCGACCAGATCGACCTGTCGCGCTCCAAGCTCGCGGTCGAGGTCGACCGGCTGCTGGAGACCGGACTGGTGGTCGCCGACGGCCTTGCCGCCTCCCGCGGCGGACGGCGTTCGCACAACATCAGGCTCACTCCCGGCCTCCGCTTCCTCGGTGTGGACATCGGCGCCACATCCGTGGACGTGGCCGTCACGAACGCCGAGCTCGAGGTGCTCGGCCACCTCAACCACCCGATGGACGTCAGGGAGGGGCCCGTCGCCGTCTTCGAGCAGGTGCTCGCGATGGCGGCGAAGCTCAGGGCCTCGGGCCTCGCCGACGGGTTCGACGGTGCCGGCATCGGCGTGCCGGGCCCCGTGCGCTACCCCGAGGGCGTCCCGGTCGCGCCGCCGATCATGCCGGGCTGGGACGGCTTCCCCGTCCGCGAGGCGCTCAGCCAGGAACTCGGCTGTCCCGTCATGGTCGACAACGATGTGAACCTGATGGCGATGGGGGAGCAGCACGCGGGCGTGGCGCGCTCCGTGGCCGACTTCCTCTGCGTCAAGATCGGTACGGGTATCGGCTGCGGGATCGTCGTCGGCGGCGAGGTCTACCGCGGTACGACGGGCAGCGCGGGCGACATCGGCCACATCCAGGTGGAGCCCGACGGCCGGGCCTGCGCCTGCGGCAACAAGGGCTGTCTCGAAGCCCACTTCAGCGGCGCGGCGCTCGCGCGCGACGCCGAGGAGGCGGCCAGGACCGGAGCCTCGCCCGAACTCGCCACCCGCCTCGCCGCCGCGGGCACACTGACCGCCGTCGACGTGGCGGCCGCCGCGGCGGCGGGCGACGCGACCGCGCTCGACCTGATCCGCGAGGGCGGCAACCGCGTCGGCCAGGTCATCGCGGGGCTCGTCAGCTTCTTCAACCCGGGGCTCGTGGTGATCGGAGGTGGTGTGACCGGCCTCGGGCACACCCTGCTCGCCTCGGTCCGCACCCAGGTCTACCGCCAGTCACTTCCCCTGGCCACCGGCAACCTCCCCATCGTCCTGGGGGAGTTGGGCCAGAACGCCGGAGTCACCGGCGCGGCCCGGCTGATCAGCGACCACCTGTTCTCGCCGGCGTGACCGGGCGGCCGCTCTCCCGGTCGCCCGGACCACCGGCGTAACGGAGCACCGGCGCGCATCGCGCTCCGGAGCACCGGCGTACCACCGGGCGGCGCACCACACGTACGCCACCGCCCCACCGCCACGCCACCGCCACCGGGCCGCCCAGCCGCTCGTCCCCACCGCGACGCGGCCCACCGCACCAGCACCGCGCACCACGGCACCGTCCGTACGGCGGGCGAACGCAGGCCCGCACCGTAGGCGTCCGACAGTACGAGCGAACGAGCGCATCACGCACCAGCGCACCACCGTACGAGCGCACCACCGCACGACCGCAGCGTCCCACGTGCCACCGCACCACCGCATGAGTGCACACCACCGTACGTGCCACCGCACCGCGGCCCGCGCCGCCCGGCGCGCACCCGCGCCACCACACGGCCGCACCTGCCGAGGGGATTCGCCATGGCGCCAGCGCCACCCGACACAGCTCTGCTCACCATGTCCGGCATCACCAAGACCTTCCCCGGCGTGCGCGCCCTGGACGGCGTCGACCTGTCCGTCCAGGCGGGCGAGGTCCACTGCCTCCTCGGGCAGAACGGAGCGGGGAAGTCGACCCTGATCAAGGTCCTCGCCGGTGCCCACCAGCCCGACGACGGCGTCATCACCTGGTGCGGCGAGCAGGTCACCGTGGGATCGCCGACCGCGGCCATGCGCCTGGGCATCGCGACCATCTACCAGGAACTCGACCTGGTCGAGGGCCTGTCGGTGGCCGAGAACATCTTCCTCGGCCATGAACCCACCGCCGCGGGCTTCGTCGTGCGCGGCCGGCACGCCCGGAGCCGGGCCGCCGCCCTGCTCCGGCGCCTCGGCCACCCGGAGATCCCGCCCGGCCGGCCCGTCGGCGACCTGTCGGCGGCCCAGCGCCAGATCGTCTCCATGGCCCGTGCCCTGTCCCACGACGTCCGGCTGATCATCATGGACGAGCCGTCTGCCGCGCTCGACCCCGACGAGGTCGCCAACCTCTTCCGGATCGTGGCGACGCTCGTCGCGGACAGCGTGGCCGTGGTGTACATCTCCCACCGCCTGGAGGAGATCCGGCGCATCGGCGACCGGGTCACCGTGCTCAAGGACGGCAGGACCGTCGCGGTAGGGCTGCCCGCCGCACGGACCCCCACCGCCGAGGTCGTCACCCTGATGACCGGGCGGGCCGTGGAGAACGCCTTCCTCCGGCGGACCACCCCGCCACCCGCCGAGGCCGAACCGGTGCTGCGCGTCGAAGGGCTCAGCAGGCAGGGCGAGTTCGCCCCCTTCGACCTGGAGGTGCGGCCGGGAGAGATCGTCGGGCTCGCCGGGCTCGTGGGCTCCGGGCGCTCCGAGATCCTGGAGACGGTCTACGGGGCGCGCAGACCCACCACGGGCCGCGTCACCGTCGACGGTAAGGCGCTGCGCCCCGGCAGTGTGCGCTCCGCCGTGCGCGCGGGACTCGGCCTCGCCCCCGAGGAACGCAAGGCGCAGGGCCTGCTGATGCTCGACACCGTCACGAGCAACGTGTCGGTGTCCACGCTCTCCCGCTTCTCGCGCGGCGGCTGGCTGGACCGGACCGCCGAGCGCACCGCGGCGCACGCGGCCACCAGGGAACTCTCGCTGCGCCCCGACAACCCCGACGCGGCCGTGCGCACCCTCTCCGGCGGCAACCAGCAGAAGGCGGTCCTCGCCCGCTGGCTGCTGCGCGGCTGCCGTGTGCTGCTGCTGGACGAACCCACCAGGGGCGTGGACGTCGGCGCGCGCGCCGAGCTCTACGCCGTGATCCGCCGGCTGGCCGACGACGGCCTCGCCGTCCTGCTCGTCTCCAGCGAGGTGCCGGAAGTGCTCGGCCTCGCGGACCGCGTGCTGGTGCTCCGCGAGGGCCGCGTCGTCCACCGGGCGCCGGCCGGGGAGCTGGACGAACACCGCGTACTCGACCTTGTGATGGAAGGGAGCCCGACGCCATGACACAGCCTGCCTCCGAGGCACAGCAGGGCGGGGCCGTACCCGCCACGGAACCGCACGGTACACAACCGCGCGCCAAGCGGACGGACGCCGCGGGACGGCCGCCGGGACGGGGCGGCGGCAAGGGCGGGCCGCGCGCGCTCGGACTCCGCCTCGACGCGCGGGGCCTGTCCCTGCTCGGTGTGCTCGCCGCGCTCGTCCTGGTCGGCGGCATCACGAAGCCGGACGAGTTCCTCGCCGTCAGCAACCTCCAACTCGTGCTCACCCAGGCCTCGGTGATCGGTGTGGTGACGGTCGGCGCGACCTTCGTCATCACCAGCGGCGGCATCGACCTGTCCGTCGGTGCGATCGTCGCGCTCTCCTCCGTCTGGGCCACCACCGTCGCCACCCAGAGCTACGGCTTCGCCGGGATCGCCTTCACCGCCGTCGTCGTCGGACTCGGCTGCGGCCTCGTCAACGGTGTGCTCATCGCGTACGGGCGGATGGTGCCGTTCATCGCCACCCTGGCGATGCTCGCCTCGGCCCGCGGGCTCGCGCTTCAGCTCACCGACGGCAGGACCCAGGTGGTCACCGTCCAGTCCGTACTGGACCTCGGCTCGCGCGACGCGTACGTCCTCGGAGTCCCGCCGCTCGTCCTGGTCTTCGCGGGCGTCGTGGTCGCGGGCTGGCTCGCCCTGAACAGGACCACCTTCGGGCGCCGCACCGTCGCGGTGGGCGGCAACCCCGAGGCCGCACGCCTGGCCGGCATCGACGTGCGCAGACAGCGGCTCTGCCTGTACCTGCTGTCCGGGCTGTGCTGCGGCATCGCCGCGTTCCTGCTGGTGGTGCTCTCCGGCTCGGGCCAGAACACCAACGGCAACCTGTACGAACTCGACTCGATCGCCGCGGCCATCATCGGCGGCACCCTGCTCAGCGGCGGGCGCGGCACCATCGTCGGCTCCGTGCTCGGTGTGCTGGTGTTCACCACCATCACCAACATCTTCGCCCTGAACAACCTCCAGACGGACGTGCAGCAGATCGCGAAGGGCGTG
Source organism: Streptomyces sp. 8L (assembly GCF_020176795.1). Classification (GTDB taxonomy): domain Bacteria; phylum Actinomycetota; class Actinomycetes; order Streptomycetales; family Streptomycetaceae; genus Streptomyces. Next base: position 19,105 of record NZ_JAIUKE010000055.1, read on the forward strand.
ATCATCGTCGCCGCCGTACTGGTCCAGCGCCGGAGCGCCCGCCCGGGCGAGGCGTGAGGCCGCCCCTGGCCTCCCGCACCGCACCGTGCCGTGCTGCACCGTTCAACCGGGCCCCACATCCCCATTCCCGCCACACCCGCCGTTCCCCTACGCGAAAGGCCATTGACTCCATGCCTGAGACGAGCCGCAGAGGACTGCTGTTCGGCACCGCAGCGATCGGCGCGGGTGCCCTCCTGACCGCGTGCACCAGCAACGAGCCCGAGGCGAAGGCCCAGGAGACCGCCGAGCGGCCGGCCGCCGACGGCAAGCCAGGCAAGCACGTCACCATCGGGTTCGCCGGGCCGCAGGCCGACCACGGCTGGCTCAACGCCATCAACGTGCGGGCCAAGCAGCGCGCCGAGTCGTACGCGGACGTGACGTTCGTACCGACGGAGGGCTCCAACGACACCGCCGTGCAGATCGGGCAGATCGACACACTGATCAACAAGAAGGTCGACGTCCTGGTGGTCCTGCCCGGCGACGGCAAGGCGCTCACCCAGGCGGGCCTGAAGGCGATGCGCGCGGGCATCCCCGTGATCAACCTGGACCGCGTCTTCGACACCCCGCAGGCGTACCGGTGCTGGATCGGCGGCGACAACTACGGCATGGGCCTCAACGCCGGCCACTACATCGGCGGGAAGCTGAAGGGCAGGCCGGACGCCAAGGTCGTCGAGCTGGCCGGCATCGACAACCTCGAACTGACCCGGCAGCGCACCAAGGGGTTCGACGACGCGCTCAGGACGTACCCCAACATCAGGAAGGTGGCCCGCCAGGCCGCCGACTTCACCGTCGAGTCGGGCCAGGCGAAGATGGCCCAGCTCCTCCAGGCGCAGAAGCAGTTCGACGCGGTCTGGAACCACGACGACGACCAGGGGGTCGGCGCCCTGCGCGCCGTCGACCAGGCGGGCAGGGACGGCTTCCTGATGGTCGGCGGCGCGGGCGCCAAGTCCGCCATGGACCACATCAAGGCGGACGACAGCGTACTGAAGGCGACGGTCCTGTACCCGCCCAGCATGGCGGCCTCCGCCATCGACCTGGCGCGGGCGCTCGGCCAGGCCAAGGGCGTCAGCGGGATCTCGGAGTCCGAGATCCCCACGCAGATCGCGGTGTTCTCGGCCGTCGTGGACAGCGCCAACATCGACCAGTACCTGCCGACGGGCTTCAACTGACCCGCACAGGCTGGTGGGACATACCCGCCGGGAGTGCTGTACCACCGCTCACCGACACAGACGAGGAGTCTCCCCTATGACCCCCACGCAGGCACCGGAGGCAGCGGCCGGTGCGCCGCCCACACTGGGCGTCGGCATGGTCGGATACGCGTTCATGGGCGCCGCACACTCCCAGGGATGGCGTACCGCGGGCCATGTGTTCGACCTGCCGCTGCGGCCGCGGATGGCCGCGGTGTGCGGCCGGGACGGGACCGCCGTGCGGGACGCCGCGGCACGGCTCGGCTGGGAGGCCGCGGAGACCGACTGGCGGGCCCTGATCGCCCGTGACGACGTCCAGTTGGTGGATGTCTGCACCCCGGGGGCCAGCCACGCCGAGATCGCGATCGCGGCGCTGGAGGCGGGCAAGCACGTCCTGTGCGAGAAGCCGCTCGCCAACTCGGTCGCCGAGGCGGAGGAGATGACCCGGGCGGCTCGGGCGGCCCGGGCGCGCGGCCAGGTGGCGATGGTCGGCTTCAACTACCGCAGGGTGCCCGCGGTGGCGTACGCCAGGACCCTGGTCGAGCAGGGCAGGCTCGGCACACTGCGCCACGTGCGGGTCACCTACCTCCAGGACTGGCTGGTCGACCCCGCCTTCCCGCTGACCTGGCGGCTCCGCCGCGAGGACGCGGGCTCGGGCGCGCTCGGCGACCTGGGCGCGCACATCGTCGACCTGGTCCAGTACCTGACGGGGGAGCCGATCGCGGGGGTCTCGGCGCTGTCGGAGACCTTTGTCAGGGAGCGGCCGGTGCTCAGCGGGGCGTCCGCGGGGCTGTCGGGTGCCGGCGGCGACGCGCTCGGCCCGGTGACGGTGGACGACGCCGCCGTGTTCACCGGCAGGCTCGCCTCCGGGGCGCTGGCGTCCTTCGAGGCCACCCGGTACGCGGCGGGCCGCAAGAACGCGCTGACCCTGGAGATCAACGGCTCGGCCGGGTCACTGGCGTTCGACCTGGAGCGGCTCAACGAGCTGTCGTTCCACGACCACACGGAACAGGCCGCGACCGCGGGCTTCCGCCGCGTCCTCGTCACCGAGCCGGAACACCCCTACCTGGCGGCGTGGTGGCCGCCCGGGCACGTCCTCGGCTACGAGCACACCTTCGTCCACCAGGTGCGCGACCTGGTGGAGGCCGTCGCGGGGGGCGCGGACCCCGTCCCCTCGTTCGCGGACGGCCTCCAGGTCCAGCGGGTGCTCGCGGCGGTGGAGGAGAGCGCCGCGAACAACGCGCTCTACACGCTCGTACCGCCCCCGTCGCCCGCCGAGATGCCCGCGTCCGTAACGGCCGCCACGACCGCCGCCCAAACTTAGGAGAGAGCCGCATGTCACGTCCGTTCACCCTGTTCACCGGCCAGTGGGCCGACCTGCCGCTGGAGGAGGTGTGCGGCCTCGCCCGCGACTTCGGCTATGACGGGCTCGAACTCGCCTGCTGGGGCGACCACTTCGAGGTCGACAAGGCACTCGCCGACCCCGGTTACCTGGCCGGGAGGCACCAACTGCTGGAGAAGTACGGCCTGAAGTGCTGGGCGATCTCCAACCACCTGGTCGGACAGGCGGTCTGCGACGCCATCATCGACGAGCGCCACCAGGACATCCTGCCCGGCCGCGTCTGGGGCGACGGCGACCCCGAGGGCGTACGGCGGCGCGCCGCCGCCGAGATCGAGAACACCGCGCGGGCCGCCGCGGCCTTCGGCGTGGACACCGTCATCGGCTTCACCGGCTCGCCGATCTGGCACCTGGTCGCGATGTTCCCGCCCGTGCCGCCCCGGATGATCGAGCGGGGGTACGACGACTTCGCCGCACGGTGGAACCCGATCCTCGACGTGTTCGACGCGGAGGGCGTCCGGTTCGCCCACGAGGTGCACCCCGGTGAGATCGCCTACGACTACTGGACCACGCACCGTGCGCTCGAAGCGGTGGACCACCGCCCGGCGTTCGGGCTCAACTTCGACCCGAGCCACTTCGTGTGGCAGGACCTGGACCCGGTCGGGTTCCTCTACGACTTCCGCGACCGGATCTACCACGTCGACTGCAAGGAGGCCCGCAAGCGGCTCGACGGCCGCAACGGACGCCTGGGCTCCCACCTGCCGTGGGGCGATCCGCGCCGCGGCTGGGACTTCGTCTCCGCCGGCCACGGCGACGTGCCCTGGGAGGACGTCTTCCGGATGCTCCGCTCCATCGGCTACGAAGGCCCCGTGTCGGTCGAGTGGGAGGACGCGGGCATGGACCGGCTGGCGGGGGCGCCGGAGGCGCTGCGCGACCTCAAGCGGTTCGACTTCGACCCGCCGAGCGCGTCGTTCGACGCGGCGTTCGGCGGCGGTGCCTGAGCAGCCGGGCCGAGCGCTCTGACGGCCGGGCCTGCCCGGTGGCGGAGGTGTGCCGCCGGGCGGTCCGGCCTGCCCGCACACTGCTTTGTCCTGGCGCTGGGAAAAGATGAGCGTATCCATGCGCAAGGTCTTTCGGTCCGGGACGAACCCGGCTACCGTCCACAGAGGACGCACAGGACAGCGGCCCGGTGTGGCGTACACACCGCGGCCACGTTTCACCACCGGTGCCGGGCGCGTACCGGAAGCGTACGAACAGCCCACTCTCCGGAGGACTTTCGTGCACAGAGGACGTCCCACAGCCGGAACACCCCCTATCGCGCGGGCAGGTCTCCTCTCCGCTGCCGCGGGCGGGCGGCCCGGCCCGCACCGCCGGGCGGCGTCGCGCACCCGTACACGTACCAGTAGGCGTACCAGTACCAGCACCGCCATGGCCCGGACCGGGTCGCCGGCCGCCAGGACCGCCTGACGTCCGGCCCCTGACCGCCGGCGCCCACGCGCCGGGGGTGGGCGGGGAGGCGCCGTACCCCCCGCCCACCGCCTCGGGCCCGCACACCGCACCGGCGGAGCACGCGTCAGCACACCGCACCGGCACACCGCACCGCGTGAGCGCAGCGCACAGCACACCCGCACATCGGCGGCAGGAGGCAGCCCGTGACGACGACCAGCAGCGAATCGACCACAACGCGCACCGGAGTCTGGCTCGTCGGGGCGCGCGGCTCCGTCGCGACGACCGCGATCGCCGGGTGTGCGGCGGTGACGGCGGGCCTGCGTCCGCCGACCGGCATGGTCACCGAGACACCGCCGTTCGCGGCGGCCCGCCTGCCCGCGCTGTCCTCCCTCGTCTTCGGCGGCCACGACACCGCGAGCTGCCCGCTGCCCAAGCGGGCCGAGGCGCTGACCGCGGCGGGCGTGCTGCCCCACGGGCTCGCCGGCGCCATCACGGCCGAACTGGCCGCCGCCGACGCGGAGATCAGACCCGGCGGCCCGGGCCCCGGCGACACCAGGGACGACGACGAACTCATCGCCGCCTTCGCCGCCGACATCACCCGATTCACACACCGCGCGGGCGCCGCCCGCACCGTCGTCGTCAACGTCTCCTCGACGGAACCCCTGCCCAGACCCGGCGACCCGCGCCTGCCGGCCAGTTCCCTGTACGCGGCGGCGGCGCTCCGCGCGGGCTGCGGCTACGTCAACTTCACACCGTCCACCGGCCTGCGCACCCCCGCGCTCGCCTGCGTGGCGGAGGCGAGCGGACTTCCCCACGCGGGCCGCGACGGCAAGACCGGCCAGACGCTGCTGCGGTCCGTGCTCGCCCCGATGTTCGTGCGGCGCGCCCTGACCGTACGGGCGTGGTCGGGCACGAACCTGCTCGGCGGCGGCGACGGCGCCGCGCTCGCGGACCCGGCGGCAGCGGCGGCCAAGAACGCGGGCAAGGAACGTGTCCTCGCCGACGCGCTCGGCGCCGTCCCCGAGGGCGAGGTGCACATCGACGACGTACCGGCGCTCGGCGACTGGAAGACGGCGTGGGACCACATCGCCTTCGACGGATTCCTCGGCTCCCGGATGACCCTCCAGACCACCTGGCAGGGGTGTGACTCGGCGCTCGCCGCGCCCCTCGTGCTCGACCTCGCCCGGCTCGTCGGCCGCGCACACGAGGCGGGCATCGGCGGCCCCCTTCCCGAGCTGGGCTTCTACTTCAAGGACCCGGACGGCCGTATCGTCGCGCTCGCCGAGCAGTACGAGGAACTGCTGGCCTTCGCCGTACGCCTGGGAGCGGACGCGTGAGCCTCCTGGGCCGTGCCCGCGCCTGGGCCGAACTGCTGCGCGTGTCGGCGCTGTTCACGGTTCCGGGCGACGCCCTGGCCGGTGCGGCGACGGCAGGTGCGCGCCCCGGCCGCGGTACCGCGCTCGCCATCGGGTCCTCCCTGTGCCTGTACGAGGCGGGCATGGCGCTCAACGACTGGGCGGACCGCGAGGAGGACGCGGTCGAGCGGCCGCACCGCCCGATCCCGTCGGGGCGGGTCGCCCCGTGCGCCGCGCTGGGCGCGGCAGGCGCCCTGACGGCGGCCGGCCTGGCCCTGGCGGCCCTGGCGGGGCGCCGAACCCTCGCGGTGTCGGCCGCGGTGGCCGCGACCGTGTGGGCGTACGACCTGAAGCTGAAACACACCGTCGCGGGTCCGGTCGCGATGGGCGCGGCCCGCTCGCTCGACGTACTGCTGGGCGCGAGCGCCGCGCCGGGCGGCCGGGCCGGTGCCGCGCTGCCCGGCGCCCTCGCGGTGGGTGCCCACACGGCCGCGGTCACCGCCGTCTCCCGCGGCGAGACCCGGGGTGGCGCGCGGGCCGCGCCCCTCGCGGCGCTGGCGGCCACGGCCGCGCTGTCGGCGGCGCTGGTCCGCGCGCCCTCTGTCCCGTCCACCGCGCCGCGCGGTTCGGCGGGGCCGCGCCCCGAGCGGACCGGACCGGGAGCCGCGCGCGGGGACGACCTGCCGGGCCTCCCGTCCGGTGTGTCGTGGCGCTGGCCTGTGCCGGGGCCTTTGTCCGGTGTGCCGTCGGTCGTGTTCCCACCGGGTCTTCGGTCCGGTGTGTCGCGGCGCTGGCCCGCGCCGGGCCTTCCGTCCGGTGTGCCGTCGTACGGGGACCCGCCGGGCCCGGTGCCGTGCGGGCTGGCCCCGGACCCCGTCGCGTCGCTCGTCTCCGCCGGTCTCGTCTGTGCCTATCTGGCCACTGCCGTACGTCCGATGTGGCATGCCCTCCTCAATCCCTCACCACCGCTCACCCAGCGCGCGGTCGGCGGCGGCATCCGCGCCCTGATCCCGCTCCAGTCCGCGCTGGCCGCCCGCGCGGGCGATCCGCCGACCGCCCTCGCCCTCGCCGGCCTTGTGCCCGTCGCCCGGCACCTCGCCAGGAAGGTGAGCCCCACATGAGCCCGCGTCTCGGCTACGGCACCAACGGCCTCACCGACCTGCGGCTCGACGACGCCCTCGGGCTCCTCGCGGATCTCGGCTACGACGGCGTCGGCCTGACGCTCGACCACATGCACCTCGACCCGCTCGCCCCCGACCTCGCCGGCCGCACCCGCGCCGTCGCCGCGCGCCTCGGCTCGCTCGGGCTCGGCGTCACCGTCGAGACCGGGGCGCGCTATGTGCTCGACGCTCGCCGCAAGCACGGCCCCACACTGCTCGACGCCGACCCCGCCGCGCGTGCCGCGCGCGTCGGACTGCTGCTGAGAGCCGTACGCGTCGCCGCCGACCTCGGTGCGTGCGCCGTCCACTGCTTCAGCGGCGCACTCGGCGGGGGCGAGGAGCCGCGGGCGGGGTGGGACCGGCTCGAAGAGGGCCTCGCACCGGTCCTCGACGCCGCGGACCTGGCCGGTGTTCCGCTCGCCGTCGAACCCGAACCCGGCCACCTCGTCGGCGACCTCGCGTCCTTCCACACCCTGCGCCACCGCCTGGGCGACCCCCCGTCCCTCGGACTCACACTCGACGTCGGCCACTGCCAGTGCCTCGAACCGGCCCCGCCCGCCGACTGCGTGCGCGACGCCGCGCCCTGGCTGCGCCACGTACAGATCGAGGACATGCGGCGCGGTGTGCACGAACACCTGCCGTTCGGCGACGGCGAGATCGACTTCCCGCCCGTGCTCGACGCACTCGACGCCGTCGGCTACCAGGGCCTCACCGTCGTCGAGCTGCCACGCCACTCGCACGCCGGACCCGAACTCGCCCGGCGCTCCATCGAGTTCCTCAGGCACGCCCGCGCCCGCGCGAAGGGAGCACGCGTATGAGACTCGCCCGCGCCCGCGCGAAGGGAGCACGCGTATGAGACTCGCCCGCACCCGCGCGAAGGGGGCACCGGTATGAGACCCACCCGTGCCACGCTTGCCCCCCGCCTCGACGGCCCGGCCCGCGCGTGGCTGGACGCGGCGCTCGCCGAGGCCGCCGCACCGGGAGACGGCGCCTGGGAGCTCAGGTTCGCCGCCGCCGGGCGGGTGTGCGGCCAGGACAACGCCGACGACGTCCGCGTCCTGCTCCTCGACCGCGCCGGGGCCGGAGTCGCGACCCTGGATCGCCTCTACCGGCAGGGCAGCGGCGCCGAGCGGCGCGCCGTCCTGCTCGCCCTGCCGGGCCGCGTCCCCGGCCCCGAGGCCGTGCCGCTGGTCGAGGACGCCCTGCGGGCCAACGACACGCGGCTCGTCGCCGCGGCCGTGGGGCCGTACGCCGCCGACCACCTGCACCCGCACGCCTGGCGGCACGCCGTGCTCAAGTGCCTCTTCACAGGGGTGCCCGTCGAGCAGGTCGCGGGCCTCGCGAGGCGCGCCGCGGGCGATCGCGAACTCGCCCGCATGCTCGGCGACTTCGCCGCGGAACGCGGCGCCGCGGGGCGGCCCGTGCCCGCCGGCCTGCACCGCGTACTCGCCCTGACGGGACTGGAGTCCTGATGCGCATCTTCGACCCCCACATCCATATGACCTCCCGCACCACGGACGACTACGAGGCCATGTACGACAGCGGGGTGCGCGCCCTCGTGGAGCCGTCGTTCTGGCTCGGCCAGCCCCGCACCTCGCCCGCCAGCTTCTTCGACCACTTCGACGCGCTGCTCGGCTGGGAGCCGTTCCGCGCCGCCCAGTACGGCATCGCCCACCACTGCACCCTCGCCCTCAATCCGAAGGAGGCCGGCGACCCGCGCTGCACCCCCGTGCTGGACGCGCTGCCCCGCTACCTCGTCAAGGACGGCGTCGTCGCCGTCGGCGAGATCGGCTACGACTCGATGACCCCGGCCGAGGACCACGCCCTCGCCGCGCAGCTCCAGCTCGCCGCCGACCACGGCCTGCCCGCCCTCGTACACACCCCGCACCGCGACAAACGCACCGGGCTGCGCCGCACCGTCGACGCCGTACGCGAGTCCGAGCTGCCGCCCGAGCGCGTGCTGCTCGACCACCTGAACGAGACCACCGTCGAGGACGCGGCGGACAGCGGCTGCTGGATGGGCTTCTCCATCTACCCCGACACCAAGATGGACGAGGACCGCATGGTCGCCGTCCTGCGGGAGTACGGCACCGCGAAGATCCTCGTCAACTCCGCGGCGGACTGGGGGAAGAGCGACCCGCTGAAGACCCGCAAGGTCGCCGACGCGATGCTCGCCGCGGGCTTCACCGACCGAGACGTCGAGCAGGTGCTCTGGGCCAACCCCGTGGCGTTCTACGGCCAGAGCGGCCGGCTCCAGCTCGACGTGCCAGGACCGGGCACCGCCGACGGCGCGCTGCACGAGGGCAACTCCGTTCTGCGCGGCGGGGAGTGAGGCCATGCGCTTCCGCCACCCCGACGGCTCCACCGTCCACCTCGCGTACTGCACCAACGTGCACCCCGCCGAGACGCTCGACGGCGTGCTCGCCCAGCTCCGCGACCACTGCGAACCCGTCCGCAGGCGCCTCGGCCGCGACCGCCTCGGCATCGGCCTGTGGCTCGCCAGGCGCGCCGCCCGCACCCTCGTGGACGACCCGGCGCGGCTGCGCGGCCTGCGCTCGGAACTCGACCGGCGCGGCCTCGAAGTCGTGACCCTCAACGGCTTCCCCTACGACGGCTTCGGCTCCGACGAGGTCAAGTACCGCGTGTACAAGCCGGACTGGGCCGATCCGGAGCGCCTGGCGTACACCACCGACCTCGCACGGCTCCTCGCCGCCCTTCTCCCCGACGACGTCACCGAGGGCACCATCTCCACCCTTCCCCTCGCCTGGCGCACCGCGTACGGCGCCGAAGCGGCCCGCACCGCGCACGCCGCGCTGGCCACCCTCGCGCGACGGCTCGACGCGTTGGAGGAACTGACCGGCAAGTCCATCCGGATCGCCCTGGAACCCGAGCCCGGCTGCACGGTCGAGACCACCGCCGACGCCATCGCACCCGTCGCCGCCCTCGCCTCCGACCGGATCGGCGTGTGCGTCGACACTTGCCACCTCGCCACCTCCTTCGAGGACCCGCTCGCCGCCCTCGCCGCGCTGGCCGCCGCCGGTGTCACTGTCCCCAAGACCCAGCTCTCCGCAGCCCTGCACGCCGAGCAGCCGCATCTGCCGGAAGTCCGGGCCGCGCTCGGCGCGTTCGCGGAACCGCGCTTCCTCCATCAGACCCGTACCCGTACGGCGGCGGGCCTGCACGGCACGGACGACCTGGACGAGGCCCTGGCCGGCGGGGCGCTGCCGGACGGCGGGCCCTGGCGCGCACACTTCCACGTACCCCTGCACGCGCCGCCCGCGCCCCCGCTCACCTCCACACTCGACGTGCTGCGCACCGTACTGGCCGCCCTCGTCGCCGTCGCAGAGCCGCGCACCCGCCACCTGGAGGTCGAGACATACACCTGGCAGGCGCTCCCCGCCGAGCTGCGGCCCCGCACCCGGGGGCGCCTCGCCGACGGCATAGCAGCCGAACTCGTCCTCGCCCGGGACCTGTTGACCGATCTCGGGCTGAAGGAGCTGCCATGACCCCGCCCGCCACGAACCCACCTGCCACGACGGCGCCTGCCACGACCCCGCCTGCCACGACCCCGCCGCCGTCCGAGGGGCCGGTCCCGCTCCTCGTCCTCGACGTCGTCGGCCTGACCCCGCGCCTGCTCGCGCACATGCCGCACCTGACGGCACTCGCGCGCGCCGGGTCACGGGCAGCGCTGGAGACCGTGCTGCCCGCCGTCACCTGCAGCGCGCAGTCCACGTTCCTGACCGGCACCCTTCCCGCCGAGCACGGCATCGTCGGCAACGGCTGGTACTTCCGCGAACTCGGCGACGTCCTGCTGTGGCGCCAGCACAACGGACTCGTCTCCGGCGACCTGCTGTGGGACGCGGCCCGGCGCGCGTACCCCGGATACACCGTCGCCAACATCTGCTGGTGGTACGCGATGGGCGCGGACACCGACTGGACGGTCACCCCGCGCCCCGTCTACTACGCGGACGGCCGCAAGGAACCCGACTGCTACACGCGCCCGCCCGCGCTGCACGACGAACTCACCGCGAGGCTCGGCACGTTCCCGCTGTTCCACTTCTGGGGCCCGGGCGCGGACCTGGTCTCCTCGCAGTGGATCATCGACGCGACCCGGCACATCCTGCGCACCCGCGCCCCCGACCTCGCGCTGTGCTACCTGCCGCACCTCGACTACGACCTCCAGCGCCACGGCCCCGACGACCCGCGCTCCCTGCGCGCCGCCGCCGACCTCGACACCGCCCTCGCACCGCTGCTCGACGACGCCCGCCGGGCGAACCGCACCGTCGTCGCGCTGTCCGAGTACGGCATCACCGGGGTGTCCCGCCCGGTCGACATCAACCGCGCCCTGCGCAGGGCGGGACTGCTTCAGGTGCACACCCAGGACGGCATGGAGTACCTCGACCCGATGGCCTCCCGCGCCTTCGCCGTCGCCGACCACCAGATCGCCCACATCTACCTCCGCAGGCCCGGGCGGCCGGGGGAGAGCACCGCAGTACGCGAGGCGCTCGCCGGCCTCGACGGCATCGCGGAACTCCTCGACGACGACGGCAAGAAGCGCCACGGGCTGAACCATCCGCGCTCCGGCGAGCTCGTCGCGATCGCCGAGCCGGACGCGTGGTTCACGTACTACTACTGGCTGGACGACGCGCGCGCCCCGGACTTCGCGCGGCTCGTGGAGATCCACCGCAAGCCCGGCTACGACCCGGTCGAGCTCTTCATGGACCCGCACGATCCCTACGTCCGGCTGAGGGCCGCCGCGGCGCTCGCCCGCAAGAAGGCGGGCATGCGCTACCGGCTCGCCGTCGTGCCGCTCGACGCCTCGCCGATCCGCGGCAGCCACGGCCGCCTGCCGGCGAGCGACGACGAGGGCCCCGTGCTGTTGTGCTCCGAGCCCGGAGCCGTCGGTGGCCGCGTCGCGGCGACCGATGTGAAGTCCCTGCTCCTCGGCCTCGCAGACCCGCACCGACCACAGAGGGAGTCCCGCCCATGATCCGCAGGAACACCGCCGACGCCGAGCTCGCCCACCGGCTCTCCCGACGCGGCATGCTCGGCGTCACCGCGGGCGCCGGCGCCGCCACGCTGCTCGGCCTCGCCGCAGGCACCGCGGGCGCCGCGCCCCTGGCCGCCGCGCGGAAGAGGACGGCCCCGACCCGCCCCGTGCTGCCGCCCGGGCGCCTCGGCATCCAGCTCTACTCGGTCCGCGACAAGATCCAGGAGATCGGATTCGCGTCCGTCTTCAAGGAGTTGGCTGAGTTCGGCTACGACCAGATCGAGTACGCCGGCTACACCCAGGGCATCGGGCCGATCACCGTGAAACAGGTGGCCCGGCTCGCCAGGAGTTACGGCCTCGACGGCATCGGCAGCCACGTCGGCTACTTCACCGACGATCCGAAGGGCTACAGCTTCGCCACCAGCCTCGGCAGGGTCCTGGACGACGCAGAGGCCCTCGGACTCGAACACATCGGAACGGCGTCGAGCCCCAACCGGTACGGCAACACGGTGGACGCCTGGAAGCGGGCCGCCGCGGAGTTCAACACGTACGGCGAGGCCGCGAAGGCCCGGGGCATGAAGTTCTACCAGCACAACCACGGCGACGAGTTCGGCTTCGCCACCGACAACCCCGACGTGCGCCTCTACGACGTGCTGCTGGCCGAGACCGACCCGCGGTACGTGTTCCTGGAGATGGACATCTACTGGGCCTACACGGCGCAGTTCCGCTTCAGCGTCACCCCCGAGGGCAGGCCGCGGCCGTTCGAGCCGATCGACTACGTGGTCCAGCAGCCCCACCGCTACCCGCTGTTCCACGTCAAGGACGGCGTCCACGACCCCGACGCGCGCGACGGCTACGACATGGTCGACGTCGGTGACGGTGACATCGACTACAAGACCTTCATCCAGAAGGTCAACGCCACCAACAAGGGGCGCACCACCCACAACTGGCAGGTCGAGCACGACCAGCCGGCCGACTCCCTCGAATTCGCCCGCAAGTCGGCGAACAGCCTGCACGCGCTGACGGAGAGGGCGAAGGGCTGAGCCCCGGGCGCTCGCGGCCGCCGCAGGCCGGGAGCGCGCACTCCGCGGGGGGGGGGGGGGGGGGGGGGGGGGGCGGCCGCCCCCCCCGGCCCGGGCCCCGGCGCGGGGGGGGGGGGGGGGGCGGCGCGCGGCGGCGCGGGGGGGGGCCCCCCGCCGGCCCCCCCCCCCCCCCCCCCCCCCCCCCCCCCCCCCCCCCCCCCCCGCCGGTGTGACAGGAGCCGTCCGCGGGTGGAGGTCGCGAGCCGCGGCCCGCGGAGTTCCGGCGGACGGCAGCGGTCCGCCGGTCAGGTGCCGGTCATGTCGCCTCGCGGCTGACCGGGTTGGGATTGGGCACCGTCCCACGGCGCGGCGCCCCCGGGTGCCGCAGCAGCAACGCCAGGGCCGCCGCCACCAGTGAGATCACACCGGCCGTGACGTAGGCGCCGTTGTACCCCCAGCTGTCGATGACCATCGATCCGAGGCCGGAGCCGAACAGACCGCTGACCACCTTGCCGCTGTAGGCGATCCCGTAGTTCGTCGCGTTGTTGTTCTCGCCGAAGTAGTCCGGCACCAGCGTGGCGAACATCGGGTAGAACGCTCCGCCGCCGAACCCGGAGAAGAACGCGAACACCAGGAACAGCCACTCGCTGTGGATGTTGCCCGCCCACATGACACCGAACTGCGAGAGGCCGAGGACCAGGATCACCATGATCAGCGCCAGCTTGCGGCCCATGATGTCGGAGAGCCAGCCGACCACGGCCCTGCCGACACCGTTGACGACCGAGAGGACGCCCGCGGAGTTCGCCGCGACCAGCGGGCCGAAGCCGACCTCCTTGGCGAACGGGACCTGGAAGGACACACCGAAGATGGAGACACCGGCGGTGATCACCAGCAGCACCCAGATGAGCGGCAGCTGACCTGTCTTGATCGCCTCCATGGGGGTGTACTGCTTGACGGCCGGCGGGTTCTTCGCCAGGGCCCGCGCGGTCTTGGAGCCGGCCTCGCCCCGCTTCAGCGGGTCGACGTGGGCCGGCCACCAGTTCTTCGGCGGGTCCTTGAAGAACCAGGCGACCGCCAGCAGGACGATCATGACGTACACGCCGACGAGGTCCAGCACCACATGGTAATTGCTGGTGTCGAACGCGAAGTTGAAGATGAAGATGAGCGGCACCGAGCCGTACGCGAAACCGCCGTTGACGAAGCCGGTCGTGCTGCCCCGCCGCTCGGGGAACCACTTGCCGGTCATGTTGATGCATGTGGAGTACACGAGACCCGACCCCACGCCGCCGAGCACGCCGAACCCGATGATGGCGAGGAACACATTGTCGAAGTGGGATATCGCGAGGAATCCCAGCAGGGCCAGGACCGAGCCGAGCAGCACGGCGCCCCGCGGCTTGAGGTAGCCCTTCTCCCGCAGCCATCCGGTCGGGAACGACACGCCCGCCTGGAAGAACGTCCACACACTGAGAATCCAGAAGGTGTTGCTCTGGGTCCAGTTGTGGGCGTCGGAGAGCACGTCCTCGGCAGAGCCGTACGCGTACTCGAACACACTGATCGCGAACATCGCGGCCCACGGCAGCCACATCATCAGCTTGCGCGAGTGGCCGAGGATCTCCCGGTCGCTCTCGCCGATGCGGTAGACGCGGCCCTTGCCGTCCGTGATCTCGCGGTAGGCGGCCGGCGCCGTCTCCCGCCCTACGTCGCTACTCATGGGTGGTTTGTCTCCTTCGGCTTCCAAAGAACCTGGCCAGCGCCCCCTGTCCGGACTCTTGGTGCTTTGAGGAGTTCGGTTACGTGGTGAGCAGCCCCGCCGCCCGGGCCCACCGGTACTTGGCGCCGAGCGCCTGGACCGGCCGTTCCGTGGTGTATGGGTACGCGACCACACCGTGCTCGTAGAGGTAGGCGCAGGCCTCCTCCACCTCGGTGTCACCCGCCAGCGACGCGACGACGGGCTTCTCGATGCCCCGCTGTTTGAACTCCGCCACGACACGGGCCGTCAGCTCGGCGAAGACCATCGGGGGAGTGACGATCGTGTGCCAGTAGCCCAGCACCAGCGCGTGGATGCGCGGGTCCTCGAGGCCCAGGCGGATCGTCTTCTCGTACGTGGACGGCGGTTCGCCGCCCGTGATGTCGACGGGGTTGCCGGCCGCGCCGAACGGCGGGATGAACTTCCGGAACGCCGCGTCCAGATCGTCCGGGATCTCCATCAGCTTCATGCCGTTGTCCACGATCGCGTCGGACAGCAGCACACCGGACCCGCCGGCCCCGGTGATGATGACGACGTTGTCGCCCTTCGGCGTGGGCAGCACGGGCAGCGCTCGCGCGTACTCCAGCATGTCGGCCAGCCCCGGGGCCCTGATCACACCGGCCTGCCGCAGGATGTCGTCGTAGACGGCGTCGTCGCCCGCCAGCGCGCCGGTGTGCGAACCGGCCGCCTTCGCCCCCGCCGCCGTGCGGCCCGCCTTCAGCACCACCACCGGCTTCTTCGGCACGGTGGCCCGCGCCGCCTCGACGAACGCGCGGCCGTCCTTGAGGTCCTCCAGGTGCATCGCGATGCACTCGGTGTGCGGGTCCTCGCCGAACCAGGTCAGCAGGTCGTCCTCGTCCAGGTCGGACTTGTTGCCGAGGCCGACGATCGCGGACACACCGGTCTTCGTGGTACGGGCGAACCCGAGAATCGCCATGCCGATGCCGCCGGACTGCGAGGTGAGGGCCACACCGCCCTTCACGTCGTACGGCGTGCAGAACGTGGCGCACAGGTCCTGCCACGTCGAGTAGTAGCCGTAGATGTTCGGTCCGAGCAGCCGGATGCCGTGCTCCTCGGCGATCTTCACGATCCTGTCCTGGAGTTCGTGCTCGCCGGTCTCGGCGAACCCGGACGGGATCAGCACCGCGTTGGGTATGCCCTTGCGGCCCACCTCCTCAAGTGCCGCGGGCACGAACTTCGCCGGGATCGCGAACACCGCGACGTCCGGCTCGCCCGGCACGTCGGTGACGCTGCCGTACGCCTTGCGGCCGAGGATGTCGTCGGCCTTCGGGTTCACCGGGTGGATCTCGCCGCGGAAGCCGCCGTCGATCAGGTTGCGCATGACCGAGTTGCCGATCTTGCCCTGCTCGTTGGAGGCGCCGATCACCGCGATCGACTCCGGCTGCATCAGCCGGCGCATCGAGGTGAGGATCTGCTCGCGGGTGAACGTCCGCCGGGCGGCGGGCGCTTGCCCGGTCAGGATGATCCGCACGTCCGCCGCCATCACACCGGAGTCCGTGGCGAACACCGGGTTGAGGTCGACCTCGGCGATCTCCGGGAAGTCGGCGGCCAGCCGCGACACCCGTACGATCAGGCCGGCCAGCGCCGCGCGGTCCACGGCCTTCCCGCCGCGCACGCCGCGCAGGACCTCCGCGGCGCGGATGCCGTCCAGCATCGAGAGCGCGTCGTCCTCGGTCGCAGGGGCGAGCCGGAACGTCACGTCCCGCAGGACCTCCACCAGCACACCACCGAGACCGAACGCCACGATCTTGCCGAACGTCGGGTCGGTGACGGTGCCCACGAGCACCTCGGTGCCCTCCGGCACCATCTGCTGGACCTGGACGCCGAGGATGCGCGCGTCGGCGTCGTACGCCCGGGCGTTGGACACGATCGACGCGAACGCGCCGCGCACCTCGGACGCCGACTTCAGGCCGATCTGCACCCCGCCCGCGTCGGTCTTGTGCAGGATGTCGGGCGACACGATCTTCATCGCCACCGGGAAGCCGATGCGGTCCGCGAGCCGGACCGCGTCGTCGGAGCACTCGGCGAGTGCCTCGGCCGGCGTCGGGATGCCGTACGCGTCGCTGATCGCCTTCCCTTCGGGGGCGGTCAGCGCCGTACGGCCCTCGGCCAGCGCCGCGTCCAGTACGGCCCTGACGGCCGACCGGGCGGTCTCGTTCTGTGACACTAGATGACTCCGTTCGTCTTCAGAGTGCTCAGCTCCTCGTCGCCGAGGCCGAGTTCGCCGTAGACCTCGGTGTTGTGCTCGCCGAGCAGGGGGGAACTCGTGACCTTCACAGGGGAGTCCGACAGCTTGAGGGGGTTGCCGACGGTGGTGAAGGTGCCGCGGGTGGGGTGCTCGACCTCCACGACCATGTCGTTCGCGGCCAGCGAGGCGTCCTCGATGATCTCCTTCGTGGACAGGATGGGACCGCACGGGATGTTGTGGGCGTTGAGCTTCTCCAGCACCTCCCACTTGGGCAGTCCCAAGGTCCACTCCTCGATCAGCTGGAACATCTTCCCCAGCTTGGGCAGCCGTGCCTCGGGCGTGGCCCAGTCGGCGTCGTTGGCCAGCTCGGGCCTGCCGATGAGTTCGGTGATCGGCGCCCAGCCCACCGGCTGCACGATCACGTACACGTAGTCGTTGGGTCCGCCGGGCGCGCACCGCACCGCCCAGCCGGGCTGCCCGCCGCCGCTCGCGTTGCCGCTGCGCGGCACCTCGTCGCCGAAGTCCGTGTTGGGGTACTCGCGCAGCGCGCCGTGCCCGAGGCGCTGCTGGTCGCGCAGCTTGACCCGGCACAGGTTGAGGACGGCGTGCTGCATCGCGACGTTCACCCGCTGGCCGCGCCCGGTGGACTCGCGCTGGTACAGCGCCGCGAGAATGCCGGCCACCACGTGCACACCGGTGCCCGAGTCGCCTATCTGCGCGCCCGTCGCGGTGGGCGGTCCGTCCTCGAAACCGGTGGTGGCCATCGAGCCGCCCATGGCCTGCGCGACGACCTCGTACGCCTTGAAGTTGGTGTACGGGCCCTCACCGAAGCCCTTGATGGAGGCGTAGATGATCCGCGGGTTGATCTCCTTGATGCGCTCCCAGGTGAAGCCCATCCGGTCGACCGCGCCGGGGCCGAAGTTCTCCACCATCACATCGGAGCGGCGGATCAGCTCGGTGAGGATCTCCTTGCCGCGGTCCGTCTTGGTGTTCAGTGTGATGGAGCGCTTGTTGCAGTTGAGCATGGTGAAGTACAGCGAGTCCACGTCCGGGAGGTCCCGCAGCTGCTTGCGGGTGATGTCACCGCTCGGAGCCTCCAGCTTCACCACGTCGGCGCCGAGCCACGCGAGCAGCTGGGTGGCGGAGGGGCCCGACTGCACATGCGTCATGTCGAGGACGCGTACGCCCGCCAGCGCCTGGGTGGCGCCCGGGGCCTGAACTGCCTGGGTCATGGGAGGGACTCCTCACTTGTACATGGTCTGGTTCATCGTTCCCGGCGCGTACGCGTCGGGGTCGACCCACACGTTGATGAGCGACGGCAGCCCGGACTCGCGCGCACGCCGCAGCGCGGGCCCGATGTCGGCCGGATCGCGGACCTCCTCGCCGTAACCGCCCAGCATCTGGGCGAACTTGTCGTAGTGCACGTCACCGAGGGTGTTGCCGATCCGTTCGCGGTCCTTGCCGTACTTGACGGCCTGGCCGTAACGGATCTGGTTCATCGAGGAGTTGTTGCCGACGATGCCGACGAACGGCAGGTTGTAGCGCACGAGCGTCTCGAAGTCCCAGCCGGTCAGGGAGAAGGCGCCGTCGCCGAACAGCGCGACGACCTCCTTGTCCGGCCGCGCCTGCTTGGCCGCGAGCACGAACGGGATGCCGACGCCGAGGGTGCCCAGCGGGCCCGGGTCCATCCAGTGGCCCGGTGACTTGGGCTGCACGACCTGTCCGGAGAAGGTGACGATGTCGCCGCCGTCGCCGATGTAGACCGAGTCCTCGGTCAGGAAGTCGTTGATCTCGCTGACCAGCCGGTACGGGTGGATCGGCGAGGCGTCCGACCTCAGGCTCGGGAGCCTCTTCTCCAGCGCCGCCTGCTCCACGGCCCGCAGCTCGTCCAGCCAGCCCTTGCGCCGGGCCGCGCCGCCGTTGATCCGGCCGCTCGCCGCCTGGGCGACGGACTCCAGGACGAGGCCGGCGTCCCCGACGATGCCGAGGTCGATGTCGCGGTTCTTGCCGACCGTGCGGTAGTCCAGGTCGATCTGTACGACCGTCGCGTCGGGGGAGAGGCGCCTGCCGTAGCCCATGCGGAAGTCGAAGGGGGTGCCGACGATGACGATGACGTCCGCGTTGGAGAACGCGTAGCGGCGCGAGAGCTGGAAGTGGTGGGGGTCGCCGGGCGGCAGCGAGCCGCGGGCGGCGCCGTTCATGTACGCCGGCACGTTCAGCGACCTGACCAGGTCGACGGCGGCGTCGGTGCCCCGCGTCGTCCACACCTGGCTGCCCAGCAGGATGGCCGGCTTCTCGGCCCCGACCAGCAGGTCGGCGAGCTTCTCGATCGCGTCGGGGTCGCCCGCGGTGCGCGTGGAGGCGCGGTACTGGCCGGAGCGCGGCACCCTGGCCTTCTCCGCAGGGACCTTCGCGTCCAGCACGTCGCGCGGGATCTCCAGGAAGGAGGGCCCGGGCGCGCCGTGGTAGCACTCGCGGAAGGCCATGGAGACCATGTCGGCGGCGCGCGCGGTGTCGGGCACCGTGGAGGCGAACTTGGTGATGGGCGTCATCATGTCGACGTGCGGCAGATCCTGGAGCGAGCCCATCTTGTGCTGGCTGTGGGCGCCCTGGCCGCCGATGAGCAGCATGGGTGACTCGGCCCTGAAGGCGTTGGCGACACCGGTGACGGCGTCGGTGGTGCCGGGACCCGCGGTCACCACCGCGCAGCCCGGCTTGCCGGTGATGCGCGCGTAGCCGTCGGCCGCGTGGGCGGCGACCTGCTCGTGGCGTACGTCGACGACCTCGATGCCCTCGTCCACACACCCGTCGTAGATGTCGATGATGTGACCGCCGCAGAGGGTGTAGACGCGCTCCACCCCCTCCGCCTTGAGTGCTTTGGCGACGAGGTGGCCACCGGAGATCTGTGCCTGGCTGTCGTCGGGCATGGAGTGTTCCTGTCCCTTCGTCAGAACGCGGTGAGGCGCTCCCGGTACATTGCATACAGTCTACGAATACTGTATGAACCTTGTTATCCCCCATCTCCGGGGGTGGTGTCCAGGGGGCGTGCGGCACTTGACGAAAAAGAGGAGCGGCATGGATCTGTATGAGCACCAAGCCAGGGAACTCTTCGCAGAACACGGCATTCCGGTCTCCGCCGCCGAAGTCGCGTCGACGCCCCACGGGGCGCGCGCTGCGGCCGAACGGCTCGGCGGGCGTGTGGTGGTGAAGGCTCAGGTGAAGACCGGCGGCCGGGGCAAGGCGGGCGGTGTGAAACTGGCGGCCGACCCGGCCGCAGCGGAACTGACGGCACGTCAGATACTCGGCATGGACATCAAGGGCCACACCGTGCGGAAGGTGATGCTGGCCGAGACGGTCGACATCGACAGCGAGTTCTACGTCTCGTACGTGCTCGACCGCGCCGCCGGTACGTTCCTCGCCATCGCCTCGGCCGAGGGCGGCATGGAGATCGAGGAAGTGGCGGCCACCCGGCCCGGGGCCGTCGCCCGCGTCCCCATCGACCCCGCGGAGGGTGTCACCGAGGCCAAGGCCATGGAGATCGCCGTCGCCGCGGGCCTGCCCGCCGACACCGCACCCGTACTGCGCGGACTGTGGCAGGTCCTCGTCCGCGAGGACGCCCTGCTCGTCGAGGTCAACCCGCTGGTGCGGGCCGCCGACGGGCGGATCGTCGCCCTCGACGGGAAGGTCACCCTCGACGACAACGCCCGCTTCCGCCAGGAGCGGTGGGGCGAGGCGCCCCGCGACGCGGGCGCCGACCCGCTGGAGGCCGCGGCGGCCGGGAAGGGCCTCAACTACGTGAAGCTCGACGGCGAGGTCGGCATCATCGGCAACGGCGCCGGCCTCGTCATGTCGACGCTCGACGTGGTCGCGGGATGCGGCGCGCGCCCGGCCAACTTCCTCGACATCGGCGGCGGCGCCTCCGCCCAGGTCATGGCCGACGGCCTGTCGGTCATCCTCTCCGACCCGTCCGTCAGGTCCGTCTTCGTCAATGTCTTCGGCGGTATCACCGCCTGCGACGCGGTCGCCGACGGCATCGTACGGGCCCTGGAATCCGTCACGTTGACCAAGCCGCTCGTCGTACGGCTCGACGGCAACAACGCGGCACGCGGCCGGGAGATCCTCGACCGCCGCGCCCACCCGCTCGTCCGGCAGGTCACCACCATGGACGGCGCGGCGCGCCAGGCCGCCGTCCTCGCCCACGCCGCGTGAGGAGCGATTCGACATGGCGATCTTCCTGACCAAGGAGAGCAAGGTCCTCGTCCAGGGCATGACCGGCGGCGAGGGCATGAAGCACACCCGCAGGATGCTGGCCGCGGGTACCGCGGTGGTCGGCGGTGTCAACCCGCGCAAGGCGGGCAGGACCGTCGACTTCGACGTCCCCCGCGGCCCCGACGGCCGGGCGGGCGCGCCCACACCGGTGCCGGTCTTCGGCTCGGTCGCCGAGGGCATGGCGGCCACCGGCGCCGATGTCAGTGTGATCTTCGTGCCACCGCCGTTCGCCGGGGCCGCGGTCATGGAGGCGGCGGACGCGGGCATCGCGCTGGCCGTCGTGATCACCGAGGGCATCCCTGTACACGACGCCGTGGTGTTTCAGGCGTATGCTGAAGGGAAAGGTACGAGGGTCATCGGTCCCAACTGCCCCGGCCTGATCAGCCCGGGACAGTCGAACGCGGGCATCATCCCCGCCGACATCGCCCCCACGCCCGGCCGGATCGGACTCGTCTCCAAGTCCGGCACGCTCACCTACCAACTCATGTACGAACTGCGGGAGATCGGCTTCTCGTCGGCGGTGGGCATCGGCGGCGACCCCGTCGTCGGCACCACCCACATCGACTGCCTGGCCGCCTTCCAGAACGACCCGGAGACGGAACTCGTCGTGCTCATAGGCGAGATCGGCGGCGACGCGGAAGAGCGCGCCGCCGCGTACATCGCCGAGCACGTCACCAAACCGGTGGTCGGCTACATCGCCGGTTTCACGGCGCCCGAGGGCAAGACCATGGGCCACGCGGGAGCCATCGTCTCCGGCTCGTCCGGCACCGCGGAAGCCAAGAAGAAGGCGCTCGAAGGGGTCGGCGTACGCGTCGGCTCCACACCGTCGGAGACGGCACGGCTGGTACGCGACCGGCTCTGACCGCCGCCGGCGCCGTGCCATGTCCGCGGGATCGTGGGACACGGCCCGGCCCGCGCGGACGCCGGTGCGGTCGCGGGACGGCGACCGCAC
>NZ_JAIUKE010000056.1 GCF_020176795.1 Streptomyces sp. 8L
CCCCGACCGAGAAGTGAGAAACCGCCGCCGATGGCCACCCCCGAGCTGATCTCCCCGCGCTCCGCGCGCGTCACGGCCGCCCGGCGGCTCGCGAAGCGCTCCTTCCGGGCCAAGGAGCGCAAGTTCCTGGCCGAGGGGCCGCAGGCCGTGCGGGAGGCCGTCCGGCACAGGACCGGCGGGCGGCCCACCCTGCTCGAACTGTTCGTGACGGAGGAGGCCGCCGGGCGGTACGGGGACCTCGTCGCCGCCGCCCGCGCGGACGGCGCGCTGATCCACCACGCCTCCGACGCGGTCGTCGCCGATCTCGCGGACACCGTCACCCCCCAGGGGCTGCTGGGCGTGTGCCGGTTCCTGGACACCCCCTTCGCGGAGGTCGTCGCCGCCCGTCCGCGCCTGGTCGCCGTGCTCGCGCACGTCCGCGACCCCGGCAACGCGGGTACGGTGCTGCGCTGCGCCGACGCGGCGGGCGCCGACGCCGTCGTGCTGACCGACGCGTCCGTCGACCCGTACAACCCGAAGGCGGTACGGGCCTCCGCGGGCTCCCTCTTCCACCTGCCGGTCGCGGTCGGCGTCCCCGTCGAGGAGGCCGTCGCCGCTCTTGGCGCCGCCGGCGTCCGGGTGCTGGCCGCCGACGGCGCGGGCGACGCCGACCTGGACGGCGAACTCGACGCCGGCACCATGGGCGTCCCCACGGCCTGGGTCTTCGGCAACGAGGCCTGGGGCCTGCCGGAGGAGACACGCGCCCTCGCGGACGCCGTCGTGCGCGTACCGATCCACGGCCGCGCGGAGAGCCTGAACCTCGCCACGGCCGCCGCGGTCTGCCTCTACGCCTCGGCCAGGGCCCAGCGCACGGCGTGACGCCGCGCACCCGCGCGGACGTATGGCCGCGTGCCCACAGGGACGTGGGGCCGCGCGGGCGACAACGACTGTTCCGCTTCGGCAGGGCACTCGATGTGCCGGAAAACGAGCGGTGGCCGACCATGGCCGACCGGTTTCCCCGCATCGTGGTTCACGGCGCCGGAACCCGTCCGCGAGCCCGGCCGGGCCCGGAGGCCGTCCCCTAAGCTGCTGACCCTGCCCGGCCGCCCGGCCAGGGGAAGTGGGGAGTCGGACATGTGGAAGGTCCCGGTGACCGCCCCGGAGGCCCTGCCCTACGTCGTGGCCGCGGCCAAGCGGGACGGCTACCTCGGGCTGATGGTCGTCCTCGCCCGTACGGCGGAGGCAAGGACCCTGCATCAGGAGCTCTCACGGGACTGGACGAGCATCCACGACGTGACCGGACACCGGATCGCCGTCCTCTGCCCCGATCCCGGGTTCGTCTCGGAGGAAGAACCGGGCGGCGGCGAGTACTACGCGCTGCGGAACCACGTGTCGGACTTCTGGCAGCAGGAGATGACCCTCGCGGACTGTCTCGAACTCGATCACACGCGCGTCCTGATCCCCGGCACCGGCCGCACGAGCGGCGTCCCGGTCGCGTCCGCCCCGTATCCCGAGGAGGTGCGACAGGCCGCGTGGACCGAGGCGGTGACCCGCTGCGCCGGGTTCTTCGGCATCGAGGAGAGCCGTCTGCCCGCCGTGCTCGTCCTGTGCCTGCGGGAGGAGCGGGACGTCCTCGTACAGCTCCGGCAGGACACGAGCATGTACAGCCTGTGCAAGAGGATCGCCTCGCACCCCGGCTACGCGCCGGGGGACGATCACCGCCTGCGTGAGCGGGTGCACCTCAGAGGCGAGGTCGAGGACCTCGCGATCGGGCACGGCAGCTGGGGATACGTGACGCCGGACAATCCGCCGAGGACCATGGACGCCCTGCTGTCCGTCGACAAGGTGGCACGACAGGTCGGCGGGCTGCGGCAGCATCTGCGGATGGTGGATCACGCCGACCCCGGACTGTGCCGTGCCTGGGCGGACGGGCTCACGGAGCTTGTCCGTACGAACGCCGCAGAAGATGTCGCGCGCGCGTACCTGGCCACGATGGAGGCGGCGGCCGCCGCGCACCCGCGCAGGACCGACCTGCGAAGGCTGGACACGAAGGTCCGCAAGGTCAGCGGCGCCATCGAGGCTGCCGCGCATCCCCGCCCCGAGTACCGCCACCTGCCGGAGAGCGAGGAGCGCAGGAGGGAGCGGGAGGAACGGCTCGCCCGTGCACGGAGCGAACTCGCCGAGGTGGAACGCCGGCTGGCGAGCATGCCGGGGCTGGCGGGGGCCTGTGAGGCGGCGGCCCGCGCGGAGCTGAGTCCCTGCGAGGTCGAGCGACCCCCGCTCTCCGACGGCCCGAGCGGGTTCACGTCTTACCGCGGTTATGACAGGAAGCGCGTGATCACCGTGCGGCCGGTGGGAGCGCAGCCCGCTTCGCCCCGGCCGGCCGGGGCCTCGCGCAACGACCTCTCGGGCACGGTCCACGGGCTCGCCGTGCAGGCCGGGCACGTGGACACGGTCCACTTCCACGCCCAGGGCGCCCCCCGGACGACCGCCGCCTGGCGCGACCGGCTCAGGCGCGCCAAGAAGGACCGCCGCGACCGTACCGAGGAGTGAGCGGCGGCGTCCGGCGGCTCCCGGCGGCGTCCGGCGCACCGGCGGCTCCCGGGAAGAGGACCTTGGCCTCCCGTCCGTCCCACGACCGCCATTACGCCCCCGGACACCCTCCGTGCAAGCCCGTACCCGATCTGCTTCGGCGAGACCCGGGCCCTAGTACTCTTGCCGCCTCAGCGCCCACGCGCTCAGGGAGAAGGTGCATACGGGGATGACTGCCGGGACGCGCAGCGGGGTCGATCCCGACGATCTGCCCGACGGGCTGGTCGTCGCGGACGAGCACGGCCGGGTGGTGCGGTTCAACGCCGCCGCCGTACGCATCACCGGGCTGCCCGCCGACACCGCGCTCGGCCGCCCGCTCGACCAGGCGCTGCCGCTCGAAGACCTCAAGGGCCGCCGCTGGTGGGCGCTCACCGATCCGTACGGCGGCCTCGCCATCCGGGCCGGGCAGCCCGAGCGCAACCTGCTGCTTCCGTCCGGCGCCGAGGTGCTGGTCTCCGCCCGCTACCTCCGCACGCGGCCCACAGGACCCGTCAGCCGGGTCGTCATCTGCATCCGGGGCACCGAGGCGCGCCGCCGCACCGAGCTGAGCCACGCCGAGCTGATCGCCACCGTCGCGCACGAGCTGCGCTCGCCGCTCACCTCCGTGAAGGGGTTCACGGCGACCCTGCTGGCGAAGTGGGAGCGGTTCACCGACGACCAGAAACGGCTGATGCTGGAGACCGTCGACGCGGACGCCGACCGGGTCACCCGGCTCATCGCGGAACTCCTCGACATCTCCAGGATCGACTCCGGCCGCCTCGAAGTGCGCCGCCAGCCCGTCGACATCGCCGCCGCCGTGGGCCGCCACGTCCAGGCGTACACGGCGCCGGGACAGCCGCCCGACCGCTTCCTGGTGCGGATACAGCAGCCGCTGCCCGAGCTGTGGGCCGACCCGGACAAGATCGACCAGATCCTCGGCAACCTGCTGGAAAACGCGGTGCGCCACGGCGAGGGAACCGTCACGATCGAGGTGGCGCCCGCCGACGCCCGCCCCGGCGGTGACGGCAGCGGCCGGGACGCTCCCGGTCCGGACGGCGCGAGCACCGGGAAAGGGACGGCGGTCACCGTGTGCGACGAGGGCCCCGGCATCCCCGAGGAGTCGATGGGCCGCGTCTTCACCCGGTTCTGGCGGGGCAGCAAGCGCGGCGGCACCGGGCTCGGGCTCTACATCGTCAAAGGCATCGTCGCGGCCCACGGCGGCACGATCACGGTCGGCAGAGGGCCCGGCGGCGGCGCCGAGTTCCGATTTATCCTGCCCGTGGGCGCGCCGGCCTTCATGGCCTGAGCGGCCCACGGGCTCTGTCGCCTTCACCGGACCTTTAGACTCGACCCCTGGCGCCTTCGCGCCCTCTGCGATCGGGAGCGATCGGGCGGTCGGTCCGCGTCGTTCGGGCATGGTCGTTCCGCCAGCCAATCGGAAGTACGGGAAGAGATGTCGGCACCCAACAAGTCGTACGACCCAGTAGAGGTCGAGGCACTGAAACCGGAAGAGATCGAGCGCATGCGGGACGAGGCGCTCGCCGCCTTCGCCGCCGCCGGCGACCTCGACGCGCTCACCCACGCGAAGACCGCCCACACCTCGGGCACCTCGCCGCTCGCCCTCGCCAACCGCGAGATCGGCGCGCTCCCGCCGCAGGCCAAGGCCGAGGCGGGCAAGCGGGTCGGCCAGGCGCGCGGCGCCGTCAACAAGGCGCTCGCCGCCCGCCAGGCGGAGCTGGAGGCCGAACGGGACGCGCGCGTGCTGGTCGAGGAGGCGGTGGACGTCACCCTCCCCTACGACCGCTCGCCCGCGGGCGCACGCCACCCGCTGACCACCCTCATGGAGCGGGTCGCCGACGTCTTCGTCGCGATGGGCTACGAGGTGGCGGAGGGCCCCGAGGTCGAGTCCGAGTGGTTCAACTTCGACGCGCTGAACTTCCTGCCCGACCACCCCGCGCGCCAGATGCAGGACACGTTCTTCGTCCGCGGCGGCCAGGACCGTCCGGGGCATCCGGACTCCGCCGCCGAGGGCGAGTCCGGTGTCGTGCTGCGCACGCACACCTCGCCGGTCCAGGCCCGTGCGCTGCTGGAGCGCAAGCCGCCCGTGTACATCGTGTGCCCGGGCCGCGTCTACCGCACGGACGAGCTGGACGCCACGCACACCCCGGTCTTCCACCAGATCGAGCTGCTCGCCGTGGACGAGGGCCTGACCATGGCGGACCTCAAGGGCACCCTCGACCACATGGTCCAGGCGCTGTTCGGGGCGGACCTGAAGACCAGGCTCAGGCCGCACTACTTCCCGTTCACCGAGCCGTCCGCCGAGATGGACATGGTCTGCTACGTGTGCCGCGGCGAGTCCGTCGGCAACCCCGACCGGCCCTGCCGCACCTGCGGCAGCGAGGGCTGGATCGAACTCGGCGGCTGCGGCATGGTCAACCCGCACGTGCTGACCGCGTGCGGCGTCGACCCGCAGAAGTACAGCGGGTTCGCCTTCGGGTTCGGCATCGAGCGGATGCTCATGTTCCGCCACAACATCGAAGACATGCGAGACATGGTCGAGGGTGACGTCCGGTTCACCCGGCCCTTCGGGATGGAGATCTGATGCGGGTCCCGCTTTCCTGGCTGCGGGAGTACGTCGAGCTGCCGGCCACCGAGACCGGCCGCGACGTGCAGGCCAGACTTGTGTCCGCGGGCCTCGAGGTCGAGACGGTCGAACAGCTCGGAGCCGGGCTCAAGGGCCCGCTCGTCGTCGGCCAGGTCCGCACCATCGAGGAGCTGGAGGGCTTCAAGAAGCCCATCCGCTTCTGCACGGTCGACGTCGGTCGGGCCAATGGCACCGGCGAGCTCCAGGAGATCGTCTGCGGCGCCCGCAACTTCGCCGTCGGCGACAAGGTCGTCGTGGTCCTGCCCGGCGCCGTCCTGCCCGGCGGCTTCGAGATCGCCGCGCGCACGACGTACGGCAAGGTCTCGCACGGCATGATCTGCTCCAGTGACGAGCTGGGCATGGGCGCCGACACCAGCCACGGCATCATCGTGCTGCCGCCCGAGTACGAGGTGGGCACCGACGCGATCGAGCTGCTCGAACTCGTCGACGAGGTCCTCGACATCGCCGTCACGCCCGACCGCGGGTACTGCATGTCGATGCGCGGCATCGCCCGCGAGGTGGCCACCGCGTACGGGCTGCCGCTGCGCGACCCGGCGCTGCTCGACGTGCCCGCGCCCAACTCGCACGGCTACCCGGCCAAGGTGTCCGATCCGATCGGCTGCGACCGCCTCACGCTGCGCACCGTCACCGGGCTCCAGCCGGAGGCGCGCTCGCCGATCTGGCTCCAGCGCCGCCTCCAGAAGGCCGGCATGCGGCCCATCTCGCTGGCTGTCGACGTCACCAACTACGTGATGCTGGAGCTCGGGCAGCCGCTGCACGCGTACGACAGGTCCCGGCTCGAAGGCCCCGTCGGCGTGCGCCGCGCGGAGCAGGGCGAGAAGCTCACCACCCTCGACGACGTGGAGCGCGTCCTCGACGTCCAGGACCTCGTCATCACCGACGACCGGGGCCCCATCGGCCTGGCCGGTGTGATGGGCGGCGCGCACACCGAGATCGCCGACAGCGTCACCGACCCGGAGAGCGGGACGACGTCCGGCACCACCGCGGTCGTCATCGAGGCGGCGCACTTCGACCCGCTCTCCATCGCCCGCACCGCCCGCAGGCACAGGCTGCCCTCCGAGGCGTCCCGGCGCTTCGAGCGCGCCGTCGACCCGCTGGCGGGCCCTGCCGCGGCGCAGCGCACCGTCGACCTGCTGGTGCTCCTGGCGGGCGGCTCGGCGGAGGCCGGCGTCACCGAGATCATCGCGCCGTCCGCGCCGCACACCATCGCCATGCCGGCCGACCACTGCGACCGCGTCGCGGGCGTCGCGTACGGCAGGGAGGCGGTCGTGCGCCGCCTCCAGCAGATCGGCTGCGACGTGTACGGGCAGGACGAGCTGATCGTCACCGTGCCGTCCTGGCGGTCCGACCTGCGCGAGCCCAACGACCTCGCGGAAGAGGTCATCCGGCTGGAGGGCTACGAGAACCTGCCCTCCACGCTGCCCACCCCGCCCTCGGGCCGGGGCCTGACCGAGCGGCAGCGGCTGCACCGCCGCGTCGGCCGCGCGCTGGCAGGCGCCGGCTACGTCGAGGCGCTGAGCTACCCGTTCCTCGGCCCCGGCGTCCTGGACCAGCTCGGCATCCCCGCCGGCGACGCGCGCCGCCGCACGGTCGCCCTCGTCAACCCGCTGTCCGACGAGGAGCCCTGGCTGCGGACCACGCTGCTGCCCGGCCTGCTCGGCGCGCTGCGCCGCAACGACGGCCGCGGTTCGCACGACCTCGCTCTGTTCGAGACGGGCCTCGTGTTCCGTCCCACCGGCGAGGAGCGCGTGCCGGAGCGGCTGCCCGTCGACCACCGTCCGACGGACGAGCAGCTCGCCACGCTCGACGCGGCACTGCCGCACCAGCCGCGCCACGCGGCCGTGGTCCTCACGGGCGCCCGCGAACAGGCCGGCTGGTGGGGCGGGGGGCGTCCCGCCGACTGGGCCGACGCCGTCGAGGCCGCGCGCACCGTCGCCCGCGAGGCGGGCGTCGAACTCGGCGTACGGGCCGGTCAGTTCGAGCCGTGGCACCCGGGCCGGTGCGCGGCGCTGTTCGCGACGGTCGACGGCACAGAGACCCTGGTCGGCCACGCGGGCGAGCTGCACCCGCGCGCCGTCAAGGCGCTCGGTGTGCCGGAGCGCACCTGCGCCGCCGAGGTCGACCTCGACCTGATCGAGCGGGCCGGCGAAGGGCCGCTCAGGGCGCCGCGGATCTCGACGTTCCCCGTCGCCACCCAGGACGTCGCACTCGTCGTCGCCGAGGGGGTGCCCGCGGCGGACGTGGAGCGGGCGCTGCGCGACGGAGCGGGCGAACTGCTGGAGTCCCTGCGGCTGTTCGACGTCTACGAGGGCGAGCAGCTCGGCGCGGGCCGCAAGTCGCTCGCGTACGCGCTGCGTTTCCGCGCCGCCGATCGCACGCTGACGGTCGAGGAGGCGACGGCCGCGCGCGACGCGGCCGTGGCACTCGCCGCGGAACGGACGGGCGCGGTGCTGCGGGGCGCGTGAGGCGCACTCTGCCGCTGTTTCGGGGGGGGGGGGGGGGGGGGGGGGGGGCCCCCCCCCCGGGCGGCGGGGGGGGGGGGGGGGCGCGGGGGGGGGGCGGGGGGCGGGCGCGGGGGGGGGGGGCGCCGGGGGGGGGCCCCCCCGGGCGGGGGGGGGGGGGCCCCCCCCCCCCCGGGGCGGGCCCCCCCCCGCGGCCGGGGGGGGGGGGGGGGCCCGGCCCGCCTCTTGCGAGGAGACTCAAGCCAACCGCGGCGGCGGTCCTTTGGGCAGAGCGCACACCTTTCGGTGATGGACTTTCCGTTCACACCCCGTGCGCGCGCCCGTTCACTAGGCTGAACGGGCCGAGCCACCGGAGGCGATATGCAGCCCAACACTCTGCTGGACGCGCTGCTGGAGGAGGCGGGGATCTCCCACGCGGGATTCGCCGTCCGGGTCAACCACGCGGGCCGGCTCAGGGGAATCACCCTGCGCTACGACCACACCGCCGTCTCCCGCTGGCTGCGCGGCCAGCGCCCGCGCGGCCAGGTGCCCGACCTCATGTGCGGCATCCTCGGCGACCGGCTGCACCGGCCGGTGACCCTCGACGACATCGGCTTCGGCACCGCGGACGGCCTGGCCAGCGCGGGCGCGCCGGCGCCGCTCGCCGGGTTCGTGGAGCGCGCCACCGCGCTGTGGCGCGGCGACGAGCAGCGGGGACCGCACGCCGTGGACGCGCCGGCGGTGACGGGGACACCGGCCGTGATGCCCGTATGGGAGTGGGAGAACCCGCCGGACGATCCGGACGTGTCCCGCCAGGGCCGGGTGCGGGCGCGGCCCGCGGACATCGAGACGCTGCGCGCCGCCCGCGCGCACTACGAGGTGATGTACCGCAGGGCGGGCGGTGTCGCCACGCACGCCCGCATCGTCCGCTTCCTCAACGCGCAGACTGCGCCGCTGCTGCGCGGGAGCTACGGCGACTCGCTCGGCCGGGGGCTGCACCGGGCGGCCGGCGGCCTCGTCGCGGTCGCCGGCATCTGCGCGTACGACTCGGACGCGCAGGGCCTCGCGCAGCGCTACTTCCACCAGGCGCTGCGGCTCGCGAAGGCGAGCGGGGACCGCGCCCTCGGCGCGTACGTGATCGCCCTGCTCGTCAACCAGTCGCTCCACCTCGGCCAGTCGCGGCAGGCGGTCGCCTTCGCGGAGGCGGCGCTGCGGACGGCGGGCGCGGGCATCAGCCCGGCGCTCGCCACGGACCTGTACGCGATGCAGGCCAAGGCGTACGCGCAGCTCGGCGACAGCATGAGCGCGCGCGGCAGAATCCGGTGCGCCGAGGGCGCGGCCGAGCGCATCAGGCCGGGCCAGGAGCCGGACGAGACCGGCTATGTGCAGCCGGGCCTGCTCAATGTGCAGGTGGCGGAGGCCCTGTTGCGCCTCGGCGACCTTCCGGGCGCGCGGCTGCATGCCGCGGCCGCGGTGAGTTCCCCGGCGCACGACCGTGGCCGGGTCCACCGCCTCGCCATCCTCAGCACGGTCGAACTGTGCCAGGGCGAGCCCGACCGGGCCGCGCGCACCGCGGCCGAGATGGCGGAGCGTGCGCGGGGCATGGAGTCGCAGCGGCTGCGGGACCGGCTGCGCACGGTACGCGACGATCTCACCGCGAGCGGTTCCATGGACGCGGCGGTGGCGGCAGATCTGATCGACGACGCGCTTCGCGTGCCTCTCTAGTGCCGCGTCAGGCAACGTTTGCCCTGTCGACGACGGCGCGTAGGCGCCGGTTGTCGGCATCGCGGTTTCGCCGGATGATGCGGCGGCGGATCATGCTGGCCTGTTCCTTGTGGTCGCCACGCACGCGGCCGGCGCCCGAAGGCAGGGTGACCTGCAGAAGGAAGCACCGGGCGGTGTCTATGGAGAGCCCGGAGATCACGGACTGGGACGCTCGCGCGGCGGGTTCACCACCAAGCTGCACCTGGCCGTCGAACAGAGCCAAAGCCCATGGCGATCGTGGTGAGCGCCGGGCGGCCCGGGGACTCGCCGCAGTTCGAACCCGTCCTGGCAAAGGTCCGCGTGCCCCGCATCGGGCCGGGTCGACCACGCATCCGCACCAACCGGGTTCGCGCGGACAAGGCGTACGCCTCCCGCAAGAACCGTGCCTACCTGCGCCGCCGCAAGGTCCGCCGCACCATTCCCGACAAGGCCGACCAGGCCCGCAACCGCCAAAAGCCCGCCTTCCGCGGTGGCCGGCCGCCGCGCTTCGACCCGGTTGACTACCGCGAGCGGCACGCGGTGGAGTGCGGGAACAACCGCCTCAAGAGGCACGGAGCTGTCGCCAGGCGCTTCGACATGCTCGCGGTCCGCTACGAGGCGGCCGTCCTCGTCGCGGCCATCAACGAGTGGCTGTGACAAGGGGGTTGGGTAGGGGCGCGCGCAAGGGCGACTATCGGTCCTCCGTTGCGCGATCGCCCGTCTTCGCGGGACCGGGATTGCAGCCGAGAGCGACGGTACCCGAGCCCGGTCACCGCACCGCCTCACGGATGAAGATCCACTTCCGGGATGCAGCCCTGACCGTGCCGTCACCCGTCTGTACTACGAGCGATGGTGGCGCGGTAGGGCGGCCCATAGCTTCCGGATGTCAGCAGGATCGACTTCGAGAGGCCAAAACATGAGCGGTGATCCGATCCACGCCGAACTCGACAAACAAGCCAAGGCGGTCGAGCAGCAGGTCATCGAGTGGCGACACCATCTCCACCAGAACCCGGAGCTGTCCAACCGCGAGGTCAAGACGGCCAAGCTGATCGCGGACCACCTGACCTCCCTGAACCTCGACGAGGTCCGTACCGGCATCTCCGGACACGGCGTCGTCGGCGTGCTCAGGGGCGGCGGAGCCGGCGACCGGGTCGTCGCGCTGCGCGCCGACATCGACGCCCTGCCGGTCAAGGAGGACAGCAGCGAGAGCTTCGCCTCCACGGTCGTGGACCAGGACTATCCCGGCGGTCCGTTCCCGGTCGCGCACGCCTGCGGCCACGACGGGCACACCGCCATGCTGCTGGGCGCCGCCACCGTCCTGGCCGGAGTCCGCGAGCAGCTGCCCGGCACCGTGCTGTTCGTCTTCCAGCCCGCCGAGGAAGGCGCGCCGGCCGGGGAGACCTCCGGGGCGAAGCAGATGATCGACGAGGGGGCGTGCGACGACCCCGCACCGACCATGGCGTTCGGCATGCACGTGGGTCCGCTGCCCAGCGGATACGTCGGCTACCGGGTCGGCAACCAGTTCGGCGCCTCCAGCATGATCAAGATCGTGCTCACCGGGCAGCAGGTCCACGGCTCCACCCCGTGGATGGGCATCGACCCCATGCCCGCGGCCGGCGCGATCACGGTCGGCGTCGGACAGCTCTACCGGCAGGTGAACGCCTTCGACCCGATCACCGTGACCATCGGGCACATCGAGGACGTCGGCCGCTTCAACATCGTGCCCGAGACAGTCACCCTGTGGGGCACCATCCGCTGCTCGGTCGAGAAGGACATGGCCAACATCCAGAAGCGGCTCACCACCCTGGCCGAGCAGACGGCCGCAGCGTACGGCTGCACCGCCGAGGTCACCTATCTCCAGGACGTGCCCGCGGTACACAACCTCAAGAAGTGGACGGACGCGGTCCTGCCCACCGTCAAGAGCGTCGTCGGCGCAGAGAAGGTCTTCGACACCCCGCCGACCCTCGGGTACGACGATGTCTCCGAGTTCGTCAACAAGTACGGCGGCGTGTACCTCATGCTCGGCGCGCAGGACTGCGAGCTGACCGACGACGGCGCCGTGGTGCCCACCTCCGGCGGGCGCGGCCTCGTCCCCAACCACAACCCGCGCTTCTACCTCAACGACGACGCCCTCTCGCAAGGCGTGCGCCTCCACTGCCATGTCGCCTACAACCACCTGAACGGCACGATCGCCCCTGCCGAGTAGAGGCCCGCCGTCACCCCCCGTGCGTCCTGTGCGGGCGGTGACCACCGGCGCGCTGTGGCCCCGCGGTGGCGAGTCCCCCGCCAGGTGGGGCGGCAGGCTGGACGTACCGCTGTTCGCGGGCGCTGTGGCCGACCGGCACGGGATACGAACCCATATCGGCGTCGGCACACCACCGACCGGCACCCAGGAGGAGTCCGAGCACGACCGAGCCAGCACGCCGCCGCCTCGCCCTGCCCCGGGGTGCCGCCGGTGAATGCCCTGGTCCAGGTCACGTGGCGGAACGGAGCCGCCGCCATCAGTACCGCCCAGCAGGCCGCCGACCTGGTGGCCACCTTCGGCTTCGGGGCTTCCGGCGCTCTGCCGGCCGTGCGCAAAGGGGTACGACTTCATCGGCCTGAGCGTCCTGGCCTTCGGCGGCGGCGTCATCCGGAACGTGATCATCAACAAAGGAGTCCCGTCGCGCGCCCCTGCTGGGCATCCTCACCGCCTTCGGCGGCGGCATCATCCGCGACCTGCTCGCCAACCGCACCCCTCCGGTCCTGCGCCCCGACCAGAACCTCTACGCCGTCCGCGCCATCATCGGCGCACTCCTGCTCCACTTCGACAGCTACAACACCCTCATCGGCGGAGCCGCGTTCCTCGTCGCGCTCTCCGTCCGCCTGCTGGCCCTGCGCTTCCACTGGCACACCACAGTCGCCGTCGTCACAACCCTCCGCAGGCCCGAGCGGTAACAGGCCACCGAGGGGCCATGCCGCCTTCGGAGAAAAGCCGGTGTCCCGGGCTCGCCGGCATCCTTCGCGGCTTCCACGGCTCGGACGCCCTCGCTGCCGGCCCGGCAACCGAGATCTTTTCACCGCTAAAGGCCCACTTTCGATACACGCCCTGGCAGGGGCTTCACTCATGTGTCGAATCAACCAGCCGGCTCAAGGAGCACGTTGGCAAAGGCTCATTGACCCAATGTCTCGGTCAGCGTTTCCCGGAGAGAAGTGCAGCGAAGCAGTAGCGGTGGCGTAATCGAGAGACAGGACGCGACACCGTGACAAGACAGACAGCTGTGAGGTAGGAGTGGCATGAACACGCGACGCACGACTGACCAGAATGAGAGCTTTGGCATGGAACGGGATACTCAGGTGATCGCAGAGCGGCAGGTGGCTGATGCATGGCAGCGCATCGAGACCTGGCTCAATCAGAATGCTCCAGCGACGATGGACACCCTGCGGCCGGGGGCATCAGAAGATGGGCTGGCTGAGATTCAGCGAGCTATCGGTGTACGTATTCCGGCTGAGCTCAAGGCACTCTGGCGCCACAGTGCGGGCGTCTCTGCCGAACCCGGGAGGGATGTTGCGTACCTGCTGGGCGAATGGGCTCCGATGCACTTCGATGGGATCATTCAGATCTATGAGCGCTTCATGTCCTCGCAGCAGCAGCCCGGGAGCGAGGATTTCTTGATTTGGCGACCCGCCTGGATTCCCTTTGCCGCAATTGACGCTTCTGATTGTGCGGCAGGTTTGCTGCTGGATGCAGAGACGGGAGAGATTTGGCATTGGGACAGGTATGGCGACCGCAGCCCTAAATTTGAGTCACTGACGGTATATTTGGAAGAAATGGCGGATATTCTTGAAGCTCCCGGGCTGAGCAATGGCGCGAAGCCCGGACTTTTGAACGGTGCACTGGTATGGGGACCGCCAGTTGATGTCAACCAGGCGGCTCACTGGATCGAATTTACGGGCTGAATATTGCGTTTTGATGTGTAGGGGTCTTCGCTCCCTCACCCCCACACATCAAAAGGTATCTACGCTATCTTCTGCCAGGTGCAGGTGCTGTTCGCATTTGCGCAATGTTCGTAACCGGGGTTGCTGAGGTAGAACGCGTCGTTATCCAGCAAACGCCACGTGGCCGGCTGAAACTTGTCGAACGGTCCGCTGTTCTGATCCAGCGGTATGCCTGCGCGGCCGCAAGTCTCGGCTCAACCGCGTCGAGGCCCGGTTCACGGCACCGCGCTACGTCACCTTCGACGGCACCGGCCATGGCGACCACAAGGAACAGGGCAGCATGATCCGCCGCCGCATCATCCGGCGAAACCGCCATGCTGACAACCAGGGCCTACGCGTCGTCGTCGACAGGGCAGACGGTGCCTGATGCGGCACTAGCGGGAGCTCATACGTCGAGGAGCGTGCGGTTGGGGCGGTGGACCGCGCCGGGCGGGAGCGGGGGCGGACCTTCCCGGCAAGGACGGGTGCGCGGCCGGCGCGAGGCCCCGGCCGCGTACCCGGTTGTGGTGCCGTCGGGACGGCCGGCCTACCGGGCTCGCGCGGTGGCGTGCAGTTGCTCGGCCAGGCGGTCCAGTTCCGCGGCTGTCGCGGGAGTGGTGTCGCTGAGCCCGCTGCGGGCGGCGACCTGGCCGCGCAGGAAGCGCCGCAGCAGGGCCGCGAGCAGCCCTTCCGGCAGCGTCCGCAGTGCGCCGAACGCGCGCGGGACCGGCGGTGCCGGCAGGGCGGCCAGGTTCTGGCGCATGAGGCGGACCATCGCGCGGACGGCGTCCGGGTCCTCGGCCAGCGCCGCCGGGGCGCCTGCCGTGTACGCGGCACGTCCGAGCGGTACCGAGAACGCGGCGTGGGTCGTGAGCCAGGCCTCCATCCGCGGCTCGATCCGGGCGTTGACACCGGCGGCGCGGAAGGTGCGGACGATCTGTTCCAACCGCGGGGTGGTGCGCCCGTCGGGTGCGCCGATCGGCATGGCGACGCGTCTGGTCATGAAGCTGCTCGCGCGGTAGCGGACCACGTCGCCGTCCAGGGTGCCGCCGGCGTGCGGGAAGCCCAGCAGCACGCGCCCGCGGCCGATCGCTTCCTCCAGCGGCCCTGCTCCGGCCGCCCAGTTGTGAAGGAACAGGACGTCGCCTTCGAAGCCGGCCAGTGACTCGAGCACCGCGTCCACCTGGTGGGTGCGGACGGTGACGGCGGCCAGGTCGTAGCCGCCTGCCGCGTGCTCGACCACCGGGACCGGTATCTGCCGGACGGCGGGGCTGTCCTCCTCCGCGAGTCGCACCCCGTGCCGGCGCAGGGACGCCAACCGCCGGCCCCTGGCGAGGAGCGAGACGTCGACCCCTGCCTCGTGCAGGTGAGCAGCGAGGAGGCTGCCGCACACCCCGGCGCCGTAGACGAGCAGTTTCATGCGACCACATCCCGAGTAAGTCAAACGTTCGTTTCAATCAGTCGTCTGTACAGTACGGCACATGGTGCTTCCCGACACCCGGACGAAGGTCCTCGACGCCGCCGAACGCCTCTTCGCCGAGAACGGCTACCGCGGGACCTCGGTTCGCGCGATCACCAACCTCGCCGGAGCGAACCTGGCCGCTGTGGCCTACCACTTCGGGTCGAAGGCGGGGCTCATGGCCGCGGTCGCCCGCCGCGTGATCGAGCCCATCACCACGGCCCAGCACGCCCGGCTCGACGAGGTTCTTGTACGGGACGCAGATCCAGGCATCGCCGACCTGGTGGAAGCCTTCGTCGGCCCTCTGTACGACGAGATGCCCGCCCATGACGCCGGCGGAGCCCGCAGGTCCCGACTGATCATGGCGATCCTCGGTGATCCGGCCGAAGAGGCCCGCAGTTGGGCCGGCCAGGACGAGGCCGCCGTCCGGGAGCGCTTCCTGTCGGCCTTCGCCCGCGCACTGCCCGGCCTTGCCGCACCAGAGCTGTGGTTCCGGATGCGGGGCATCCTCGCCGTGACGGCCGTGGACCGCGTCGAGGTCCACCACCGGCCCACCCCGAACTGCTCCGCGGGGGCGGGCGAGGAGGCCAAGCGCTGGGCGCTCACGTTCCTGACGGCGGCGATGAGCGCCCCGGCGAGGGGGACCGTCCGATAGCGGCGGTCCCGGCCGGTCTGTCTGGTGGGCCATGGATCAACGCTGGTGGGCCATACATCTGGATACGCCTGTGACAGGGGTCGTCCCGGCGGGATAGTGCCACCGGATCAAACGAAAGGTGGCAAAGACGTGCAGTGGACGAAGCTGAGCGAAAGAAATGTGTATGGAAACCGGTGGTTCCAGGTCAATCTGGCCGATGTCGAACTGCCCGACGGGCGCCGGCTCGACCACTTCCTGATCCGCCAGCGCCCGGTCTCGGTGGCGACCGCCGTCAACGCGGACGACGAGGTGCTCATGCTCTGGCGGCACCGGTTCATCACCGACAGCTGGGGCTGGGAACTGCCCGCGGGCGTCGTGGAGGACGGCGAGTCGCCGGAGGCGGCGGGCGCGCGCGAGATGGAGGAGGAGACCGGCTGGCGGCCGGGCCCGCTGCGCCACCTGCTGACCGTGGAACCGTCCAACGGGCTCTCCGACGCCCGCCACCACCTCTACTGGTCGCGCGAGGCCACCTACATCGGCCACCCCGAGGACGACTTCGAGTCGACGCGCAGGTCCTGGGTGCCGCTCGCCCGGGTGCCCGCGCTCATCGCCCAGGGCCGGGTCCCCGCCGCGAACATGGCGGCGGGACTGCTGATGCTGCACCACCTGCGCCTGGGCTGAGGCGGGAGGGCGCGGCGAGGCCGGGCGGCTCGGCGGAATCCATAAGTGGGCCTTTGAGATAGTGAAAGGCTCTTGACTGGACGATCATCGGTTGATGTGCTCGGCAGCGCGCATCCGCCCCGTGAGGGGCCGATGGGCCGACCGACTCCCGAGGGCGAGGACGCATCATGCCGAGCGCGCAGTCCGACCGGCAGGCCGCCGGCCGTGGGGAGCCCTCCGCGGGGACCCGCCTCGGCGGGTTCTTCACGGCCGTGGACCGGATCGGGCGCCGAATACCGCATCCGTTCCTCCTCTTCCTGTATCTGCTGATCGCGCTCGCCGTCGCCACCGCGGTCCTCGCCGCCGTGCACGCCACGGCGCAGGTGCCGGGCACCGCGAAGCCCGAACCGGTGCGCAGCGTCCTGTCGGTGACGGGTCTGACGAACCTGCTGGACACCCTCGTCCCCAACTTCATCGGGTTCCCGCCCCTCGGCGTCGTCCTCGCCGTCCTGCTCGGTGTGGGGGTCGCGGAGCGCGCCGGCTTCCTGACCACCGTGGTCTCCGTGGTCCTGACGAAGGTGCCGCGCGGCCTCATGCCGTACGCCGTCACCTACATCGCCGCGCAGGGCCATGTGATGGGCGACGCGTCGATGGTGATCCTGCCGCCGCTCGCCGCGCTGGCGTTCCGGGCGGTGGGCCGTCATCCGATCGCGGGCCTGATCGGCTGCTTCGCGTCCACGTCCGTGGGCTACGCGTCGGGCGTGCTGATCGGCGCCCTCGACGCGAACCTGTCCACGATCACCGCGTCCGTCGTGCCGCACGGACTCCACATCAGCACGTCCGTCGTCATGAACTACTTCTTCCAGGCGGCGGCCGGCCTGGTGCTGCCGCTGCTGACCGGCTTCATCCTGGTCCGCTGGGTGGAGCCCACCCTGCCGGGACTGCCGCCGTCCACGGCCACCGGCGCCGGTGCTGATGCCCATGGTGCCGAGCAAGCCGAGGAAGGTGTGGCGACGGTGGCCGAACCGGACAGCACGCGGGCCGGACTCGGGCTGTCGGGCCCGATACCCCCGGCGACGCCCCAGCAGCGGCGCGGACTCGTCGTCGCCGTCGCCGCCCTCGCCGTCTTCCTCGCGGCCGTCCTGTGCTGCTGGCTGATCCCCGGCGGACCGCTCCAGGGGCCCGGCGGTGCGCTGGTGAAGTCGCCGTTCTTCGACGGTGTGGTGCCGCTCGTGATGCTCTCGTTCCTCGTCTGCGGCATCGCGTACGGCATCCCCGCGGGCACGATCAGGGAGCCCGCCGACGTGCCCAGGATGATGGGCGAGGCCCTGAAGTCCATGCTCGGCTACATCGTCATCGCCTTCACGGCGGGGCAGTTCATCGCCATGTTCGACTGGAGCCACCTCGGCGACTACCTCGCGGTGCAGGGCGCCGACGGGCTGCGCTCGGCCCATGTGACCGGTTTCTGGGCGCTGTTGCTGATGATGGCGTTCAGCGGACTGCTGTCGCTCGTCATCTTCTCCGGCGCCTCGCTGTGGACGGTGCTCGCACCCGTCCTCGTACCGATCTTCGTGGGGCTCGGCTTCCACCCGGGCGTCGCGCAGGCCGCGTACCGGGTCGGGGACTCGGTGACGCACCCCGTCTCCCCGCTGAACCCGTACGTGTACATGCTGGAGCTCTCGGCCCGCCGATACGATCCGGGGTTCACGCTGGGGGGCCTCTTCGCCCGGCTGAGCCTCTTCGTCGTGCCGGTCGCCGTGCTGTGGGCGGGGCTCTTCGCG
This sequence comes from Streptomyces sp. 8L, assembly GCF_020176795.1. Taxonomy (GTDB): domain Bacteria; phylum Actinomycetota; class Actinomycetes; order Streptomycetales; family Streptomycetaceae; genus Streptomyces. The sequence goes on from NZ_JAIUKE010000056.1 coordinate 17,891, forward strand.
GTGTTCTACTTCGCGGGCATCCCGTTCGGGCCCGGCACACCGACGCATCTGTAGGCGCTCTCCCGTACCACCGCAGGCCCCTTGTCGAAAGGCACGCACATGCACGACGACCGCGACGCGAAAACCCCGGCGACCGCCACCGCGACCGGCACGGCCGTGCGCTGGCGGCGCGACCTGCACCGCCATCCCGAGGTCGGCTTCACGGAGTTCCGCACGGCAAGCCGCGTCGCCGGGGCGCTCGCCGACCTCGGCTGGGAGATCCGCACCGGCGCCGACGCCCTGTCACCCGGCGAGCGGCTCGGCGTGCCGGCGGACGCCGAACTGGAGGCGGCCTACCGGCGGGCCGCCGCGTCCGGCGCCGACGAGCGCTTCCTGCCCTCGATGCGGGGCGGGAACACCGCCGTCGTCGCGACCTGGCGGGCCGCCGCCCCGGGACCCGCCATCGGGCTGCGGGCCGACCTGGACGCCCTGCCCGTCATGGAGTCGGCCGCCGAAGGGCACCTCCCGGCACGCGAGGGATTCAGGTCCGCGTACGACGGTGTGATGCACGCGTGCGGCCACGACGGGCACATCGGCATGGCCGTCGAACTGGCCGAGCGCCTGGTGGCCGACCCGCCGCCGGCCGGCTCGGTGACACTGCTGCTCCAGCCCGCGGAGGAGGGCGGCAGGGGAGCGCGCGCCATGGTTCCCGCGGGCGTCGCCGACGGCCTCGACGTGCTCATCGCGCCGCACCTCGGCCTCAACCTGCCCACCGGAACGGTCGCCTCGTCCCTCGACGGACTGCTCGCCAACTCCAAGCTGCGCGCGGTCTTCCACGGCGTCGCCTCACATGCCTCGCTCGCCCCGCACGAGGGCCGCAGCGCTCTGCTCGGCGCCGCCGCCGCCACGCTCGCCGTGCACGGGATGCCCCCGTTCCCCGGCCACGAGACGCGCGTCGCGGTCGGCCGGATCAGCGGTGGCACGTCCAGCAACATCGTGCCGGACCGCGCCGAGATGCTCCTGGAGACCCGCGCCGACGAGGGCGCGGTCAACGAGGACCTCCAGGCGCGGGTCACGGACGCGCTGCGCGGCGCCGCCGCCATGTACGGGCTGACGGTGGACGTCGACCTGATCGGCGGCGTCACCACGGCCCGCGCCGACCGCGCCGCCGTCGAGCTGGTGGAAGCGGCCGCACGGGCCGAGGATTTGCGCCTGGTCACGGCGCGCGCGGAGGACGGAGTGGCGAGCGACGACGCCACGGCGTTCATGCGCCGCGTCCAGGAACGCGGCGGCGTCGCCTCGTACATCGGCATCGGCTCGACCCTCGCCGCCCCGCACCACACCCCGTCCTTCGACCTGGACGAGGCGGCCCTGCCCCTCGGCACGGCCCTGCTGGAGACCCTGGTCCGCGGGGCGCTGGCACGCGGCTGACGGACAGGCCGCCCCAGGACGCCTGGTCCCCAGGGCGAGGAGCGCGCCTAGCCGTACGAGTAGAACCCGAGGTTCGTCTTGCGCCCGAGGCGGCCCGCGTCGACCATGCGCTGGAGCAGCGGGGGAGCGGCGTACAGGGGTTCCTTGAACTCGGTGTACATCGAGTCCGCCACCGACGCGACCGTGTCCAGGCCGATCAGGTCGACCAGCTTCAGGGGGCCCATGGGGTGGGCGCAGCCGAGCTCCATGCCGTTGTCGATGTCCTCGCGGCTCGCGGCGCCGGACTCGAACATGCGGATCGCGGCCAGCAGGTACGGGATCAGCAGCGCGTTCACCACGAAGCCCGAGCGGTCCTGGGCGCGGATGGCGTGCTTGCCGAGCATGCCGCTCACCATGGCCTCCGCACGCTTCAGCGTCTCCTCGGACGTCGTCAGCGCGGGGATCAGCTCCACCAGCCGCTGCACGGGGGCCGGGTTGAAGAAGTGGATGCCGATGACCTGGTCGGGGCGCGAGGTCGCGACGGCGAGCCGTACCAGCGGGATGGACGACGTGTTGGACGCGAGGATCGCGTCCTGACGTGTCACCACATGGTCGAGGACCCGGAAGATCTCCGTCTTGACCTGCTCGTTCTCGACGACCGCCTCGATCACGAGGTCCCGGTCGGCGAACTCGCCCAGGTCGGTCGTGTAGGTGAGGCGGGCGAGTGTGTCGTCCCGCTGCGCCTCGGTGAGCTTGCCGCGCTCCACGGCCTTCGTCAGGGACGAGACGATACGGGTCCGACCGATCTCCAGGGCCTCGCCGGTGGTCTCGGCGACCATCACCTCCAGGCCGCTGCGCGCGGCCACCTCGGCGATGCCCGCGCCCATCTGGCCGCATCCCACCACACCGACGCGGGTGATATCGGTTCTGGTGTCGGTCACGTCGAGCCCCTCACTGATCGGTGTTCTCCGCAGGACCCCCGGGTCGGCTTCAAGGGGTGCCAGGCCAAGACGTTACTCTGCGCTCCGGCGCGCGGCGGCTCAGGGAGGGGGCGCGCGTGCCCGCCAACGCGCCGGTCGTCAGCTGCGCGCCCGCTGGGTGACCGTGATGCAGACCAGTACCGCCACGGCCGCCGCCACCGCCACGGCGCTCAGCCGCTCGCCCAGCAGCAGCACCGACCAGACGAGTGTCAGCAGCGGCTGTGCCAGCTGCAACTGGCTGGCCCGGGCGACCCCGATCGCCGCCATGCCCCGGTACCAGACATAGAGCCCGCAGAACGTCGAGCCCGCGGCCACCCACACAAGGCCCGCCCCGCCGCGGGCGGTCAGGTGCACCGGCTCGTGGGCGAGTGCCACCGCCGCCCCCGCCACCGCGCCGGGCAGACAGCCCGTCAGGGCCCACCCCACGACCTGCCAGCCCGGCATCTCGCGCGCGAGCCTGCCGCCCTCCGCGTAGCCGGCCGCGCACACCAGCAGCGCCCCGAACAGATACAGGTCGGCCGTCGAGAGGGCGCCGCCGCTCTGCTCCACCGCGAAGGCGATCACCACGGCGGCTCCGGCCAGCGCCCCGTACCAGAACGTCCGAGACGGGTAGCGGTGTCCGCGCACGGCCCCGTACACCGCGGTCGTCAGCGGCAGCAGTCCCACCACCACGGCCGCGTGCGAGGTGCTGGACGTGCCCAGGGCGAGCGTCGTCAGCAGCGGGAACCCGATGACCGTGCCGCCCGCCACGACGGCGAGCGGGCCCCAGTGCCGCCGTGCGGGTACCGGCACCCGGCCCCCGAGAAGGAAGCCCAGCGCGATCAGCGCCGCGAGGACCGTCCGCAGGGCGGCGAACGACCAGGGGCCGAAGCTCTCCAGACCCCAGGCGGTGGAGGGGAACGTGAGTGAGAAGGCCGCCACGCCCGCGGCCGAGAGGAGGGTGCCGCCGCGAACTGATATCGGCGCGGTGGCGATAGCGCTATCCTGTGCTGTCATGAGCCAGCGTAGCAGTGGGCGAGATGGCGAGGCCAGCAGTGTGGATACGCTGGCCGGGGCGTTGAGAGCGGAACTGAACCGCTATCCAGTAGGTGGAAAGCTCCCGTCCAGCCGCGTCCTGGTCGAGCGGTACCGCGTCTCGCCCGCCACTGTCTCCCGCGCCCTTGCCCGGCTCACGGCCGAAGGACTCGTCACGACCCGCCCGGGCGCCGGCGCCTTCCGTACCGCCGTGCGCGAGGCGACGCCACGGCCGGGGGACACCTCCTGGCAGGAGGTCGCCCTGAGCGCGGACGCGGCGCCGGACGGCGTGCCGCGCCCGGTCGACGCCTCGGGTGTGCTGGCCACGCTCGCCGTACCACCGCCGGGCGTCATCGAGTTCAACAGCGGCTACCTGCACCCCTCGCTCCAGCCGGAACAGGCCATGGCCGCCGCGCTCGCCCGAGCCGGCCGCCGCCCCGGAGCCTGGGGCAGGCCGCCCATGGAGGGGCTGCCGGAGCTGCGCGACTGGTTCGCGCGGGGCATCGGCGACACCTGGTCGGCCGCCGATGTGCTGGTCACATCGGGCGGTCAGGCGGCACTGACCATCGCGCTGCGCGCCCTCGCCCCGCCCGGCACGCCGGTCCTCGTCGAATCACCCACGTACCCCGGTCTGCTGGCCGTCGCCCGGGCCGCGGGGCTGCGGCCGGTGCCGGTCCCGGTCGACCGCGAGGGCCTGCGCACGGATCTGCTGGCCGACGCCTTCCGGGCCGGCGGCGCGCGTGTCCTGGTCTGCCAGCCGCTGTTCCAGAACCCGACCGGCGCGGTGCTCTCCGCGGCCCGCCGCCCCGAGGTGGTCCGCATCGCACGCGAGCACGGAGCGTTCGTCGTGGAGGACGACTTCCTGCGCCGCCTCGCACACCAGGACGCGGGCCCGCTGCCGCGCCCGCTCGCCGCCGACGACCCGGACGGCGTCGTCGTGCACGTCGGCTCCCTGACGAAGGCCACCTCGCCGAGCATGCGGGTGGCGGTCCTCGCCGCGCGGGGACCCGCGCTGGAGCGGTTGCGGGCCCTGCACGTGGTGGACACGTTCTTCGTGCCGCGCCCGCTCCAGGAGTCGGCACTGGAACTGGTCGGCTCCGCCGCCTTCCACCGCCATCTGCGCACCGTCGCCGTGGAACTGAAGCGACGCCGGGAGGCGATGACCGCGGCGCTGCGTGCCGAACTGCCCGGCCTCACCCTGCCGCACGTCCCGTCCGGCGGCTACCACCTGTGGCTCGGGCTGCCGGACGGCATCGGGGAATCCGCCTTCACGACGGCGGCGCTGCGGGCCGGAGTCGCCGTCGCGCCGGGCCGCCCGTACTTCGGTACGGAACCCCCGGCGGCACACGTACGCCTCAGCTACGCCGGGGTGTCCAGCACCGCGGAGATCGCGGAGGGCGTCCACCGGCTGCGGGCGGCGTACGAGGAGACCAGGTCAGGGCGGTAGCGCCCCAGCCGCGCGTCACGCCCCCGGCCGCCCCTGCGGCAGCCGCCCGGCCCGGCGGGCGACGGCATCCGTATCCGGTCAGCCCCGGTCGTCAGGGAACGGGCCCTCGTCGAACGGGTCCTCCGGCAGGTCGTCCCCGAACGGGTCCTCGGGGAAGGGGTCTTCCGGGTGCGAGCCGCCCTCCGGGGCCGGCCGGGCCGCCGGGCGGCGGGAGCTTGCCGTGGGTGCGCCGTCCCGGGGCCCGGCCGTCCGCGCGGCGCCCGCCCGGGAGCCGGGACCGGGAGGAGCGGCGGGACCGTCCGGCGCGCCGGGCCCGTCCGGCGTGGCGAGTGCGCCGAGAGTGTCGAGGAGGGACTGCCCGTACTTGGCGAGCTTGTTCTCGCCCACACCGTTGATCCCGCTCAGCGCGCCCAGCGTCGACGGCATGGACAGCGCGATCTCCCGCAGCGTCGCGTCATGGAAGATCACATACGCGGGGACGCCCTGTTCCTTGGCGGTGGCGCCGCGCCATGCGCGCAGCGCCTCGAACACCGGCACCGACTCCTCCGGCAGGTCCACCGCCGCCGGCCGGGCCCGGCTGCCCGAGCCGCTGCCGGAACCGCCCGGCCTCGCGGCCTTCGCCACCCGCTCCGGCTCCTTGCGCAGCGTCACCTTCCGCTGTCCGCCGAGCACTTCGCGGCTCTCGTCCGTCAGCACCAGCGTGCTGTACTCACCCTCGACGGCAAGGAGCCCCTGTGACAGCAACTGCCGGGCGACGCCGCGCCACTGCGCCTCCGCCAGGTCCGCGCCGATGCCGAAGACACTCAGGCCGTCGTGGTCGAACTGGATGACCTTCGCCGTCTTCTTGCCGAGCAGGATGTCGACGGCCTGGCCCACTCCGAACTTCTGGTTGCGCTCGCGCTTGAGCCGCACGACCGTCGACAGCAGCTTCTGCGCCGGGACCGTACCGTCCCAGGACTCGGGCGGGGACAGGCACGTGTCGCAGTTGCCGCAGGGCTCGCTGCGCTGGCCGAAGTAGTCGAGCAGCCGCACGCGGCGGCACTCCACCGTCTCGCACAGCGCCAGCATCGCGTCGACGTGCTCCGCCAGCCGGCGCCGGTGCGCCGCGTCGCCCTCCGACGTGTCGATCATCTTCCGCTGCTGGACCACGTCCTGGTACCCGTACGCGAGCCAGGCCGTCGACGGCCTGCCGTCGCGCCCCGCACGCCCCGTCTCCTGGTAGTAGCCCTCCACCGACTTCGGCAGGTCGAGGTGCGCGACGAACCGTACGTCCGGCTTGTCGATGCCCATGCCGAACGCGATCGTCGCGACCATCACCAGGCCGTCCTCGCGCAGGAACCGCGCCTGGTTCTCCTGGCGGACCCGCGCGTCGAGACCCGCGTGGTACGGCAGGGCGTCGACACCGTTCTTCACGAGGAACTCGGCGGTCTTCTCGACGGACGCCCGCGAGAGGCAGTACACGATGCCCGCGTCGCCCGGGTGCTCGGCGCGCAGCAGCTGGAGGAGCTGGCGGCGCGGCTCGTTCTTCGGGGCGATGCGGTACTGGATGTTCGGGCGGTCGAAGCTCGCCACGAAGTGCCGCGCGTCCTCCAGCCTCAGCCGGGACGCGATCTCCGCGTGCGTGGCCTCCGTCGCCGTCGCCGTGAGCGCGATGCGCGGGACGTCGGGCCAGCGCTCGTGCAGCGCGGACAGCGCGAGGTAGTCGGGCCGGAAGTCGTGGCCCCACTGCGCGACGCAGTGCGCCTCGTCGATCGCGAAGAGCGAGATCGTGCCCCGCTCCAGCAGCCGCACCGTCGACTCGACGCGCAGCCGCTCCGGCGCCAGATACAGCAGGTCCAGCTCGCCGGCGAGGAACTCGGCCTCCACCAGCCTGCGTTCGTCCAGGTCCTGGGTCGAGTTGAGGAATCCGGCCCGCACACCGAGCGCCCGCAGTGCGTCCACCTGGTCCTGCATGAGCGCGATCAGCGGGGAGACCACGACCCCGACGCCCCGGCGCACGAGCGCGGGGATCTGATAGCACAGGGACTTCCCGCCGCCCGTCGGCATGAGCACGAGCGCGTCGCCGCCGCCGACCACATGATCGATGATCTCCTGCTGGCTGCCGCGGAAGGCGTCGTACCCGAACACCCGGTGCAGCACGTCGAGCCCGCCGCCGCGCGCGACCTCCGCGGCCGGGGCGACGGGCCCGGCGCCCGGCTCCCCGGCCGGGCCGTCCTGGGGGGAGGCCGGGTCAGGGACCTGGCCGGTGCGGGTGGTGTCGAATTCTGGAGCGCTCACGGGCCCGAGTCTAGGGGCGGGGTACGACAACCGGGCACGGACGCCGGAAGAGCCCCCCGGCCGCCGCGGCGCGCACGCGGCCCCGGCCCGAGCCCGGCCGGGAACCGGGCATCGTCCTGGCCCGCGACGGCAAGGGACCCGGCCCCGGCCCCGCCCCCCCCGGCCGGGGGCCGCGGGAGACCCCGGCCGGAGTGTGATCCGGCCGGGGTCTCCCGGTGTTCCTCCGTGCCGCGCGTCAGGCGGCGACGTTGTGCGGCAGCGCGGTGTTGTTCGCCGTGGTGTCCGCGGGGCGGACCTCCAGCGAATGCACCACACGCTCCGTGCTCAACTCGTGCGCCGTCAGGTCGGCGAGGGCGACCGCCGCGAAGGCGGCACCGCCCGCGAACACCAGCCACGTCAGAGCGCCACCGGTGAAGACCAGGGACGCGACCAGCGACCACAGGCCGACGGCCGCGAGGACGCCGTGACCGGCCTTCGCGGACGTACGGTGGGCCAGGACGAGCCCGGCGACGCCCGCGAGGGCGACGGCCGTTGACACACCGAACCCCAGCCATCCTGCGACGGGGGCGGTGAACGTCATCGCGGAGACGGCCAGGAAGCCGCCGGCGAGAACGGCGAACGAGTTGAGCGCGAAGCGAGGGCTGAGAGCCATCGGTGAAGCACCTCCTTGGTACCGCCAACGCGCGGTACCGCTCTGCACATCAAGGAAGTGGGTCGTCACGGGGCGCGCATTCCGCGCCGGGGGCGGCTCGCTTGCCTCCGAATCCCAACCGGAGGCACTTATTGACAACCACACACCCCCGCGCCGCATGCCCTGATTCGGGCTTTACGTGTGTGGTCTGCGTCACAACGTCCTCGGAGTGCCCGGCGACGTCGGCGTACGGGCCAACTCGCCACTCCCGTACGAGAGATCGCACCGACCGGCGCCGCGTCCCTTTGCGCGCGCGGACCGGGCGAGAGCCGAGGAGTGTTGTGCAAGGCGTCGCGGACCGGGTGCGACGCGCTCGTGATCAATGCACCTGGCGCACGCGCAGTCCCGCGATGACGAGGTCGACCAGGCGGCGCGCGTCGTAGCCGGAGCCGTCCTCCGCCCCGATGCAGAGATTGCCGATGCCGTGCATCAGGTCGAGGCCGCTCATGCCGGGGACGATCTCGTCCGCCGCCTCGGCGGCGGCGAGCAGTTCGTCGCACACGGGGACCAGGCGGTCGAGGAAGTAGCCGTGCAGGCTCTGGAACGAGGCGTCGTCGGATCGCAGCGCCTCCGCGAGGCCGTGCTTGGTGACCAGGAAGTCGACGAAGAGGTGGACCCAGCTCGCCAGGGCCTCGTGCGGTGTGCCGCTGCGGGCGAGCAGGTCCGGTCCCGCCTCGGCGCACGCCTCCACCTGGTGCCGGTAGACGGCGACGATGAGATCCGCGCGGGTCGGGAAGTGGCGGTAGATCGTGCCCACGCCGACGCCGGCCCTCGCGGCGATGTCGCGCACCGCGACATGGACGCCGGACGCCACGAAGGCCGAGGCGGCGGCGTCCAGCAGTATGCGCTCGTTGCGACGGGCGTCGGCCCGCTTCCGCGGGGCCGGTACCCCCGACCCGCGCTCGGTCGCCACCATCGCGCCGGTACCTCCATCGCTCCGCTTGGCAAACGGAACCATGTTCCGTATATTGGTGAGCGGAACAAGGCTCCGCTTGTTCAGGATGCCAGAGCGTGCGGCGGCGGTGTCCGCGCGCGGCCCCCCCCCCGCCCCCCCGCGCCCCCCCCCCCCCCCCCCCCGGGGGGGCCCCGGCGGGGGGGGGGCCGCGCCCGGGGCCCCCCCCCCCCCCGG
>NZ_JAIUKE010000057.1 GCF_020176795.1 Streptomyces sp. 8L
TCGTGCAGGTGCTCGGCGAGCCTCCCCCCCCCCCCCCCCCCCGGGCGCCCCCCCCCCCCGGGGGGGTGGGGGGGGGGGGGGGGGGGCCCCGCGCCCCCCCCCCCCGCGATCCACCCGCGCCGAGAGCCCCCCCGGGCCGTGCGCCGCCCGCCGCGCAGCGGTGCGAGGCCGTGACGCCCACCCGTAGGGCGTCACGCCGCACCCGTAACGCCGTCACACTTCATCTGCAATGGAGGACACATCATGCAGTACCGCACCTTGGGCCGTACCGGTGTGCAGGTCAGCTCCCTCGCGCTCGGCGCGATGAACTTCGGCACGGCGGGCGGCGCCACACAGGACGACGCCACCGCCATCGTCGACGCCGCGCTCGAAGGCGGGGTCAACCTCATCGACACCGCCGACATGTACAGCGACGGCGAGTCCGAGGAGATGGTCGGCAAGGCCATCGCCGGCCGCCGCGACGACATCATCCTGGCCACGAAGGCGGGCATGCCGATGGGCGAAGAGCGGAACCATGCCGGCAGCTCGCGCCGCTGGCTGGTCACCGAGCTGGACAACAGCCTGCGCCGCCTCGGTGTCGACCACGTCGACCTCTTCCAGATCCACCGGTGGGACCCGAACACCAGCGACGAGGAGACCCTCTCGGCCCTGACCGACCTGCAACGGGCCGGAAAGGTGAGGTACTTCGGCAGCTCGACGTTCCCCGCTTACCGCATCGTGCAGGCAGAGTGGACGGCCCGGGAGAACCACCTCAGCCGCTACGTCACCGAGCAGCCGAGCTACTCGATCCTTCAGCGCGGGATCGAGACCCATGTGCTGCCCGTCACCGAGCAGTACGGCCTCGGTGTGCTGGCGTGGAGCCCGCTGGCCTCGGGCTGGCTCTCCGGCGCGATCCGCGCGGGCCGGGAGATCACCACCAGGCGCTCGGCGTTCCTGCCGGGACGCTTCGACCTCTCCGTCCCCGCCAACCGGGTCAGGCTCGACGCCGTCGAGCAGCTGGCGAAGATCGCCGACGAGGCCGGCCTGACCATGATCCAGCTGGCGCTCGGATTCGTCACCGCGCACCCCGCGGTGACCAGCGCCCTCATCGGCCCCCGCACGCTGGACCACCTGCACACGCAGCTGGCCGCCTCGGACACCGTGCTCTCCGCCGACGTGCTCGACGCGATCGACGCCGTCGTCGCCCCCGGTACCGACCTCGCCGCGGACGAGAAGATCGACACACCGCCCGCCCTGCTCGACCCGTCGCTGCGGCGCCGCTGAGCGCCCGGCGCGCCGGCGCCCCGCCGGCGCGCCCCCCCCCGGGGGGGCGCCCCCGGGGGGGGGGGGGCGCGGGGGGGGGGGGGGCGGCCCCCGGGGGGGGGCGGGGGCGGCGCCCGCGCCCCCCCCGCCCCGCCCCCCCCCCCCCCCCCCCCCCGGCCCCCGCCCCCGGGGGGGGGGGGGCCGCGGGGCCGGGGGGGGCGGGCCCCCCCCCCCCGCCCCCCCCCCCGGCCGTCAGGACGCACCGGAGCGGCGAGGCGCGCGGGTAAGCGGCGTCCGCCACCGGAGCGGCGAGGTGCGCGGCGAGCGGCGTCCCCCTTCCGAACGGCGCGCACACCGCGCCCTGTTGAAAGGACGAACGGAACCATGCCGAACCCGTCCCGACCCCGTTTCGGGATCATGACACCACCCATGCAGGTCGGCTACGCCGATATTCTGCGGGTCTGGCGCGAGGCGGACGCCGTCCCGGAGATCGAGCACGCGTGGCTGTTCGACCACCTCATGCCGATCGGCGGCGACCCGCAGGGACCGGCCTACGAGGGCTGGACGCTGCTCTCGGCCCTCGCCGCCGCGACCGGGCGACTGCGGCTCGGCGTGCTGGTGACCAGCAACCGGTTCCGGCCGCCCGCGATGCTGGCCAAGATCGCCGCCACCGTCGACGTCGTCTCCGGCGGCCGGCTCGACTTCGGCATCGGCGTGGGCTCCCGCCCGGACCATCCGGTCGCCAGGCGCGAGTACGAGGCGCACGGCCTGCCCTTCCACGACTCCGCCCACGCGGTCGCGAGCCTCGCCGAGGCGTGTGCGGTCATACGCCGGCTGTGGACCGAGACCGAGCCGTTCGACTTCGACGGCAGCCACGTCCGCCTCACCGGGGCGTTCTGCAACCCCAAGCCCGTCCAGCGCCCGTACCCGCCGATCGTGATCGGGGGGCGGGGGGGCGGCCGGCCCCAGGGGGGCGCGCACAAGCGCGGCCCGGGGGGGCATAGAGGGCGGGGCGGGGCGGGGGGGGCGCGGGGGGGCCCGGGGGGCGCGGGG
>NZ_JAIUKE010000058.1 GCF_020176795.1 Streptomyces sp. 8L
CCAGCCCGGGCCGCCCCCCCCCCCCCCCCCCCCCCCCCCCCCCCGCCCCGCCCCCCCCCCCGCCCCGGTTGCGGGGGGGGCGCGCGGCCGCCACACGCGGGGGGGCGCCCCCCCACGCCGACGTGTGGAACATGCCTGGCGGCATCGAGGACGGTGCCGCCCGTGGCGCGCTGCTGGACCGCTTCTGCGAGGAGATCGGCCGCGACCCCGCCTCGATCACCCGGTCCATCGTCCTGCCGGTCTCCTACGAGCGTCCCGGCGAAACCCGGCGCGCGATCGACGCGGCGACCGGTGCCGGATTCCAGCACATCGTCCTCGGGCTGCCCGCCCCCTATCCCGAGGGCGTCGCACGGTGGGTCGCCGACGAGCTCATCGGCGCATCCGCCCAGGCGCACTGACCTGACCCGGGGGGTGCTGAAGCGGCCGTCCCGGCCCCCACCCGAAACGGCACGGGAGGCGTAGCCTCGCAGGTGAGGGCGGCGGCGGATGCGGCGGGCCGGAACGGAGCGGCCGTGCCGCCCGCCGGGGAGACCTCGGCGGCCGCCGGTGCCCCTCCCACGGCGGGTGAGGAGTTGGAGTCATGGCCGACACCACCGAGATCTGGGTCGAGCGCCTCACGAAAATCGAGAGTCCTTCGCCGGAGGGCGAGGTCGAAGAGGTGGTGCACGAGGTGTACGAGACCGCGCAGAAGGACCTCGACGCGCAGCGGGCCGAAGCCGAGTACGAGCGCGAGGAGTAACCCGCCCCGCCCCCTGCCTCAGGGTCGCGCCTCGCGCCGTATGCGTATGCGTCGGCCGACCGCCCCTGGGTCGCGCCGGACCGGCACCTGCCGCACCGCCGATGTGGCCGGGCGGGCCCGACGGATCGGACGCGTCGGACGGGTCCGGGCCCGCGGGGCGGGGTCAGTAGACGGTGACGTCCCAGTGGTTGCCCTCGTCGCAGTAGAGGTTGCCGGAGGCGGCCTGCCACTGCGGATAGCCGTCGCCGCGGTAGCCGATGTACGCGAAGCTGTTGTGCACGTAGCCGTCGATGCAGGAGTTGTGCGCGAGGTCGACCTTGTAGCCGTTGTAGTGGCTGTAGGTGCCCGAGGCGTGGCCGACCTCCGTGCCGCCGGTGATGTTGATCGCGCAGCCACTGGCCCCCTTCAGCGTGATCATGGCGTCGACCGTGCCGGAGTTGATCTGGTCGAAGGACGTGCACGTCGCGTTGGAGCGCGTGGTGCAGTTGCCGCTGGAACTCCAGGTGATGCCCGCGGCGGACAGCTTGGCCGCCGCGGCCGACTGGGACATCTTCGTGCCGCCGGCCTCGGCGAACGGGGCCGCGAACACGAGGGTGGCTGCCGCGGCGAGCGTGGGGATCGCGAGCAGGCGGGGACGGATGGACACGGGGCCTCCTGCGGTGGCGGGCCGGGCGCGATGTGCCGGCCGTGCGGGCCCTTACGGTAGCGAGAATCGTGAGCATGACAACAGCATCGGAGCGACGTCCGGGCGAAGAGTGCGGGGTGCCGGCGTCGGTACTCGCACCGTTCAAGCCGGGCGCGGTCGCCGCCCTCACCGTTGCATAAAAGTGCGGCTATACGTATAGTCATGCCATTGAGAGGGAGGCTCTTCGAGATGGCTCTACGTGTGGCAGTGGCCGGCGCCAGTGGGTACGCCGGAGGTGAGGTGCTGCGAGTACTGCTCGGGCACCCCGAGGTCGAGATCGGCGCGGTCACCGGCAACGCCAACGCCGGGCAGCTCCTCGGCGCGCTCCAGCCGCATCTGCCCCCGCTCGCCGGGCGCGTGCTGGCAGAGACGAGCGCCGAGACGCTCGCCGGGCACGACGTCGTCTTCCTCGCGCTGCCGCACGGGCAGTCCGCGGCCGTGGCCGAGCAGCTCGGCGCCGAGACCCTCGTCGTCGACATGGGGGCCGACTTCCGGCTCCGCGACGCCGCCGACTGGGAGCGCTTCTACGGCTCCGCGCACGCCGGGACCTGGCCCTACGGCCTGCCGGAACTGCCGGGCGCCCGCGCCGCGCTCGAGGGCACCAAGCGCATCGCGGTGCCCGGCTGCTACCCCACGGCCGTCTCGCTCGCGCTGTTCCCCGCCTATGCCGCGCGGCTCGCGGAGCCCGAGGCCGTGATCACCGCCGCGTCCGGGACGTCGGGCGCCGGCAAGTCGGCCAAGCCGCACCTGCTCGGCAGTGAGGTCATGGGCTCCATGTCCCCCTACGGCGTCGGCGGCGGGCACCGGCACACCCCCGAGATCACGCAGAACCTCAGCGGCGTCGCCGGCGAGTACGTCACCGTGTCCTTCACGCCCACCCTCGCCCCCATGCCCCGCGGCATCCTCGCCACCTGCTCCGCCACGGCGAGGCCCGGCACCACCGCCCAGGCCGTCCGTGCCGCCTACGAGAAGGCCTACGCGGACGAACCGTTTGTCCAACTGCTCCCCGAGGGGCAGTGGCCCGCCACAGCGTCCGTCTACGGCTCCAACGCCGTACAGGTCCAGGTCACCCACGATCCGCACGCCAACCGGATCATCGCGATCAGCGCCATCGACAACCTTGCCAAGGGCACTGCCGGCGGCGCCGTGCAGAGCATGAACATCGCCCTCGGGCTGCCTGAGGGCACCGGACTTTCCACGATCGGAGTCGCGCCGTGAGCGTCACCGCACCGAAGGGATTCGCCGCGGCGGGCATCGCCGCGGGAATCAAGCAGAACGGGGGCCCCGACCTGGCCCTCGTCCTGAACAAGGGACCCCGCAGGGCCGCCGCCGGCGTCTTCACCTCCAACCGCGTCAAGGCGGCGCCCGTGCTCTGGTCCGAGCAGGTCGTACGGGGCGGTGAGATCGCCGCCGTCGTCCTCAACTCCGGCGGGGCCAACGCCTGCACCGGCCCCCAGGGCTTCCAGGACACCCACGCCACCGCGGAGAAGGCCGCCGAGGTCCTCAGCGCCCTTGGCACCCTCGCCGCCGGCTCGGCGGGGGAGGCCGCGGGCGGCTCGGCCGACGGCGTCGGCGCCGGCCAGATCGCCGTGGCGTCCACCGGGCTGATCGGCGAGCTGCTGCCCATGGACAAGCTGCTGCCCGGCATCGGCAAGGCCGCGGCGGAGCTGTCCGAGCACGGCGGCGAGAAGGCCGCCCTCGCCATCAAGACCACCGACACCGTCCACAAGACGGCCGTCGCTACCGGCCCCGGCGGCGCCTGGAGCGTCGGCGGCATGGCCAAGGGCGCGGGCATGCTCGCCCCCGGCCTCGCCACCATGCTCGTCGTCCTGACCACCGACGCCGACGTGGAGGCCCCGGCGCTGGACCGCGCGCTGCGCGAGGCGACCCGTACGACCTTCGACCGCGTCGACTCCGACGGCTGCATGTCCACCAACGACACGGTGCTGCTGCTCGCGTCCGGCGCCTCGGGCGCGACCCCGGAGTACGGGCCGTTCGCCGAGGCCGTGCGCGAGGTCTGCGCGGACCTCGCCCGCCAGCTCATCGGCGACGCCGAGGGCGCCTCCAAGGACATCCGCATCGAGGTCGTCGGCGCGGCCAGCGAGGACGACGCCGTCGAGGTGGGCCGCTCCATCGCCCGCAACAACCTCCTCAAGTGCGCCATCCACGGCGAGGACCCCAACTGGGGCCGCGTGCTGTCCGCGATCGGCACGACCGGCGCCGTCTTCGAACCGGACCGGCTGAATGTCGCCATCAACGACGTCTGGGTGTGCAAGAACGGCTCCGTCGGCGAGGACCGCGACCTGGTCGACATGCGCTACCGCGAGGTCCGGATCACCGCGGACCTGGCCGCGGGCGACGAGTCGGCCGTCATCTGGGCCAACGACCTCACCGCCGACTACGTCCACGAGAACAGCGCGTACAGCTCATGAGCACACGCAAGCACACCGCGCTCCCCAAGGCCCAGACCCTCGTCGAGGCGCTGCCCTGGCTGGTCCGGCACAACAACAAGGTCGTCGTCGTCAAGTTCGGCGGCAACGCGATGGTCGACGACGACCTGAAGGCCGCGTTCGCGCAGGACGTGGTGTTCCTGCGGCAGGCAGGACTCAAGCCGGTCGTCGTGCACGGCGGCGGTCCTCAGATCAACGCGCAGCTCGACCGCCACGGCCTGGTCAGCGAGTTCAGGGCGGGCCTGCGCGTCACCACGCCCGAGGCGATGGACGTCGTGCGCATGGTGCTCGCGGGCCAGGTCCAGCGCGAGCTGGTCGGGCTGCTCAACGCGCACGGCACGCACGCCGTCGGCCTCACCGGCGAGGACGCCCACACCATGACCGCGACCAAGCACCTGCCGCGCATCGAGGGCGAACTGGTCGACATCGGCCGGGTCGGAGAGATCGCCGCGATCGACACCGGCCTGATCACCACCCTGCTGGACGACGAGCGCATCCCGGTCGTCTCCTCCATCGCCCGCAGCGCCGACGACCACCACGTCTACAACGTCAACGCCGACACCGCCGCCGCCGCGCTCGCCGTCGCCCTCGGCGCCGAGATGCTCGTCGTCCTCACGGACGTGGAAGGCCTCTACGAGGACTGGCCGAACAGCGACGACGTCATCAGCCGCCTCACCGCAGACCAGTTGGAGAAGCTGCTGCCCGATCTGTCCAGCGGGATGGCGCCGAAGATGCAGGGCTGCCTGTACGCGGTGCGCGGCGGTGTGTCGACGGCGCGCGTCATCGACGGGCGCGTCCCGCACTCGATCCTGCTGGAGATCTTCACCGACGAGGGCATCGGCACGATGGTCGTACCGGACGAAGCGCACGCACCGGGCGCCGGCGAAGGCGCCGGGGCACCGCACACCACAGGAGGGGGCGCACAGTGAGCGACAACGCGGCCACCGGCGCGACCGAGCCCGTCAACAGCACCGGCAGCACCGGCAGCGCCGACAGCACCGGCAGCACGGGCGGTACGGACATCACCAGCAGCACGGGCACCGGCGGCAACGACGCGCTCTCCCGCCGCTGGCGGGGCGTCATGGCCGACAACTACGGCACACCGCAGCTGTCCCTCGTACGCGGCTCGGGCACCACCGTGTGGGACGCCGACGGCACCGCGTACACGGACTTCGTCGGCGGTATCGCCGTCAACGCGCTCGGGCACGCGCACCCCGCCGTCGTCGACGCCGTGTCCCGCCAGATCGCGTCGCTCGGGCACGTCTCCAACCTCTTCATCGCCGAGCCGCCGGTGGCGCTCGCGGAGCGGCTCGTCCAGCTGGCGGGCCGCCCGGGGCGCGTGTTCTTCTGCAACTCGGGCGCGGAGGCCAACGAGGCGGCGTTCAAGATCGGCCGGCTGACGGGCCGTTCGCACATGGTGGCCACCGTCGGCGGCTTCCACGGCCGCACCATGGGCGCGCTCGCGCTGACCGGCCAGGAGGGCAAGCGGGCGCCGTTCGCGCCACTGCCCGGCGATGTCACGCACGTCCCGTTCGGGGACGCCGACGCGCTGCGGGCGGCCGTCACCGAACAGACCGCGCTCGTGATCATCGAGCCGATCCAGGGCGAACTGGGCGTGGTCGTCCCGCCGAAGGGCTACCTGGAGGCGGCCCGCGAGATCACCCGCGCCACGGGCACCCTGCTCGTCCTCGACGAGGTGCAGACGGGCGTCGGACGTACGGGACAGTGGTTCGCGTACCAGTCCCACCAGGGCGTGGAGCCCGATGTCGTCACCCTCGCCAAGGGCCTCGGCGGGGGGCTGCCGCTCGGCGCGGCCCTCGCGTTCGGCCCGGCGGCCGACCTGCTGAAGCCGGGTCAGCACGGCACGACGTTCGGCGGGAACCCGGTCGCCTGCGCGGCCGGACTCGCGGTGCTCGACACGCTCGGCGCGGACGGCGCGCTCGACGGGGTCAAGCGTGTCGGTGAGAAAATCCGTGAGGGCGTCGAGGGGCTCGGCCACCCGTTGGTCTCCCATGTCCGCGGTGCGGGGCTGCTCCTCGGTATCGTGCTCACGGAGCAGCTCGCGCCGGCGGTGCAGCGGGCGGCTCAGGAGGCCGGTTTCCTGGTGAACGTGCCCGCTCCCGACGTCGTACGGCTGATGCCGCCGCTGATCGTGGGGGACGGCGAGGCCGACGGGTTCCTGCGGGCGCTGCCGGGCGTCCTGGACGCGGCCCTGGCCGCCGCGGGGGACGTGGCGGCGAAGCACGAGGGAGACAGGCCCAAGCCGAACTGAGCCGAACTGAGATGAGACGACGACGATGAGTGAGCCGCAGCAGCAAGGCGGTCCTTCCCTGCCCCAGACGAGAATGGCCCGGCACCGCCGGATCGTGGACATCCTGGGCAGGCAGCCGGTCCGCTCGCAGAGCCAGCTGGCGCGGCTGCTGGCGGACGACGGACTGACCGTCACCCAGGCCACGCTCTCCCGCGACCTGGACGAGCTCGGCGCGGTCAAGATCCGCAACGCGGGCGGCGAACTCATCTACGCGGTGCCGAGCGAGGGCGGCTTCCGCACCCCGCACGCGCCGCTGGGGGAGTCGGTGAAGGAGGAGCGCATGCGCCGCCTCGCCGGCGAACTGCTCATCTCGGCCGAGGCGTCCGCGAACCTCGTGGTGCTGCGGACCCCGCCCGGCGCGGCCCAGTTCCTGGCGTCCGCCATCGACCAGGCCGAGCTGCGCGACGTCCTCGGCACCATCGCGGGCGACGACACGCTGATGCTCATCAGCCGCGACCCGCAGGGCGGGCAGTCACTCGCCGACCACCTGCTGAAACTGGCGGAGACGGGCCGCGAGCGCGAAGCCCGCTGAGGCGCCGGCCGGGCGCCTTTCCGTCCCGGGGCCCGCGGCTCGCGCCGGTGCGGCGAGCACGTACGGCGAAGGGGCGGGGAGCACGGTGTCGTCGGGCACCTGGGCTCCCCGCCCCTTTCGCGTACCCCGGCCCGCGCCGCGCGGACGCCCGCCGGGGAAGCCGGCCGGCCCCGGGACGTGACCCCCGGGCCGGCCGGCGGTCTCGTCACCCGCCGAGCAGCGCCACCACGTCCGCGGCGCCCGCCTCCCGCGCGAACGCGATCAGCTCGGCGCGGGTCGGGGCCGTGGCCGGGCCGCGCCGCGTCACCGCGTACGCCGCCGCCGCGTTGGCGGCCCGTACGGCCACCGCGGGCGCGGCGCCCTCGCCCAGCAGCGCCAGGAACGCGCCCACATGCGCGTCCCCCGCGCCGTTGCTGTCCACGGCCGCCACCGGGAAGCCCGCGACGTGCGCCGGTGCCGAGCCGTCGGGCGGCGCGAGCCAGCAGCCGTCCTTGTCCGCCCGCACCAGGACCCCCGCGCCGGGCGCGAGCCGCGCGCGCAGCGCCGCCGCCGCGGGGCCCGGCTCGGCGAGCCCCGACATCAGCGACGCCTCGCGCGCGTTGGCGCTCAGCCAGTCGGTACGGGCGAGCACCGGACCGAGCACGGCCGCGGGGATGTCCGCGACCAGCGGGGCCGGGTCCAGGCAGAGCGTCACACCGCCGGGCAGGGCCGCCGCGAACGCCGAGAGCAGCGGGCCGTTCACCGGCATCACCAGGCCGTAGCCCGACAGCTGCACCAGGTCCCCGGCCCGTACCTCCGCCGCGACCTTTGCCATGTCGTCCGCGGTCATCTCCGCGTCCACGCCGAAGCTCGTCACGAACGTCCGCTCGCCGCCCGCGTCGACCAGCGCCACCGTGAAGCCCGTGTCGCCGTCCGTCCTGGCCGGCAGCAGCGGCCGTACGCCCTCCGCCGCGAGCGCCGCGCGCACCAGGTCGCCGTACGGGCCGGTGCCGTGCAGTCCGGCGAAGACCGTCTCCGCGCCGAGCCGGCCCGCCGCCACGAGCGTGTTGAAGCCGCCGCCCGCCGTCAGCTCCGTCCGCGAGCCGATGACGTCGCCGCCGCGCTCCGGCAGTGCCGGCACCTCGATCACCAGGTCGGCGATCACATTGCCCGCGAGGATCAGCCGCCCGCTCACCCGCGCGCCCCTTCCAGCTCGGCCGGCTCGGCGGCCTGCTCCTCGGACGCCGCCGCCGGGCGCCGTCCCAGCACCGCGTACAGCAGCGCGCCCACGGCCATCGAGATGGCCCAGCCGAGGCCGTTCGTGCCCAGCCAGGTGTGCGCCCACGGGCCGGAGAACCACACGTCCGTCGCGCTCGTCGAGGCCTCCGTGAACAGCAGGCCCATCACGATCGCCACCGCCCACGCCAGGACGGCCGGCACACGGAAACCGCCGGTGTACCAGTAGCGGCTGGTGCGGGTGGTGTTCATCAGCCCCGCCGGGTCGTACGCGCGCCCGCGCGCCATGTCCACCAGGATCACACCGACCCACGCCGAGATCGGCACCGCCAGCAGCGTCAGGAACGTCGAGAACGGACCGTAGAAGTCCTTCGCGATCAGCATGAAGTAGACGCCGCCGAAGAACATCAGCACGACGTCCACGGTCACCGCGAGGTGGCGCGGGACCTTCAGCCCCAGCGTCAGCATCGTCAGACCCGCCGAGTACGTCGACAGGTGGTTCGACATCAGCAGCCCGCCGAAGGCCGCGATCAGATACGGCACGGCCATCCAGGACGGCAGCATGCCGTTGATCGCGGAGACCGGGTCGGACGCGCTCGCCAGGGTCGTGTCCCCGGCCGACAGCAGCGAACCGAGCGAGATCAGCAGTACGAGCGGGATGCCCGCGCCGAACGCCGACGCCGTCACCAGCCTGCCGCCTGGCAGCCTGCGCGGCAGGTAGCGGGCGTAGTCGGCGCCCGCGTTCGCCCAGCCGATGCCCGTACCGGCGGCGATGAAGCCGACACCGGCGACCACACTGCTGATCGGGCCCGCGTGCACGCCGAGGACCTTGTCCCAGTCCACGGTCGCGACGAGGAAGCCCATCACGATCAGGTTCAGCACACCGAAGACGACGGTCGCCCACTTGTTGATCCACATGATCGTGGCATGGCCGAGGCCGCTGATCAGCAGTGTGCAGCCGATGAAGACGAGCAGGCAGACCACCGTCAGCACGGTGTTCTGGTGCCAGCCGAAGACCCACTGGACGAGCGCGAGCAGCGCGTACGCGGCCGTCGTCGTCGTGATCGTCTCCCAGCCCACTCTGCTGAGCCAGCTGATCAGGGTGGGCCCGGCGTTGCCGCGCTGCCCGAACACCGCGCGGGACAGGGTCAGCGCGGGCGCGCCGCCCTTCTTGCCCGCCAGGCTGAGGATGCCGACCAGGGCGAACGACCCGACGGACCCGATGACGGCGACCAGGATCGCCTGCCAGATGTTCAGACCGCGGAACGCCACCAGGGTGGCGCCGAGCGGCAGCCCGAGGATGGAGATGTTGGCGGCGAACCACGTCCAGAACATCTGGCTCGCGCGGCCGTGCCGCTCCTGGTCGGGGACCGGCTCGATCCCGCGGGTCTCGATGGCGCCGACCTGCTCGTTGGCGGACGCCGATGCGTTGGTACCGACGTGATCGTTCGTCGTCGAAGCGGTCATGACGGAACCTCCTTGCCTCTTACGGAGGGACTGGTGTCGCGCACACCGGTGGGGCACCGGTGGCGCGAGGGCTGCGCCGACAAGGGTCAGCGCAGCGCGAGCAGGCGCTCCGTGAGGGGCTCAAGCTCAAGATCGTTGACGGTGCGGAGGGTGTCGACGGCGTCGGCGGGCAGGGCCGAGAGCCCCGCCACCGAGCCGGCGCCCGCTCCCGCGATCGCACCGATGGTGTCGCTGTCGCCGCCGAGGTTCGCCGCGAGCAGGGTGCTGCGCCACGGGTCGCCCCCGGCGACGGAGAGGACCGCGAAAGCGGCCGGTACGGACTCCTGGCTGGCCACACTCGTCCCGACGAGCGAACACACCAGGTCCAGCGCCTCCGCCTCGGGAACGCCGCCGACCAGCTCCCACGCCCACGCGATACGGGACGCGATGTCGGCGCCCGCGATCCAGTGGCCGCGCTCCGCGCCCGCCCCGGCCGCCTCGACGGCGGCCGCGACCGCGTCCTCCAGCGTGCCACCACCGACGCCCGTACTGACGGCGGCGGCGACGGCCGCCGCGCCCGCGATGCCCACGGTCGTGTCGTGCGTCACCTGGCAGGACTCCACGACCCGGTCGAGGAACGCCTCCGTGGGCCGCGCGGGAAACGCGATCCCGACCGGTGTGACGCGCATCGCGGAGCCGTTGGTGGTGCCGTACCGGCCGGCCTCCTCGGGCGGCACGCCGCGCGCCACCATGTCGAGAGCGGCCTTGGTGGAGGGGCCGAGCAGGTCGAAGGAGCCCTTCGCCTTCATGCCCTTCTCCCAGTCCAGCAGCTCGTGCGCGAGGCGCAGCGGGTCGATGTGGCCGCCGCCCTCCACGAGGAGCTCGCCGACGATGACGGCCTGGTCGGTGTCGTCGGTCACGGAGCCCGCCGGCATCCCGGCGCTGACCGGGTTGTCCGGGCCCGCGGGCGCGAAGCCGGTGAGCGTGCCGTACGCCCGTACGACCTCGCGCCGGGACATGACCTGGGTGGGCATGCCGAGCGCGTCGCCGAGGGCGAGGCCGTAGAACGCGCCGAGGGCACGGTCGCGGGTGGTGCTGTCGATGGTCACTGGCGGTCTCCTCGCCCCGAGTGGACGTGCAGTTGGAACCTGGCGGGGTCGAGAAGGCTCGTCACCTGTTCGACGACGGACCCGTCCGCGGCCCGGTACACCTGGGCCAGGTGCAGGAACGACTCGCCGGGACGGCGGTGCAGGGTGGCGGCCTCGGCCTCGTCGAGGCCGCGTACGGACACCTGGCCGTCACCGGATTCGGTGATCCGGCCCGCGGCCAGCAGCGTCTTGTTCAGCGACCCGTCGGTGAGCCCGCGGCGGGGCAGGTCCGCGAGGGCGCCCACGGCGGGCACACGGCTCAGCTCCAGCGACACCCCGGCGCCGTCGGCGAGCCGCCGGACCCGGTCGAGCGCGACGAACGCGTCGGAGCCGGTGTCCAGCGACGCGGCGAGCGCCGGGTCGCGGACGGTCTCGAACCGCAGCACCTCGGTGACCAGCTCGGTCGCCTGCCCCGCGAGGGAGCGCGTCCAGCCGAGCCGGTTGTCCAGCGGCGTACCGTCGAAGGTGACGAGCGAGCCGATGCCGGGATGGGTGGCGATCAGGCCCTGCTCGCCGAGGACCTGGAGCGCCTGCCGCAGCGTCGTGCGGCTGACACCGAACCGCTCGGTGAGCGCGTGCTCCCCGGGCAGCCGCTCGCCGGTGCTGTGCACACCGGCCCTGATCTCGTCGGCGAGAACGCGGGCGATGCGATGATGCTTGTAAACCTGTCCAGGCATGTCTAGAGCGTAATGGACATGCCTGGACAGGTCTATAGGTGCCGGGGTGTCTTTCCCGGCACCTATAGACCTGTCCAGGCA
>NZ_JAIUKE010000059.1 GCF_020176795.1 Streptomyces sp. 8L
CCCCCCCCCGCGCCCCGAAACCACCAGCGCGCCCCCCGCCGCGGCACCGGGCCGGCGCGGGGGGGCCCCCCCCCCCCCCCGGCCCCCGGTCAGCTCCCGTCCGGCGTCAGCCGCAGCGAGATGCTGTTGATGCAGTAGCGCAGATCCGTCGGGGTCGGATACCCCTCGCCCTTGAAGACGTGTCCCAGGTGCGAGCCACAGGTGGCGCAGCGCACCTCGGTACGGACCATGCCGTACGAGTTGTCGTCGATCAGCTCGACCGCGTCGCTGTCCTTCGGGTCGAAGAACGACGGCCAGCCGCAGTGCGACTCGAACTTCGTGTCGGAGCGGAACAGCTCGGCCCCGCAGGCCCGGCAGGAGTAGACACCCTCGGTCTTGGTGTCCGTGTACTCACCGGTGAAGGCCGGCTCGGTGGCCGCTTCGCGCAGCACCGCGTACTCCTTGTCGGACAGCTCGGCACGCCACTGGTCGTCCGGCTTGACGACGTCGTATGCCTTCTTGATTCCGGATGCCACGGAGTCTCCCTTCAGTCGGTGAGGCGGGCGAGGATCAGCGGACCCAGGTCCGTGACGTCCCCCGCCCCCATAGTCAGAACGAGGTCGCCACCCCCCGTCATTCCCGCCACCAGGTCCGGCACGGCGGTCTTGTCGTGCACCGCCGTGACCTGCGCCCCCGCGGCCCGCGCCGCGTCGATGACCAGGTCGCTCGTGATCCCGGGCAGCGGGTCCTCGCGCGCCGGGTAGATGTCCAGGACCGCCGACGCGTCGGCGAGGGCCAGGGCCGCGCCCATCTCCCGGCCGAGTTCCTGCGTACGGGAGAAGAGGTGCGGCTGGAAGACGACGACGAGCCGCGCGCCGTCGGGCAGCGCCGCGCGCATCGCCTCCAGGTCGGCGGTCATCTCCGTCGGGTGGTGGGCGTAGGAGTCGACGACGCGCACCCCGCCCGCCTCGCCCTTGAGCTGGAGGCGGCGGCCGACCCCGGTGTACGCGCCGAGCGCCCGCGCCAGGTCGGCCGCGGGGACGCCGAGCGCGGCGCCCGCGACCAGCGCGGCGACGGCGTTGGTGGCGTAGTGGCGGCCGGGCACGGACACCCCGAAGGTCAGCTCGGCGCCGTCCAGGACGACCGTGACCCGGCTGGTCAGGCCGTCCGGCTCGATGGAGAGGATGCGCACATCGGCGTCCTCGGCGAGCCCGTAGGTGACGATGCGCGGGACGTCCGGGGCGCCGTCGCCCCGTACCCGCCGGGCCAGTTCCACGGCACCGGTCTGGTCGGCGGAGACGACCAGCGTCCCACCGGGGACGATCTTGGCGGCGAACTTCTGGAACGACTCGTAGATCTCGTCCATCGAGGCGTAGTTCGCGTGGTGGTCGAGTTCCGCGTTGAGGACGATGGCGACCTCGGGGTCGTACGTGTGGAAGCTGCGGTCGCTCTCGTCGGCCTCGGCCACGAAGATCTCGCCGTCGCCGTGGGACGCGTTGGTGCCGGGGCCCGCGAGGTCGCCGCCGATCGCGTACGACGGGTCGAGGCCGAGCCGGCCGAGCGCGACCGCCAGCATCGAGGTGGTGGTGGTCTTGCCGTGGGTGCCGGCGACCGCGAGGGCGCGCCCGCCCGCCATCAGCGAGGCGAGCGCGTCCGACCGGTGCACGACGGGGACGCCGAGCTCGGCGGCCCGCACGAGCTCCGGGTTGTCCTCGCGGATGGCGCTGGAGACGACGACGCAGGTGGCGTCGTCGGCGAGGTGCGCGGCGTCGTGCCCGATGTGCACGGTGGCGCCGAGCGCCCGCAGCGCCTCCGCGGTGGCCGACTCCCTGGCGTCGCTGCCCGCGACCTTGGCGCCGCGCTGCGCCAGGATCTTCGCGATGCCCGACATGCCCGCACCGCCGATGCCGATGAAGTGCGGCCGTTCCATGGCGGCCGGGATGCCGGGGGCGGATGCCATACGTCTCTCCAGTACGGGGGTGGCGCGGGAACCTGACGGGTCAGGTCGTGGGTCGCGCCTCACCCTATTCGCTGTGCGCGAAGAGTTTCAGCACCGGTACGCCGACCTGGTGGCGGGCCCGCGACGCCCAGTCGCGGTGGAAGAACTCCTCGACGTAGTGCGGCTCGGTCAGTACGACGACCTCGTCCGCGCCCGTCTCCTCGACGACCGCCTTGAGCCGGTCGAGCGGGTGCTTCTCCACCACGTGTCCCGCGGCCTCGGAGCCCGTCGCGCGCAGGGCCGTGATGGTGTGGGCGAGCGCGACCTCCGCGGGGTGTCTCGCGTCGCTGCCCTCCGGTTCCTCGGCTTCCTGCGCCGCCTCCTTGAGCTCTCCGTACGCCACGTCGTCGATCGCGCGCAGCAGTACGTCGGCCTGGTCCCCGCGGGGCTGCATGAGCACCACGAAGGCCACCTTCTGGTCACCGTGGAGGGTCGTCACGAACTCCACGTCCTGGGGCGTCAGTGCCTTCTCGATCATCAGTACGCTCGTGAACACGACAGGCGCCCTTCCGTCCGTCAAGGTGGACCACAGCCGCGGTCCACTGCTGAAACCATCCTTCCCCGCTGTGGCAGGGGGACTGGATCTAGTCTGCCCAGCCGGAGCTAAGCGGAACGATAAATTCCGGTAGATGGTCTCGTAGCGGGTGTCGAAAATCCGTTCCCGGGGTCCTCTACCCCTGATCGCGCGAGATCCACGGGGCGTCCGCCCGCGCGTACCTGCAGAACAGGAATCCGCCCTCCGTCAGCAGCGACACCGGCTCGAACCGCGCGGGCACCGGCAGCTCGGGCCCGTCCGCGATGCGCTGCGCGTGCCCCGCGGTCAGCAGCGGGGCCACCGTCAGGCACAGCTCATCCAGCACCCCACCCGCCACGAACTGGCCCAGCAGCCGCGGCCCGCCCTCCGTCAGCAGCCGCCTGTGACCGCGCTCCGCCAGGGCGGACACCGCACGCGCCGGGTCGGCGCCGGGCCCTTCGCCCGCGATCACCACCTCCGCCCCCGCCTTCGAAGCCGCGCGCACCCGCTCGGACGGCGCCGCCGCGCCCGTCAGCACGAGCGTCGGGACGAGCGGCGAGGTGAACAGCGGCGCCGAGAAATCCAGGTCCAGGCTCGCCGTGAGGACGGCGATCGCGGGCGCGGGCGCCTGCCCGGCCGCCGCACGCCGCTGAGCGAACGCCGCCCGGGCGCGGGCGGGCCGGTAGCCCTCCCGCCGTACGGTCTCGGCGCCCACGACGACCACGTCGGCCAGCGCGCGCAGCACCCCGAAGATCCGCATGTCGGCGGCGGAGGAGATGGCCTGCGACCGGCCCCCGTGCTGCGCGGCGCCGTCCAGCGTCGCGACCATGTTCCCGCGCAGCCAGACCGCGCCGGCCGCGAGCGGGGGGTACGCGTAGGCCTCGGCGAGCTCGTCGAACGTCCACTCCCGGTCGCCGTCGGGGCCCGGCGAGGGCGGAGCGGTCGCCGCCCGGTCCGCGGATGTCTGATCGGTCACAGGGAACAGGCGTCGCATGCGAAGCAGTCTGGTCGGCCTCCTAGAGTTGAGCAACGTGACCTCCTCCTCCGCTGCCGCCCCGGGTGCCTCCTCCGCCGCGGCGGCCCCGCTCTCGCTGTGCGCCCGCTCCCCGCACGTACCGGCCGACCGGCTCGTCGCCGAGATGGTGCCGCCGCCGCGCTTCGACTCCGTGCGCTTCGACACGTACGTCCCCGACCCCGGCCGGCCCGGCCAGGCCGAGGCGCTCGGCGTACTGCGGGACTTCGCGGCGGGCCCCGGCCCCCCGGCCGGGGGGGGGGCGGGGGGGGGGGCGGGCGCGGGGGCCCCCCCCCCCCCGGGGGGGGGGGGCGCGGGCGGGCGCCGCTGGTTCGCCCGCAAGGCCGCGGCGCCCGCCGGCCCGCGCGGGATCTATCTGGACGGCGGCTACGGCGTCGGCAAGACCCACCTGCTGGCCTCGCTGTGGCACGCGGCGCCCGCCGCGCCGGAGCTGAAGGCCTTCGGCACGTTCGTGGAGCTGACCAACCTGGTGGGCGCGCTGGGCTTCCAGGAGACCGTCCGGACGCTGAGCGGCCACCGGCTGCTGTGCATCGACGAGTTCGAGCTCGACGACCCGGGCGACACGGTGCTGGTGTCCACGCTGCTCAGCCGGCTGGTCGAGGCGGGCGTCGCGCTCGCCGCGACCTCCAACACGCTGCCGGGCAGGCTCGGCGAGGGCCGGTTCGCCTCCGCGGACTTCCTGCGCGAGATCCAGGGCCTGTCCGCGCACTTCAGGCCCGTACGCATCGACGGCGAGGACTACCGCCACCGCGGGCTGCCGAAGGCGCCGGAGCCGTACGCCTCCGAGCGGGTCGCGGCGCTCGCCGCGCGGACGCCGGGGGCGAGCCTGGACGCGTTCGGCGACCTCCTCGGCCATCTCGCCACCGTCCACCCGAGCCGTTACGGGGCGCTGACCGACGGGCTGCGCGCGGTGTGCCTGACGGACGTTGCCCCGGTGCCCGACCAGTCCAAGGCGCTGCGGCTCGTGGTGCTCGCGGACCGGCTGTACGACCGGGAGATACCGGTCGTCGCGTCGGGCGTGCCGTTCGACCGCCTGTTCAGCGAGGAGATGCTGGCCGGCGGCTACCGCAAGAAGTACTTCCGCGCCATCTCCCGGCTCACGGCCCTGGCGAGGGAAGCGGAGGAGCTGATCACCGGCCAGGTTCGGGCACCGGGTAGGTTCTGAAGCCGTACGTAACCGACCGGAGCCGTACGCACACCAGAGAAAGGGTTCCACCATGGCCACCACGCGCCAGGCACACACCGTCTGGGAGGGCAACCTCCTCAAGGGTGCCGGCAACGTCACGTTCGACTCCTCCGGCATTCCGCAGCAGTCGGTCACCTGGGCCTCCCGCGCGGAGGAGGCGAACGGCAAGACCAGCCCCGAGGAGCTGATCGCCGCCGCCCACTCCAGCTGCTTCTCGATGGCGCTTTCGAACGGCCTCGACAAGGCCGGCACCCCGCCGACCAGGCTCACCACGCAGGCGGAGGTCACCTTCCAGCCCGGCACCGGCATCACCGGCGTCCACCTGACCGTCCAGGGCGAGGTCCCGGGCCTGGACGAGACCGCCTTCGTGAAGGCCGCCGAGGACGCCAAGGCGAACTGCCCGGTGAGCCAGGCGCTCTCCGGCACCACGATCACGCTGAGCGCCTCGCTCGCCTGATCCCGAAGATCGCACGAGAGGCGCGGGGGGGGGGGGGGGGCCGCCCGCGGGGGGGGGGGGGGGCCCCCGGGGGGGGCCGCGGGGGGGGGGCGCGGCCGGGGCCCGTGCAGAGGGGGGGGGCGGGGGGG
>NZ_JAIUKE010000060.1 GCF_020176795.1 Streptomyces sp. 8L
CCGCCCCCCTGCGGCTGGCGCCCGCCCGACCCCCCCACACAAAACCCGCCCCCCCCCCGCCCCCCCAACCCCCCCCCCCCCCCCCCGCGCGCGGGGGGGGGGGCCCCCCCCCGGGGCCTTTCCGTCGCATCCTCAAGGAACGTCGCATCCTCAGGGAGCATCCTCAAGGAAGATCCTCAAGGGGCGTCGCATCCTCGGGCAGCAGAGGGCGAAGAGAGCGGGCGAGCCATGGCGAAGAAGCGGCACAGCGACCGGACGGGCGGGGCGGACCAGGGCTCCGGCCGGCGCGGGGCGCCGCTGAGCGAGCTGCTGCGGCTGCCGCCCGGCGAGGCGGTCGACCTCTCCGCGTACGACACCCGCGCGACGCCCGGCGGCCCGAAGGGCAAGGGCTCCGCGAAGAAGGAGATGGCCGCGCTGGCGGACCCGCTCGGCCGCCTCCAGGAGCGGCTGTACGCGTCGAGCACGGCGGGCGACACCCGGCGGCTGCTGCTCGTGCTCCAGGGCATGGACACCAGCGGAAAGGACGGGACGGTCAAGCACGTCATCGGCCTGTTCAACCCGGCGGGCTGCCGGATCAGGTCCTTCAAGGAGCCCACGCGCGAGGAGCTGAGCCACCCGTTCCTGTGGCGCGTCAGGCGCGCACTGCCCCGCGCGGGCGAGATCGGCATCTTCAACCGCTCGCACTACGAGGACGTGCTGGTGGCCCGGGTGCGTGCGCTGGTGCCGCACCGGGACATCCGCCGCAGATACGGGCAGATCAACCGCTTCGAGCAGTCGCTGGCCGACCACGGGGTGCGCGTACTGAAGGTCTTCCTGCACATCAGTTACGAGGAGCAGCGCGAGCGGTTGCTCGCCCGGCTCGACAATCCGGACAAGCACTGGAAGTTCAGCGAGGGCGACCTCGACGACCGGGTCAGGTGGCCCGACTTCCACCGCGCGTACGAGACGGCCATGACGCGCTGCGCCACGGACGCGTC
This sequence comes from Streptomyces sp. 8L, assembly GCF_020176795.1. Classification (GTDB taxonomy): domain Bacteria; phylum Actinomycetota; class Actinomycetes; order Streptomycetales; family Streptomycetaceae; genus Streptomyces. Next base: position 978 of record NZ_JAIUKE010000060.1, read on the forward strand.
CCCCTGGTACCTTGTCCCGGCGGACCGCAAGTGGTACCGGAACTGGGCGATCAGCACCCTGCTGCGCGAGCACCTGGACGCGATGGACCCGTCCTACCCCGCGGCGGACTTCGACGTGGCCGCCGCGCGAGAGAGGCTGCTGGCGAAGGACTGACCGGCGGCACGGGCCCGGCGGGCGGTCAGCCCGAGCAGGCGAGCCGCTGCCCCTCCTGCCACTCGCACACCGGGCACAGCGTCGCGCCCCTGGTGGTCTCCGGGTACTCGGTGGGCTCGCCGCACAGCACGCAGTCGGCGTACGCGACGGGCCCGGCGGCATCGGCGCCACCGGCCGCCCCGGGGCGCTCCCTGTCCGCGGTTCGCTCGGTCATGCGGCAAGCGTACGTCCGCGGGCGCACGGTCCATACGCCCCGCCGTCCGGTCAGGACCTCCGGGCGCCGACCCGGACGGCGACGGCGACCGCGGCGGCGGCCACGGGCACGGCGGCGGCCAGCGGCAGGGCCGGGACCCGGACGCTCCCGCTGAGCGAGCCCGTCACCAGGTCGGTGACGGCGTCCTTGGCGGGCGACCCCGCGACCACCAGGGTGAGCACCGCGACGAGCAGCGTCAGCAGGATGGACCAGCCGCGTGCGGCGAGCACGGGCCGGTTGCACAGGGCGCCCACGGCCAGCCCGACGAGCAGGCAGACGCATGCCGCGACCAGCCCCGCGGGCGCCGCGGCCACCCGGGAGACGTGGCCGGTGAGACCGGCGCCGCTCGGCGCGCTGATGGCCGCCACGACGGCCGTGCCGGGCAGGCCGAGCCCGGCCGAGACGGTGAGGGCCGCCAGCAGCGACGCCGCATGGGTGCGGGCCGTGCCGCGCGCGGCGGCGGTCACGGCGCGCGCGGCGGGCGGTTCCTGCGTGACGCAGACCCGTACGAACCAGGCCGTGACCGGCACCAGCGCGGCGGCGGCCAGGCCGAGCGAGTCCAGCACGGGGCGCCCGGCGCCGACCCCCGCGCCGAGCACGGCCAGGTACACCAGCAGCGGCGGGAGCCAGCGGTGCGAGCGCAGCAGCAGGGCCAGTTGGTAGCGCAGCAGCGCGGTCACCGGGCGGACCGCCCCTCGGTCTCGTGCAGCGCGTGGACGTGCCAGGGCGGGTGTGCCGTCAGCAGCGCCCGCAGCAGGGCGTCGGAGTGCGCGGCCGGGACGGTGAGCCGGAACGTGCCGTCGGGCAGGCGCTCGCGGACGGGGTGCCCCGGCAGCCCCTCCGGGGGCTCGGTGCCGGGAGCGGCGCGCGAGACGAGGACGCGGACCCGGGGCCCGTCGCCGGACTCGTCCCCCTCGCCCCCGGCGCGCTCCCGCGTGCGCAGGACGGAGCTCCCAGCCACGGAGTACACGGCGTCGGGAACGCCAGCGAGCCGCGCCGGATCGTGGTCCACGAACACGACCGTGCCGCCCGCGGCAGCGCGCTCCGTCACCGCCCGGTCCAGCTCGGCGCGCGCGGCCTCGTCAAGACCGGTCCACGCCTCGTCAAGGACGAGCAGCTCGGGCTCGGCGGCCAGCGCCTGGGTGACGGCGACCTTCTGGCTGGTGCCCTTGGACAGCTCGGCGAGCGGCGTACGGGCGTGGGCCGCGGCCCCGAACCGCTCCAGCCACTCGGCCGCCCGCGCCTCGGCGACGGGCCGGGCGAGCCCGTGGACGCGGCCGGTGTGCGCGAGGTAGGCCGCCGCCGTGAACGGCAGGGCGGCGGCGAACCGCTCGGGGACGTAGGCGGTGCGCGGCCGGCCGGTGACGCGGCCCGCGGACGGGGTGTCGATCCCGGCGAGCAGCCGCAGCAGCGTGGACTTCCCGCTGCCGTTGGCGCCCTCGACCCGTGCGACGGTGCCCGCGGCGAGTGCGAGGCCGACGCCGCGCAGCACCCAGGGCCCCCGGATGCCGTACCTGCGGCCGACGCCGCTCAGCGCGATCACCGGCGTGGTCGCTCCCGGGGCGATCGGCGTGATCGCCGGGGCCACCGTCCTGCCGGGGGGCCGCCGCACCGGCTCAGTGGGAGGTGCTCGGGGCGGGCGTGGCCTCGCTGGGCCGGACGATGACGAAGCCCTCGCCCTGGAGCATCAGCTGTACGGCCTCGCCCGAGCCGCCGCGGATCATGGAGCCGACGGACTGCGAGCGGTGCAGGCTGGTCTGGAGCTGGGCGCTCCAGCCGACGACCGCGTCGGTGTCGACGTAGACGGGCTGCTGAGCGGAGACGGGGATGACGATCGGATTGCCCTCGCAGATCACGGCGAGCTTCCCGTAGCCGGTGAAGAGGCTGTTGAAGAGGCCGCCGCCGGTCATGCCCGCGCCCTTGACCATCTTGATCTCGTAGCTCAGCGTCGGGTCGAAGCACAGGACGTTGCGGCCGTTTATGGTCAGCGCGTCGCCCTGCTCGATCTCGACGATGAAGCAGTTGGCGGCCTCGTGCGCGAACCACGCCTCGCCCTGGCCGCGCACCGCCATGAGCGGCAGGCCCTCGCCGGTGAGGGCCCGCTTGAGCATTCCGCCGACGCCCTGGCCCTTCCGCTCGAACTGGAGGTTGCCGCGGTAAGCGATCATGGCACCCTGCCGGGCGTGCATCTCACCGTTGACCACGTACTTGACCGATTTGGCGTTCTGGAGCGTCATACCGGGCGCGACGGGCTGCTGGGCGAGGTGTTCCGTGGCGAAGAGGTCGCTTTTCATGGACGCATACTCACCCGGAGGCATTCATTCCGCCAAGAAACGCACCTGAGAGAATCACCGGGTGACCACTGACCCGAACACCGACCTCCGCGACGGCGACGGCGCCGCGGGCGATCCGCGGGACGAGGCCCCGCAGTTCGTCCTGCCGCTGGTGCTGCGCCTGGAGCGGGCGACCCCGCCGTCCCGCACCGACGCGCTCGAGACCGCGGCCCGCGCGGTCCTCACGATCCTCTCCGACGACCGCTCGCTCGGGGAGGGCGAGTGGGCTCGGGCGATGGACGACTGGCAGGACGCCCGCATCCGGAAGGTGGTCCGCAGGGCGCGGGGCGCGGAGTGGCGCAGGGCCCAGGCGCTGCCGGGGATCACGGTGACGGGCACCCGGGGCCCCGACCCCGCCGAGGTCCGCGTCTTCCCCCCGATCCCGCTGGACGGCTGGCCCAAGGACCTGGCGAAGCTCCAGGTCTCGGGCACCGAACTCGACGACGAGGAGCCGCCGGGCCCGCCGGAGGCGCGGGTCCCGGTGCTGTGGTTCAACCCGGACGTGAAGATGTCGGCGGGCAAGGCCTGCGCGCAGGCCGGCCACGGCGCCCAACTGGCCTGGTGGGCCCTGTCCGAGGCGGACCGCGGGGCGTGGCGCGCGTCGGGCTTCGCCCTGGCCGCCCGCACCGCGGCGCCGGCGGCCTGGCGCGCGCTGACGGCGAGCGGGCTGCCGCTGGTCCAGGACGCGGGCTTCACGGAGATCGCCCCGGGCAGCGCGACGGTGATCGCGGACCATCCGGCACTGCGGCGCCGCTGAGGGGCCGCACGCCCGCGGGCACATGTGCGGCACAGACGACGGGGGACAACGGCGGGACCGGCGCCGGCGCCGGGAGACCGCTGCGGGAGCCCATGTCGCGAAGACCGCCGCGGGCCCTGCGCCGGTGCCGATGCCGCGAAGACCATCGCGGGACGTGCCGGGCCCCGCGGGGCGCCCGGGGGGGGCCCCCGGGGGGGGGGGGGGGCGCGGGCGGGGGGCGGGGGGGGCCGGCCCCCCCCCCCCGGCCCCCGCGCCCCCCCCCGGGGGGCGCGGGGCTCCCGGACGGGTTACGCGGGGACGCTCGCCACGCCGGGCGCCAGGAAGCGGCGGCCGTTGGCGCGCTCCGAGACACCCTCGCGGTCCAGGTACGGCGTGATGCCGCCCAGGTGGAAGGGCCAGCCCGCGCCCGTGATCAGGCACAGGTCGATGTCCTGCGCCTCCGCGACGACGCCCTCGTCGAGCATCAGCCCGATCTCCTGCGCGACCGCGTCCAGCACCCGCGCCCGGACCTGGTCCTCCGTCAGAACCGTGCCGCCCTGCTTCATCAGGGCGAGGATCTCCGGGTCCAGCTCGGGCTTGCCCGAGTCGTACGTGTAGAAGCCGCGCTTGCCCGCCTTGACGACGGCGCGCAGGTTCTCGGAGACCGTGAACCGCTCGGGGAAGGCGCCGTGCAGCGTCTCCGAGACGTGCAGGCCGATCGCGGGGCCGACCAGTTCGAGCAGCACCAGCGGGGACATCGGCAGGCCCAGCGGCTCGACGGCGCGCTCGGCGACGTCGACCGGGGTGCCCTCGTCGATGGTGTTCTGGATCTCGCCCATGAAGCGCGTCAGCACACGGTTGACCACGAACGCCGGGGCGTCCTTGACCAGCACCGCCGTCTTGCGCAGCTTCTTCGCGACCGCGAACGCCGTCGCGAGCGACGCGTCGTCGGTGCGCTCGCCGCGTACGACCTCGAGCAGCGGCAGGACCGCGACCGGGTTGAAGAAGTGGAAGCCGACGACGCGCTCCGGGTGGGCGAGCTTCGAGGCCATCTCGCCGACCGACAGCGACGACGTGTTCGTGGCGAGGATCGCGGTCTCGGGCACGACCGCCTCGACCTCGGCGAACACCTGCTGCTTGACGCCCATCTCCTCGAACACGGCCTCGATGACGAAGTCCGCGTCCGAGAAGCCCTCGGCCTTGTCCAGCACGCCGGTGACCAGGCCCTTGAGCCGGTTCGCCGTGTCCTGGTCGATCCTGCCCTTGCCGAGCAGCTTGTCGACCTCGCCGTGCACGTACCCGACGCCCTTGTCGATCCGCTCCTGGTCGACGTCGGTGAGGACGACCGGCACCTGGAGGCGGCGCACGAACAGCAGCGCCAGCTGGGAGGCCATCAGGCCCGCGCCGACCACGCCGACCTTGTTGACCGGCCGGGCGAGGTTCTTGTCCGGCGCGCCGACGGGGCGCTTGGCCCGGCCCTGCACGAGGTTGAACGCGTAGATCCCGGAGCGCAGTTCACCGCCCATGACGAGGTCGGCGAGGGCCTCGGTCTCGGCCTCGAACCCGGCGTCCACATCGCCGTCCTTGACCTGCGCGATGATGTCGAGCGCGCGGTAGGCGGCGGGCGCGGCGCCGTGCACCTTGGAGTCGGCGACGGCCCGCCCCCACTCGACGGCCTGGTCCCAGTCCTCGCCGCGGTCGATCTCGGGGCGCTGGACCTGGAGTTCGCCCTTGAGGACGGCGGCGGTCCAGGTGAGGGACTCCTCCAGGAAGTCGGCGGCCTCGAAGATCGCGTCGGCGATGCCGAGTTCGAACACCTGCGCGCCCTTGAGCTGCCGGTTCTGGTTGAGCGCGTTCTCGATGATGACGTTGACCGCGGGGCCCGCGCCGATCAGGTTCGGCAGCAGCGCGCAGCCGCCCCAGCCGGGCACCAGGCCGAGGAAGACCTCCGGGAAGGAGAACGCCGCGATGGACGACGACACCGTCCGGTACTGGCAGTGCAGTCCGATCTCGACGCCGCCGCCCATGGCCGCGCCGTTGTAGTACGCGAACGTCGGCACGGGAAGGTGCCCGAGGCGCGCGAAGACGTCGTGCCCGGCCTTGCCGACCGCCGCGGCCTCCTCGCGGCTGCCGAGCAGCCCGACGCCCTTGAGGTCGGCGCCGACGGCGAAGACGAAGGGCTTGCCCGTGATGCCGACGCCGACGATGGTGCCGTCGGCCGCCTCGCTCTCGACCTGGTCGATCGCCGCGTCGATCTTCGCGAGCGACTGCGGCCCGAAGCTGGTGGGCTTCGTGTGGTCGAAGCCGTTGTCCAGGGTGATCAGCGCGAAGCGCCCGGCGTCGGCCGGCAGGTCGAGATGGCGTACGTGCGCCTCGGTGACGACCTCGTCGGGGAAGACCTCGGCCGCGCCCTTCAGCAGTTCGGCGATGTCGCTCACTTGCTGCCTCCGTCGAAGTGCGGGTTCTCCCAGATGACCGTGGCGCCCATGCCGAAGCCGACGCACATCGTCGTCAGGCCGTAGCGGACGTGCGGGTGCTCCTCGAACTGCCGGGCCAGCTGCGTCATCAGGCGGACGCCGGAGGAGGCCAGCGGGTGGCCGAACGCGATGGCGCCGCCGTACTGGTTGACGCGCTCGTCGTCGTCGGCGATGCCGTAGTGGTCGAGGAACGCGAGCACCTGCACCGCGAACGCCTCGTTGATCTCGAAGAGGCCGATGTCGGAGATCGAAAGGCCCGCCTTGGCCAGGGCCTTCTCGGTCGCCGGGATCGGCCCGTAGCCCATGACCTCGGGCTCCACGCCCGCGAAGGCGTACGCCACGAGGCGCATCTTCACCGGCAGGCCCTGCTCGCGCGCGAAGTCCTCGGCGGCGATCAGGGAGGCGGTGGCGCCGTCGTTGAGGCCGGCCGCGTTGCCCGCGGTGACCCGGCCGTGCGGGCGGAAGGGCGTCTTGAGGCCGGCCAGCATCTCCAGCGTGGTGCCGGGGCGCATCGGCTCGTCGGCCGTGGCGAGGCCCCAGCCCGTCTCCCCCGCCTCGGGCGAGGTACGGCGGACCGAGACCGGCACGAGGTCCTGCTGGATCTTCCCGTTCGCGTACGCCTTGGCGGCGCGCTCCTGCGAGCCGACCGCGTACGCGTCGCAGCGCGCCTTCGTCAGCTGCGGGAAGCGGTCGTGCAGGTTCTCCGCGGTCATGCCCATGAACAGGGCCGACTCGTCGACCAGCTTCTCCGACACGAAGCGGGGGTTCGGGTCGACGCCCTCCCCCATCGGGTGGCGGCCCATGTGCTCGACACCGCCTGCGACGACGACGTCGTACGCGCCGAAGGCGATGGAGCCCGCGGTGGTGGTGACGGCGGTCAGCGCGCCCGCGCACATGCGGTCGATCGCGTAACCGGGCACGGAGGCCGGGAGGCCCGCGAGGATGCCCGCGGTGCGGCCGATGGTGAGCCCTTGGTCGCCGATCTGCGTGGTCGCGGCGATCGCCACCTCGTCGATACGGGCCGGGTCCAGATCCGGGTTGCGCCGCAGCAGCTCCCGGATCGCCTTGACGACGAGGTCGTCCGCGCGGGTCTCGTGGTAGATGCCCTTGGGACCCGCCTTGCCGAACGGGGTGCGGACGCCGTCGACGAAGACGACGTCCCTGACGGTACGAGGCACGATGGCTCTCCTCCAGGGTGCGGGGTGGCACAGCTGCGGCGCGCGCCGGAACGCGCTGCCGCTCATGCTACTCGTGAGTAATTAACCTGCCCACCCCCATCATGGCGAGCGTTCAACGTCACATCCGCGCCGACCGGCCGGTCCCGCGCGCATGGCGCCCGTCTGCCCCGCGCGCGCTCGGGGAAGCGGTCGCGGGACCGCCGGACGGCCGCCGTCGGAGCGCCGTGGTGTCCGCTGCGTCTGCGGGGTCACGCCGCCGATGTCGCACTCGGTCCAGCGCCGCCGACGCGGCACCCGGTCCCGCGCCGCCGGCGGCGCGGTGTCACGCCGCCCGCAGCGCCTGCACGAGCAGGGGTGTCACCAGGGCCACCTGCCAGGGCCGCGCACCGTGGGCACGCAGGGCGTCCTCCACCGCGTCCGGCGCGGCCGGCTCGGGGGGCTCCCAGCACACGCGGCGCACGGTGTCCGGGGTGATCAGGTTCTCCTGCGGCAGGTGCAGCTCGTCCGCGAGCGCCGTCACGGCCGCCCGCGCGGCCGACAGCCGCGCCGCCGCCTGCGGGTCCTTGTCGGCCCACGAGCGCGGCGGGGGCGGTCCCTGCACGGACTGGCCCGGGCCCGGCAGCTCCCGCTCGGACAGCGCCCGGGCACGGTCGACCGCGGCCTGCCACGTCTCCAGTTGCTTCCGGCCCGTGCGGTGCCCGAAACCGGGCAGCGCGCCGAGCGCCTGCACGTTCGCGGGCAGCGCAAGGGCGGCCTCCACGATCGCCGCGTCGCCGAGGACCTTGCCGGGTGACACGTCCCGCCGCTGCGCCAGCAGGTCCCGGGTCGTCCACAGCTCCCGTACCACCGCCATCTGCCGGCGTCTGCGGACCTTGTGCATGCCCGACGTACGGCGCCACGGGTCCTTGCGCGGCGGCGCGGGCGGCGCGGTGGCGATGGCGTGGAACTCCTGGAGCGCCCAGTCGAGCTTGCCCTGCCGGTCGAGCTCCTCCTCCAGCGCGTCGCGCAGGTCGACGAGCAGCTCGACGTCGAGCGCCGCGTACCGCAGCCAGGGTTCGGGCAGCGGGCGGGTCGACCAGTCGACGGCCGAGTGCCCCTTCTCCAGCGCGTAGCCGAGGACGGTCTCGACCATGGCGCCGAGGCCGACGCGGGGATAGCCGGCCAGCCGCCCCGCGAGTTCCGTGTCGAACAGCCGGCTCGGGCGCATGCCTATTTCCCGCAGGCAGGGCAGGTCCTGGGTGGCCGCGTGCAGAATCCACTCGGCGTCGCCGATCGCCTTGCCGAGGTCCGTGAGGTCGGGGCAGCCGACCGGGTCGATCAGCGCCGTGCCCGCGCCCTCGCGCCGCAGCTGGACGAGGTAGGCGCGCTGGCCGTAGCGGTAGCCGGAGGCGCGCTCCGCGTCGAGGGCCACGGGGCCGCGGCCCGCCTCGAAGGCGGCGACCACCTCGGCGAGCGCCTCCTCGGTGGCGACGACGGGCGGGATGCCCTCCCGGGGCTCCAGCAAGGGGACCGGTTCCGGGGCGGGATCGGCCGGGGGCTGCGACACCCACGGTTCTCGCCCACGGGCCCCCGTGGTGCGCAGTTCCGGGTCTGCTGCGGTCTCTTGGGCGTCGGTCACCTGTCAAGGGTATCTTCCCGCCCGCCCCCCTGACCTGCGCCTCTGTGCAGAAACGTGGCTGACCTGCGAAAATGTGCCCCGCCGGCGACTGACGGGGCGGCTTCTTTGAGGGCTAAGATATTACCGGTGCGGCCGGAGTGCCGGCGCTGGGCGCCGGCGGGCCGCCGGGGCAGGGCAGGGCGGGGCAGGAGGAGACGAGCGGTATGGCGGGGAAGAAGCCGGCGGAGCACACGGACGCCGTGACGGGCATCGTGGCGGACTGGGCCAGGGAGCGGCCCGATCTCGACACGACGCCGCTCCACGTCCTCGCGCGCCTCCACCGCACGTACCTCCGCTACCACACCCGGCTGACGGCGTCGGTCGAGCGCCACGGCCTGTCGGTCGCCGGGTTCGACGTACTGACGGCCCTGCGCCGCGCGGGCGCGCCCTACCGGCTGACGGCAGGTCAGCTCGCGGACTTCGGGCTGGTCTCCTCGGCGGGGATCACACTGCGGGTGGACCGGCTGGAGAAGGACGGCCTGATCGTGCGGGAACGGGGCCCAGAGGACCGGCGGGTGGTGTATTCGCGGCTCACCGAGGCAGGTCTCGCCAAGATCGACGAGGTGTTCGCCGAGCACCTGGACAACGAACGCCGCATGCTCGGCGGCCTCACGCCCGTGGAGTTCCGCCAACTGGCCCGGCTGCTGCCGAAATTGGAGCAGTCGATCCTGGAGTCGGCGGTCGAGCCGACCGAGGAGGCCGGCTGACCGAGGAGGCCGGCTGGCCCCGTACCCCCAGGCTGGGCCCCGTGCCCTCAGGCCGCGCCCCGTACCCTCAGGCCGCCGGGAAGGGGAGAGGGGCCCGCTCCCCGGCCCGGTCACCCGCTCGCGCGCGCCCGGGGGCGCGCCCGGGCCGCGGGGGGGGGGGGGGGGGGGGGGGGGGGGGGGGGGGGGGGGGGGCGGCCCCCGCCGCCGCGCGCGCCGCGGGG
>NZ_JAIUKE010000061.1:0-4997 GCF_020176795.1 Streptomyces sp. 8L
TCCTCGGTCGGCTCGACCGCCGACTCCAGGATCGACTGCTCCAATTTCGGCAGCAGCCGCACCACGCCGAGGTCGTGCTGGTAGAGGTTCTCCCGCTGGTCCGCGTCCGCGGGCAGCGCCTCCAGCAGCACGCGGTCCTGCTCCAGCACCTCCCAGTGCCGTTCCTCGATCAGCGTCCGGTACAGGAAGTGCCACGTGTCGCGCTGCCAGCCGGCGACCCGCCGGTAGCGCCAGAAGAAGACGCCGGTGCGTCCCGCGTCGACCGGGCAGGTCATGCCCACGATCCCGAACGGGCCGCCGGGGCCCGCCGAGGGCGGGTAGGGGATGGACAGGTCGACCCAGTCCACGCCGGTGCGGCACAGCTCGACCCAGTCGAAGTTCACCCCGCGCTGGTCGGTCTTCTCGAAGAAGTAGCCGCGCCCGGTCTCCCGAATGCGGAACTTCGCCGTGGTGCCGCCGTCGTACATGGTGTGGGACTCGCGGTGCAGGAAGGCGCCGTGCATGGGGTCGAGCAGGTTCTCGACGGCGTAGCGCCAGGGGACGTTCCACTCGGCGTAGCACAGGATCGCCGAGGTGCCCTCGTCGTCGAGCGGCTCGGGCAGGGTGAGCGGGACGGGTTCGGGGTGGGCCTCGTCCCCGAAGTAGGCGAGGATCGCGCCGCCGACCTCGCGCACCGGCAGCGAAGTGACCAGGCGTTTGCCCTCCAGGTTGCAGCCGGGCAGGCCGGGCACGGCGGTCACGGTGCCCTCGCCGTCCACCTCCACACCGTGATACCAGCAGGCCACCCGGTCGCCGAGGTGTTTGCCCAGCGAGAGCGGGGCGCCCCGGTGGGGGCACCGGTCGGCGAGCATCGCGAGGGCGCCGTCGGCACGGCGCATCAGCAGCCACTGCTCGCCGAGCGCGGTGACCTTCCGCATCGCGCCGGGGGCGACGAAGCGCGAAGGCAGGACGGGGTGCCACTGGTTGCGCGGACCTGTGGCGTAGATGTGGTCGGCGCTGTTGTCGTGAAAGGTCATGTCAGGCTCCCAGTCGGTGCATCTCGGCGCGGAAGGACTCCTCGGTCCAGGGCCGTCCGTCGGGCGTGTGGAGCTGGCGGGCGTTCAGGCCCGCGACCACGTCGGTGAGTTCGTGCCCGTCCTGGGTGAAGATCTCCTCCAGCGTGCGCGCGAGCTTCACCTCGTACGGGCCGGGCGGCGCGGTCCTGCTCTGGTGCGGGTCCAGGCGGGGCCAGGTGTCGGTGTGGTTCATATCCCTTTGTCCCTCATCTTCTTCACGCGTGGCTCCGCCTTCCCGGGAGCGGGGCGTGATGGCGGTCGTGCTTCGTCCGTGGGTCACAGGTCCAGGACGAGGCGGTCGGACGCGCAGCGCGAGACGCAGATCATCATCGTCGCGCCCGCCGCGTGTTCGCCGTCGCTCAGCAGCAGGTCGCGGTGGTCGGGGACGCCCGCGAGGACACGTGTCTCGCAGGTGCCGCAGATGCCCTCCTCGCAGGAGCTGGCGACGGCGATCCCGGCGGCCCTGACCGCGTCGAGGACGCTGGTCGAGGCGTCGACGCCGACGGTGACGCCCGAGGCGCGGCACTCGACCTCGAACGCGGTGTCGCCCGAACCGCCCCGCGGCTTCCCGGCGGCCGGGGCGGAGAAGCGCTCCACCCGCAGGCGGCCCGGAGGGCAGAGCGCCTCGACGGCGGCGAGGAGGGGCTCGGGTCCGCAGCAGTACACCAGCGCGCCGGGCGGCAGGTCGCTCAGGGCCGCGTCGAGGTCGATGTGCCCCTTCTCGTCCTGCGGGTGGCGGACCACGCTGCCGCCGCGGTGCCCCGAGAGGCCGCCGTCTTCGGCGAGTCGGGCGAGTTCGGCGAGTTCCGCGCCGAAGGCCATCGACGTGCGGGTACGGCCTCCGTGGACCAGGGTGTACGGCACGCCGCGGCGCGACGCCGCACGGGCCATCGCCAGGATCGGGGTGATGCCGATCCCGCCGGCCACGAAGACGTAGGCGGGCGCCTCCTCCAGGGCGAAGTGGTTGCGCGGCCCCGTGACGGTGACGGTGTCGCCGGGGCGCAGCACGGTGTGCGCGTACCGCGAACCGCCGCGGGACGAGGGCTCGTCGAGGATCGCGACGCGGTAGGCGAACGCGTCGGCGGGGTCGCCGCACAGCGAGTACTGCCGCAGGTGTTCTCCCAGGCGGATGTCGAGGTGGGCGCCCGGTTCCCAGGGCGGCAGGGGCTTGCCGCCGGGATCGCTCAGCTCGACGGAGAGCACCCCTTCGGCCTCCCGGGTCATGCGGTGGACGAGCAGCTCGTGGCGGGGTTCCTCAGCCGGCATGGTGCCTCCTCACGCGGGCGTGGTGACGGGCGGGGTGAACGGGTTCTTCATCGGCCCGAGCGCGGCGAGGTCGACCTCGACCAGCGTCGGCCCGGCCGCGGCGCCCGCGCGGCCGAGGACCGGGGCCGCGTCCGCCGCGTCCGCGATGCGCGCGTACGGCAGGCCGCACGCGGCGGCGAGCAGCGCGAAGTCCGGGGTGTGCAGGTCGACGCCCGAGCGCCGGCCTCCGTGGGCGTCCTGGAGGTTGCGCAGCACCCCGTAGCCGGCGTCGTTGAAGACCACGAGGGTGAGCCGGGGGCGTTCCTGGGCGAGGGTGAGGAGCTCCCCCAGGTGGACGGCGAGCCCGCCGTCTCCCGCGAGGACGACGGCCGGTTCGCCCGGGCGGGCGAGCGCGGCGCCGATGCCCATGCCGAGCCCCTGGCCGATGCCGCCGCCGCGGGGGAAGACATTGTCCGCGGGATCGTAGAGCTCCAGCAGGCGGTTGCCCCAGCTGGATGACGCGATGGTGACGTCGCGGGCGACGACGGCCGCCCGGGGCAGGGCGGCGCGGAGCGCGTCGCAGAGCGCGGCCTGCGGTCCGAGGTCCTCGTGCAGGGTGTCCCTGGCCGCGGTCCTGGCCTCGGCGACCCGGCGCCGCCAGCCGGCCCGCGCGGGCACCGCGGCCGGCAGGAGCGCCGCCAGGGCCTCGGCCGCGTCCGCGTGCAGGGCGTGCCGTACGGGATACACCCGGCCGAGCGCCGCCGCGTCGGCGTCGATCTGGATGTGGGCGCCGGGAAGCCGGAGGGCGTAGTCCGCCGTCTCGTTGGAGCGGAAGTGGGTGCCGACGCTGAGCAGGACGTCCGCCTCAGCGAGGAGCGCGCGCCCGGTGGGGGTGGCGGCGAAGTTCCCTATGACCTGGGGGTGGTCCTCGGGCACGGCCGCCCGGCCGGAGTTGGAGGTCAGCAGTGCGGCGCCGGTCGCCTCCAGAAGGTCCTTCAGCGCTCCCCCGGCCCCGCGGGCGCCGCCGCCCGCCCAGATGACCGGGCGGCGCGCGGTCGCCAGCAGTGCGCGGGCGCCGTCGAGCGGCCCGGAGGCCGGGGCCGGGCGCGGCGCCGGGTCCGGCAGGGCGCCGTCCGCGTCCTCCTGGGGCGCGTACTGGAGGTCGATGGGCCACTCCACGCTCGCGGGCCCGCCGGGCACGGCGAGCGCGGCCCGCGCCGCGCGGCGCAGGACCCGGCCCGCGCCGGAGGCCGAGGTCACGGTCGCCGCGTGGGCCGACACGGCCCGCAGCATGCCGAGTTGGTCCTTGGTCTCGTGGATGAAGCCGCGCCCGCCGCCCAGGTACCGGCTCTCTATCTGGCCGGTGACGTGCAGGACGGAGCTCCCCGCGGCGAGCGCCTCGACGAGCGAGCCCGCCGCGTTGCCCGCGCCCGTGCCGGTGGACGTGAGGGCGCAGCCGATGCCGCCCTTCGCCCGGCCGTAGCCGTCGGCGGCGTTGACGGCGCTCGCCTCGTGCCGCACGGGTACGAAGCGCAGGTCGCGGTCGACCGCCTCGACCAGCGGCAGGTTGTGGACGCTGACGATGCCGAAGACGGTGTCGACGCCCAGGTCGCGCAGGACGGCGACGAGCAGGTCGCCTCCGTTGGAGTGGCGCACGGTCGTTCCCCTCACAGAATGCCGCGGCCGACTCCGCCGCAGACGTCGATGCTGGTGCCGGTGATGTAGGAGGCGCGTGGTGAGAGCAGCAGGAGGATCGCGTGGGCGGCCTCCTCGGGACGTCCGAGGCGGCCGAGCGCGATGCCGCGGTCGGCGGCGAGGCGCGCCTGCCACGCCTCGTACGGCTCCTTCGTCCCCTCGGCCGCGTGCCGCCGGGTCCACTGGCCGGTGTCGATGAGACCGAGGCAGACCGAGTTCACGCGCACGTTCTCGCCCGCGAGTTCGTCCGCGAGGGACTTGGCGAGGTTGAGGAGGCCGGCGCGCGCCGCGCTGGTGGTGATGAGCCGGCGCTCCGGCTGCTTGGCGAGTACGGCGTTGACATTGACGACGCTCGCCGCGTCGGAGGCGGCGAGGTGGGGGCGGGCGGCGGTGACGGGGTGCAGCACCCCCGCGAACTTCAGCTCCAGCTCGTCGTGCCAGTCCCGCGCGGTGGTGTCGGACAGGCTCTTCATACGGGACTGCCCGGCGTTGTTGACGAGTCCGTCCAGGCCCCCGAAGGTGTCCACGGTCCGCGCGACGAGCCGGCGGACCCCGTCGGCGTCCCGGATGTCGCAGGCGCCGGTCAGGAGGCGGTCCTTGGGCAGTCCCGCGGTGGCCGCGGCGAGGCGTGCCGCGTCGCGGCCACAGGTGGCGACGTTGGCGCCCTCCTCCAGCAGGGCGCGTACCGTCGCGAGGCCGACGCCCGAACTGCCGCCCGTGACCAGTACGGTTCGGCCGGCGAGGCCCAGATCCATGGTGTGTTCCCTTCGTTCTTCGCGCGGGCGCTTCGTAGCGGGCGCTTCGCAGGGCGCGCTTCGTAGCCGGCGCTACGCAGGGCGCGCTTGGTAGGAGGTGCTAGGCAGGAGGCGCTTCGCGGGGTCCCGGGGGCCCCCCCCCGCCGCGGCGCGGCGCCCCGCGGGGGCCGGCCCCCGGGCGCGGGGGCCGGAATCGGGCGGGGGGGACGCCGTGGGTGGGGGAGACCCCGGGGTGCGGGCGGCCGAG
>NZ_JAIUKE010000061.1:5006-24398 GCF_020176795.1 Streptomyces sp. 8L
GGGGGGGGGGGGGGGGGGGGGTGGGGGGGGCGGGGGGCGGGGGGGGGGGGGGGGGGGGGGGGGGGGGGGCGGCCCCGCCCCCCCCCCCGCCCCCCCCCCCCCCCCCCCCCCGGCGGGTCCGTCCTCGCGGACTCGGTGCACTCAATCGGCCTGGGTGCACTCAGTGCATGGTGAATCCGCCGTTGACGGCGATGACTTGGCCGGTCAGATAGCGGGACTCCTCGCTCAGGAGGAAGGCCACGAGCCCCGTGATGTCGTCCGGCCGCTGGGGCCGGCTGATGGCCCGCCCCGCCGCGTACAGCTCGTGCCGTTCAGCGGGCACCGCCTCGGTGGCCTCGATCTCCGTCAGCCCCGGGGCGACCGCGTTCACGGTCACGCCGCGATCTCCGAGTTCCCGCGCCATGGCCCGGGTGAGGGCGATGACGGCTCCCTTGGACGCGATGTAGTGGGCCAGCCGGGGTGAGCCGTACAGCGCCGCGTCGGAGGCGATGTTGACGATCCGCCCGCCCCCGCCGTGCGCGAGGAGCTGGGGCAGCAGTGCGCGGGCGACCAGCCAGGGGCCCCGGGCGTTGACCGTCATCAGACGGTCCCAGGCGTCGGTCGTGATGTCCTGGAAGACCCGGCCTCCGACTCCGTCGGCGAGGGCCGCGTTGTTCACCAGCCCGTACAGCGGCCCGAGTTCACCGACCCGCTCGGCCAGGTCGTCGACCGAGGCCGGGTCGGCCACGTCGCACCGTACGAAGTGGGCCCGGTGTCCGAGGCCCCTCAGTCCGTCGGCCGCGCGCTCGCCGAGATCGGCGCGCACCTCCGCCACCACGACGCGGAACCCGTCGGCCGCGGCCCGGTGTGCCATGGCGAGCCCGAGGCCCCGGCCCGCGCCGGTGACGACGACCGTGCGCATCAGTCGCGGGTCACGCCGTGCATCGGCGAGTGCTCGGGGTACGTGGGGACTTGGGGCTTGCGCGTGCCGATGACGACACAGAGCAGGGCGTCGGTGTCGCCCTCGTTCTTGAGGGAGCGGGCCACACCGGCGGGCACCACGATCATGTCGCGGTAGCCGAACGTGCGGTACTCCGCCTCGTCCTCGCCGCGGTGGATGCCGACCCTGACCTTCCCCTCCAGGATGAAGAAGGCCTCCTCGACGTCGTGGTGGGTGTGTTCCGGCCCTTCCGCGCCGGGCGGCAGCAGCATGTTGGAGAAGGTGAAGCCGCCGGACGGCAGGATGCGGTTGTCGCCCTCGTGGTCGCCGGTGGCGCCCGAGCCCACGTACCGTATCTGGGCGCGCCGGTACTGGTCGCCCGCCTTGGCCTGGAAGGCGAGGGTGTTCCAGTCGGGTTCGCGCGAGTCCCTGCTGGCGATGAGCGAGTCGGTGTAGGCCGCGAGATCGCCGCCGTTGTCGTACGCGGTGGTGTCGAGAGGCATGGAGGTGCCGCCTTCCTGCGATGGACGCGTGTGGGGTTGGATCGCCGCGGACCGTGGTGGACCGCCGCGTGCTGTTGTGGAGGAACGTGCGGTGTGTTGTGCCGGCCGGCCGGCGGGGCGGATCGTCCGGACGGAGGGGCCCGGTGGGGCCGTACGGGCTGCTCAGCCGCGGTCGCGGACGGAGCAGATGTCGAGGTGGGAGAGAATCCAGGCGTTGACCCGGGCGGGCTGCTCCTGGTGGGCGAGGTGGCCGGCGCCGCGTACCACGACGAACGCGCAGCGGGGAAGCGCGCCGGCGAGTGCCTGCGCCCCGGCCACACCGGTCACCCGGTCGTGTTCACCGACGAGGACCAGGGCCGGTGCGGTGACGGACGCGAGCCGGTCGCTGTGGTCGGTGGCGGCCATCGACTCGGCGGCGTAGCGGTAGCCGGGCAGCCGGACGGCGGCGGCCATGGCGGACACGACGCGTTCGGCCAGGCCGGCCGGGGCGTCCTGGCCGAGGAGCCGGGGCGCGCGGCGCGCCGCGAAGGCCCGCGGGCCGCTCTCGGCGAGCTCGTCGGCGCGGGCCCGCATCGCGCGCGCCTTGTGGGGGTCCGTGCCCGAGCCCGGGCTGGAGTCGGCAAGGACGAGGGAGAGTACGAGGCCGGGGTGGCGCAGCGCGAGGCGCAGCGCGATCACACCGCCCCAGGACGCGCCCACGACATGGGCCGGGCCGCCGCGCTCCCGCAGCAGGGCGGCGGCGGTGTCGGCGTAGTCGTCCAGTGTGAGGGGCCGGCCGGGGTCGGCCGAGCGTCCGTAGCCCGGCGCGTCCCAGGCGAACACCCGGGCGTGCGCGCCGAGTTCGGCGAGCTGGGCGGCAAAGGAGACGGAGGACGAGCCGATGCCGTGCAGGCAGAGCACCCGTGGCCCGGCGTCACCCGCCTCCTCGACATGGAGGTCTGCGGGGTCGTACGGGAGTGTGCCGGTGGCACCGGTGGCGGTGCCCGTGGTGTGCGCGCCGGTCACACGGTCGGCGCCGGTAGCGTCCCCGCCGGTCACACGATCACCCCGTTCGCGCCGGCCACCGCGGCGACGCCGCGCAGCACCGCGTACGGCACGACCCTGCTGGTCGCCGGGTTGTCGTGGTCCGGTGCGTGGCACACCTCGAAGCGGTAGGAGCCTTCGGGTCCCCGTGCCTGTACGAGGTGGCTGGTGCGGTGGGCGCGGGGGTGGGGGGCCCCCCCCCCCCGGGCCGCGGGGGGGGGGCCCCCCCGGGTTCTGCCGTCAGGCCCCGGTGGGCGCCGGCAGGTCCACGAGTGCGGCCAGCGCCTCCTTGTGGCGTCCCGCCGTGCCGAAAGCGGCCTCGTCGGCCTTGGCCCGCTTGAGTGCCAGGTGAGCGGGGTGTTCCCAGGTCATCCCGATGCCGCCGTGCAGCTGGACGCACTCCTCGGCCGCGTGCACGGCGACTCGCCCGCAGTACGCCCCGGCCACGGCGACCGCCAGGCCCGCTTCCGGGTCCCCGGTGGCGAGCGCGTCGGCCGCGTTGCGTGCGGCGGCCCGGGCGGAGACGACCTCCACCCACAGCTGGGCCATGCGGTGCTTGAGCGCCTGGAAGGAGCCGATGGGCCGGTTGAACTGGTGGCGCTCCCTGGTGTGCCGGACCGTCTCCTCCAAGCACCATTCGGCCAGGCCCAGTTGCTCGGAGGCGAGGAGTCCCGCGCCGCTCAGCAGGCCCCGGCGGACCGCGGATCTGGCCGTGGGCGCGTCCGCGAGCCGGAGTCCTGGCGAGGCGCCGAGCGTGACAGCCGCGAGCGGCCGGGTCAGATCGAGGGGGGTGAGCGGAGCGATCGTGACGGCCGGGTCCGTCCTCTCGACCGCGTACAGCCCGTCCTCGCGCGGTACGAGCAGGATGTCGGCGCGGGCGGCATCCGCGACGCTCGTCACCGTGGGCTCCCCGGCCGGCGGCCTGCCGTACGGTGCCGTGGTGAGGGGGAGCGCGAGCACGGCGGTGCGCGCGCCGGTGGCGAGTGCCGTGACCAGACCCGCGACATCGGGCTCGTCGGTGTCACAGCCGAGCAGGGTCTCGGTGGCCACGACGGAGCTGGTGAGGTACGGCGCGGGGGTGACGGCCCGGCCCAGCTCCTCCAGGACGACGGCGGCCTCGCGGTGGCTCGCCCCCTGCCCGCCCAGCTCTTCGGGTACGAGCAGGCCCGCGGCGCCGATCGCGCCGGCGAGCCGGTCCCAGAGCACCGCGTCGTACGGATCGCCCGACTCGGCGCGGGCGAGGGCCCGCGCCGGGTCCGCGCGGTCGGTGAGCAGGGCCCGTACGGCGGCCCGCAGGTCGTCCTCGGTCTGCGAGTACAGCAGGTCGGGTGCCGCGCCCGCCGGAGTGGGCGCGGTGTCCGTGCGGGTCATCGCGTCAGGTCCTTCCATGCGACGTCCTTGTCGTTGCGCGGCTCCGGCGGCAGGCCGAGGACGCGTTCCGCGACGATGTTGAGGAGGATCTCGCTGGTCCCGCCCTCGATGGAGTTGCCCTTGGAGCGCAGGTAGCGGTATCCGGCGTCGCGGCCGGTGAAGTCGACGTGCTCGGGGCGGCGCATGGTCCAGTCCGAGTACAGCAGGCCCTCGTCTCCGAGGAGTTCGACCTCCAGACCGCTGATGGCCTGGTTGAGGCGGGCGAACGTGAGCTTCATGCCGCTGCCCTCGGGGCCCGGATGGCCCGCCACGAGCTGCTGCCGGAGCCGCTCACCCGTGAGGCGTCCGACCTCCGCCTCGACCCACAGGTCGAGCAGCCGCTGATGCAGGTCGTGGGTGCGCAGCTCGGGGCGGTCGCGCCAGGTGGCGGCCGCGGGCCCGATCATGCCGCCCTCGCGGGGCTGTCGGGCGCCGCCGATCGAGACACGCTCGTTCATGAGGGTGGTCTGCGCGACACGCCACCCCTCGCCCACGTCGCCGAGGCGGTGGGCGTCGGGGATGCGGACACCGGTGAGGAACACCTCGTTGAACTCGGCCTCGCCGGTGATCTGGCGCAGCGGGCGCACCTCGACGCCGGGGTCCGTCATGTCGCAGACGAAGTAGGTGATGCCGCGGTGCTTGGGCAGCTCAGGGTCGGTGCGGGCGATGAGGATGGCCCAGCGGGCGAGGTGCGCGCTCGACGTCCAGACCTTCTGGCCGTCCACGATCCAGTCGCCGGTGGCCTCGTCGCGCACGGCGCGGGTGGCGAGCGCGGCGAGGTCGGACCCGGCGCCGGGTTCGCTGAAGAGCTGGCACCACACCTCCCGGCCGGTCCACAGCGGCTTCAGGAAGCGCTCCCGCTGCTCCTGGGTGCCGTAGCGCAGCACGGTCGGCGCGGCCATGCCGAGGCCGATGCCGATGCGGCGCGGGTCGTTGCCGGGGGCTCCCGCGGCCTCGAGTTCCGCGTCGACGGCGGGCTGCAGCGCGCGGGGCGCGTCGAGACCGCCGAGGCCTGCGGGGAAGTGGACCCAGGCGAGGCCCGCGTCGAAGCGCGCGTCGAGGAACTCCGCCGGGTCCGTGGTGGCGGGCGGGTGGTCGCGGAGCAGCTGCCGCACGCGGGCGCGCAGGTCGTCGGCGTCGGGCGGGTCGGCGGCACCGCCGGCGGACGCGGCCATCATTCGGCTCCTTCCGGTACGACGACGACGCGGCCCGTAGTGGTGCCGTCCGCGACCCGCTGCACGGCGTCGGCGGCATCGGCGAGGGCGACGCGTTCGCTGACGAGCGGGGCGATCCTGCCCTGGTCGGCGAGGGTGGTGAGGCGTTCGTGGCAGCGGGCGATCGCGGCGGGGTCCTTCGCCGCGTACAGCCCCCAGTGCAGGCCGAGGATGGAGTAGTTCTTCACGAGGGCGTGGCTGAGCGCGGGCGCCGGGATCTCGCCGCTGGTGAAGCCGATGACGACGATGCGGCCCTCGAAGGCCACGCACTTGGCGGACTTCGTGTAGGCGTCGCCGCCGACGGGGTCGTAGACGACATCGGCGCCCCGCCCGCCGGTGACGTCCTTGACGGCGGCGACGATGTCGTCGGCGTGCCGGTCGAGCACGAGGTCGCAGCCGAGGGCGCGGGCGGTCTCGGCCTTCGCCGGTCCCCCGACGACGCCGACGACGGTGGCGCCCGCGGCCTTGCCCAGCTGGACGGCGGCGCTGCCCACTCCCCCGGCGGCGGCGTGCACGAGGAGCGTCTCTCCGGCCTGGAGGTGGGCGCGGCGGTGCAGCGCGAACCAGCCGGTCTGGTAGCCGATGTGCAGGGCCGCGGCCTGTGCGTCGTCGAGCGAGGCGGGGGCCGGGAGCAGCGTCGCCTCGTCGGCGAGCGCGTAGTCGGCGAAGCCGCCGTGCGGCAGGGCGACGGTGCCGATGACACGGCGGCCGTCCTCGGTCCTGCCGCAGATCTCCACGCCGGGGGTGAAGGGCAGCGGCGGCCGGATCTGGTACTGCCCGCGGCACAGCAGCGCGTCGGGGAAGTTCACGTTGGCGGCGCTGACCGCCACCCTGACCTGCCCCCGTCCCGGCTCGGGCGGCTCGGTCTCGGCAAGGCGCATCACCTCGCCCGGCTCGCCGTTGCTGTGCACTTGCCATGCCTGCATTCGGGCCTCCACACACGATGGGCAGTTGGGCGTCCCGCCGCATACTAAGCGGTCGCTTGCGTGTGTGGGAACCGGGTCCCGCGTCGCCTTCCGTACGGAGCGCGACGGGGTGGCCGGACCGGACACCGACGGGCGCCGCGCCCGCCCGTCCTCCGCGCGCCTGCCGGGCCCGCGGGAGGAGTCAGCGCCGCGGCGCGGCCGAGGGCAGCGGCCTGGTCGCCTGGCTCCGGGCCCCGCGTCGTGCGGGACGTTCGATGCCGGGCGCCCGGGTCATCCCCGGCGGGAGCCGCTGTCGGCGTCGGCGAAGAGGGGGACGGGGCGGATGTGGCGGAGATAGGACTCCGCCTTGAGGATCGCCTCACGGGCCGTGCGCTGGCCCATCAGGACACAGAGCGTGTAGGCCACGTCCTCGAAGCGCCGTCGGGTGGCGTCGTCGTGCGGGTCGGCGAGCACCAGCCGCTCCCACGCCCGGTAACGGCCCAGCAGGTCGGCGACCAGGTGTCGGTCCGGCAGCAGCATCTCTACCACTTCCAGCATGGTCGGTCAGCATGGTCGGTCGGTCCCGCTCGCCGTATCGAGCCGTATGTCTTCGGACGTCTTCGGACGTGGCGACGCGGGCGGAGGACGGGTCCCGCGCCGCGCGCAGCGGCGCCCCGCCCCCCGGTTCATTGTCACCCGGTCGCCACGTTTGCGCCTGTCGAGGCGGTCGGCGCGGGAGCCGGAGACCGCGCACCTCGACCGGCTCCGGCAGGCGGTGGCGAGGGACGGGCCCCCACCCGTCAGGACGGCGTCGCGCCGGGGCTTGCGGGTACGCCCCGGACGGGTCCCGGCCGTGTGCGGTCCCTCCGGAGCGCTTCTACGGTGAGTGGGTGATCCGCTTCGAACAGGTCGGCAAGGTGTATCCGGACGGCACGACCGCCGTCGACGGCCTGTCGTTCGAGGTGCGCGAGGGCGAGCTCGTCACGCTCGTCGGCCCGTCGGGCTGCGGCAAGACGACCACGATGATGATGGTGAACCGGCTGATCGACCCCACCTCGGGGCGCATCCTCGTCGATGGCGAGGACATCGCACACGTGGACCCGGTACGGCTGCGGCGGGGCATGGGGTACGTGATCCAGCAGGCCGGCCTCTTCCCGCACCGCACCGTCCTCGACAACGCGGCGGCGGTTCCGCTGCTGCTGGGCTGGAGCAGGGCGAGGGCGCGGGCGCGGGCGGCGGAGCTGCTGGAACTGGTGGGTCTGGACCCGGCGACGTACGGCAGCCGCTATCCGGGGCAGCTGTCGGGCGGGCAGCGGCAGCGGGTCGGCGTGGCGCGGGCCCTCGCCGCCGATCCGCCGGTGCTGCTGATGGACGAGCCGTTCGGCGCGGTGGACCCGGTCGTGCGGGAACGGCTGCAGGGCGAGTTCCTCGCGCTTCAGGCCGACGTGCGCAAGACGGTGCTGCTGGTGACGCACGACATCGAGGAGGCCGTCCGCATGGGCGACCGGATCGCGGTGTACGGGCGGGGCCGCATCGCCCAGTACGACACCCCCGCGGCGGTGCTGGGCGCGCCGGCCTCCGGCTATGTGGCGGAGTTCGTCGGCGCGGACCGGGGGCTTAAGCGGTTGTCGGTGACGGCCGTGGAGGCGTCGGACCTGGAACAGCCGCCGGTGGCACACACCGGTGAGCGGTCGCGCGATGTCGCGCGCCGGATGCGCGCGACGGGCGCGCGCTGGGCCGTCGTCCTCGACGAGGAGGGCGGTCTGCACGGCTGGGTGTCCGCGAAGCAGTTGTCCGGCACGGACGGCCGGGACGCGGCGGACGGCGGGGACGGGGCGGACAGGGCGGACGGCGGGGACCGCGTCGGCGATCTGGCGGGCCGTATGGAGGCGTGGGTGCCGCTCGGAGCGCCGCTGAAGCGGGCGTTCGGCGAGATGCTCCAGCATGACGCCGGGTGGGTGGCGGTCCTCGACGGGGAGCGTTTCGCCGGGGTCCTGACGCCGGCCGGGCTGCACGAGGCGTTGCGCAGGTCGGTGGACGCCGACGCACACGGGATCGCGCGCGGCGACGTCGACTTCTCGTCGGTGTCGGACGCCTGAGCGGCCGCCCAGGGGGCGCGAGGGTGCGCGCGCGGGGCCTGCACGCGGGGTGCGCGCGGGCGGGTTTAAGGCCCGTTCGGATTCCGGCGCCGGGTCCTGGCTCGCCAGGGCGGCCAGGCCGGGCTTCCGGCCCGTCAGGAGCAGCCCGAGCAGCAGGACGACACCCACACCGAGCCAGACGAACCCGAGGCGCTGCGCGGCGACCTGCGCGTTGACGACGACGTACGCGAGGATCGCGAAGCCGGCCGCCGGGGCGATCAGATGGCTGAAGTACCTGCGGCTGCGGCCCCGTACGACGTAGTGCCAGACGACCGCCACGTGCAGCACCAGGAACGCGGTCAGGGCCCCGAAGTTGACCAGAGTGGACAGCAGCGTGATGCCGTCGTCGCGGGAGGACGCCCACAGGCCGATCACCAGGGAGACCCCGGCCACCAGCAGGGTCGCGTTGACCGGCACCCGCCGGGCCGGGTGGATCGTGGCGAGGAAGGCCGGCAGCTGCCGGTCGCGCGCCATCGCGTACAGCAGCCGGGAGGTGGCGGCCTGCGCGACCAGGGAGTTGGCGAAGCCCCAGGCGAGCGCGGTGGCGAGCGCCGTGAGATCGGCGAGCCAGCCGCCGGCCGCGACGCGCGCGGCGTCGTAGAAGGCGGTTCCGTCCGGGTCGCCGCCGCTGATCAGGTGCCCGGGGTCGGGTACCAGCAGGGAGGCCACGAAGGTCTGGACGATGAACAGGGAGCCCGCGAGCAGCAGCGCCCCGATCATGGCCCGCCCGAGGGCGCGGGCGGACTCCCTGCTCTCCTCGGCCATCATCGAGATGCCGTCGAAGCCCAGGAAGCTGAGAGCGGCGACGGAGACCGCGCCGAACACGAGCGACCAGGAGAACGTGTGCCCGTCGTAGACGGGTGACCAGCTGAACCCGTGGCCCTTGCCCTGTACGAGCGCGCACACGGCCACCACCAGGAAGACCGCGAGCACGACGGCCTCGAAGAGGAGCATGATCTTGTTGAGGCGCGCGGTCATCTCGATGCCCCGGTAGTTCGCCGCGGTGTTGAGGACGACGAAGAAGACCACCCACGCCCAGACGGGCACGCCCGGCACCAGCGAGTTCATCGCGACGCCCGAGGTCAGGTAGAGCAGGCTCGGAATCAGGACGTAGTCGAGCAGCATCATCCAGCCGGAGAGGAACCCGACGGGCGCCGCGATGCCGCGCCCGGCGTACGAGTAGACGGAGCCCGCCATCGGGAAGGCCCGCGACATCTGCGCGTACGACAGCGCGGTGAACATCATGGCGACCATGCCGACCGCGTAGGCGAGGGCCACCATGCCGCCGGACGCCTCGAAGACGCTGCCGAAGATCCCCATGGGGGCGATGGGCACCATGAAGACGAGCCCGTACACGAGCAGGTCGCGGAAGCCGAGCGAGCGCCGCAACTGCTGGGCGTAGCCGTACTTCTCGATGCCCTCGGGGCCCTGTGGCTGCGGCTCCCCCGGGTTGCTGGTCATCGCGGTGCTCCCCTTCCGGATCGATCCGGGCGGACGGCGGACGGACTTCGGCGGACGATGGCACGGACCACGACGGTGCTGAACCCCGACGGGCGGACCGGCATGGGGTGACGGACAAACTGACGGGTTGACGGACTGGCGGTGCTGACGGACTGGGGACAGGCGCAGGGGCCGGGACCGGTCGCGGAGTGAGCCTAGGGCGCGCACGCACCGTGCGGCCAGGGGCCGTTGCCGTCGTCACCGGATACGCACTTCTGCACCGGGCGCCTCCGACGTACCGTGTGACCGCCTGCTTCCAACGATCAAGGTGGTGCCCCGATGGCCCTGTTCGACATGGACCTCGACCAGCTGCGCGCGTATCGCAGCGCGTCGGAGGAGCCCGCCGACTTCGACTCGTTCTGGGCACGGACGCTTGAGGAGACCCGCGCGCACGCCCTGGACGCGCGGTTCGAGCCGGTGGACACCGGGCTTTCGAAGGTGGACGTGGCCGACGTGACGTTCGCGGGCTTCGGCGGCCACCCCGTCAAGGGCTGGCTGCTGCTGCCCGCCGGGACGAAGGAGCCGCTGCCCGTGGTCGTGCAGTACCTCGGGTACGGCGGCGGTCGGGGCCCGGCGCACAAGCACCTGCTGTGGCCGGCGGCCGGCTGCGCGACCTTCGTGATGGACACGCGCGGCCAGGGCGCGGGATGGGACGGCGGCGACACGCCCGATCCCGTGGGCAGTGGGTCCTCGTTTCCCGGTTTCATGACGAAGGGCATCGAGGACCCCGAGGACTACTACTACCGGCGGCTGTTCACCGACGGGGTACGGGCCGTCGAGGCGGCACGCTCGCATCCGCTGGTGGACGCGGAGCGCACCGCGGTGGGCGGCAACAGCCAGGGCGGCGGCATCACCCTCGCGGTGGCCGGGCTGGTGGACGACCTGGCCGCGGCGATGCCGAACGTGCCGTTCCTGTGTGATTTCCCGCGCGCGACGACCCTGACGGACCGGGCCCCCTACCGGGAGATCGGCAGCTATCTGAGCACCTACCGCGGTCGTACGCACCGGGTGCGGGAGACGCTCGCGTACTTCGACGGGGTGCACTTCGCGGCGCGCGGCCGGGCACCGGCGCTGTTCTCGACGGCTCTGGAGGACCAGACGTGCCCGCCGTCGACGGTGTTCGCGGCGTTCAACGCGTACGGAAGCGGCACCGCGGACGGCGCGGTCGACAAGGAGATCGAGGTGTACGACTTCAACGGCCATGAGGGCGGCGGCCCGTACCAGGAGGCGGTGCAGCTGCGCTGGCTGCCGGGGCGCCTGGCCGCCTGAGGTGCGACGGTCTCCCGGGGCCGTCAGCGGGTCGGGAGCAGCCGCCTCGACCTGAGGTAGTGGCGTGCGACGTCCTCGGGCAGCCTGCGCCAGCTGTCGACCTGTTCATTCATGGACGCCAGGTCGGCGGTGGTCAGGACGCTCCCGAGGCGGTTCAGCACGGCGGCGACCCGGCGGCCGCCCGCACGGGCGCGGTTGACCACCGGCACGACGTGGTCGGCGTTCTGGAGGTGCTTGTCGTCGCGGAGGATGACGAGCCCGAAGTCGTCGAGTGTCGCGTCGGTGGTCGTGGTGACGAGCATCTGGTCCTTGCCGCGCTGCACCGCCTGTTTGGAGGGGGTGGTGCCCACGCCCGTGGGGTCGATGCCGGTGACACGGATGCGGTACGTGGCGCGCAGGCCGGGCGCGCAGTAAGGGCGGGACACGCACTCGTCGCCCGCCGCGAGCCGCACCGGCAGGCGGGCCCGCCCGAGGTCGCCGAGCGCGCGCAGGTGGTGCTGTGCCGCGTACGCGCGGGTGACGGCGTACGCGTTCTGGTCGACGGCGCGGCCGGGCGCGAGGACGGTGAGTCCGCGGCGCGCGGCGAGCGGGCGCAGGGCGGCCATGGTCGTGGCGAGGCTCGGCGATCCGACGGGTTTCGCGCCGGGCCCGTGCGCCTTCGCGTTCAGCCAGTCCGCGAAGGTCGCCGCGTACTCGGGTACGACGTCGATCTGTCCGCTCTCCAGGGCGGGTTCGTAGATCTCGCGGTTGGTGACGGACAGGATGCGGGTGTGGTAGCCGGCGTGGCCGAGGAGCAGCGCGTACAGCTGGGCGAGCACATCGCTCTCGGTGATGCCCGAGGAGCCGATCGTCAGATGGGTGGCGTCGCCGGGCGGGGCGGTGACCTCGCCCCGGTTCTCCAGGGAGGGGCCGACGGCGCATCCTGCGAGCAGCAGGACGGCGAGGACGGCGGCGGCCCACGCGCCCGTGCGCGCCCTGCCCCTCATGTTCCGCCGCCCCGGTAGCGCTCGGGCGCCAGCCGCTGTACGAGCGCGAAGGCGCCCTCCACCAGCAGCGCGAGGACGGCGACCAGGATCGCGCCGGCGACGACCTGCGGTGTGGAGGCGAGGTTGAACCCGGCCGTGATGATCCGGCCGAGCCCGCCGCCGCCCACCAGCGCGGCGAGGGTCGCCGTCGCGACGAGCTGGACGGCGGCGATCCGCACACCGGTGAGGATGAGCGGCAGGGCGAGCGGCACCTCGACCCGGAGCAGCTGCTGGCGGCCCGTCATCCCCATGCCGCGCGCCGCCGCGACCACATCGGGATCGACCCCGCGCATTCCGACGTACGCGTTGGTCAGCAGCGGCGGGATCGCGAAGAGGACCAGGGCGATGATCGTCGGCCACTGCCCGTACGCGCCGATCGGTGTGAGGAGCAGCAGCACGAGGACGGCGAAGGTGGGAACGGCCCGGCCCGCGTTGGAGATGTTGACGGCGAGCGCGCCGCCCTTGCCGAGGTGGCCGAGGACGAGCGCCACGGGCAGCGCGACCGCGCAGCTCAGCGCGAGGCAGACGAGGGTGAGCCAGAGGTGTTCCACGAGCCGGTGTCCGATGCCGTCGGCGCCCGCCCAGTGATCCGCGCCGGCCAGCCAGGACCAGGTCTTCGCAAGGACGCTCATGGGCGCTGCCGCCTCACCCAGGGCGTGATCAGCCACTGGACGAAGAGCAGCAGCAGGTCGGCGAGGACGGCGATGACCACGCACAGCACCGACGCGGTGAGTACCTGCGCCTTGAAGAAGGTGCCCATGCCGGCGTAGATGAGGTTCCCGAGCCCGCCGTGGCCGACGATCGCGCCGATCGTGACGAGCGAGACGGCGGACACCGTGGCAATGCGCAGTCCCGCCATGGCGGCGGGCAGCGCGAGTGGCAGCTCCACGGTGAGCAGCAGCCGCAGCGGACCGTACCCGAGACCGCGCGCGGCCTGCCGGGTCTCCTCGGGTACGGCCCGCAGCCCCGCGAGGATGTTCCGTACGAGCAGGGTGAGCGAGTAGAGGACCAGCCCGGCCACGACGAGCGAGGCGGACAGGCCGTAGAGCGGGAGCAGCAGCGAGAACATCGCGAGGGACGGGATGGTGTAGAGGACCGTGGTGATGCCGAGGACCGGGCCCGACATCCAGCGCCGGTGGCGGGCGGCCAGTGCGAGGGGCAGCGCGATGACGAGGCCGAGGCCGACGGAGACGGCGGTGAGCTGGAGGTGCTCGACGACGGCGTCGGCGAGGATGTGGCGGCGGGTGGAGAGGTAGGCGCCGCAGATCCACTCGTTGCGGGCGAGGCAGTCGTGCGGCGCGGCGGTCACCCTGCCATTGCACCGGCGGCGGGGCCCGCCCGCGCTCCGGGTTGACCCGTACGGGGGCGGCCGCGCGGCCCCGTACGGAAGAGATCCTGCGCCGGGCGGGCTTGCGCGGAAGCGCGGGCGTCCCGCGCGAGTGCGTGAAAAGCGGGGCGGGAGCCGGGATGCGGCAGCGCGGGCCAGGACGGGCCTGGCCCGGTTCCGCGCGGCTCCCGGGGCGCGGCCGGGCCGCCGGGGCGGACGGCGCCCGGCGCGGGCCCCGCGGGTCAGGCCGGGTCGCCGTCGTACTCGGAGAAGTCCGCGAAGTCGAAGCCCGGGGCGACGACGCAGGACACGAGCACCGGCTCGTCGCCCGCGGGCTCGGCCGACTGCCATTCGCCGGCCGGGATCAGGATCTGCGGGTGTTCGCCGGCCGCGACGGACATGCCGAGCAGCCGCGCCGTGTGCTCGGCGGGCGTATGGCCGGAGCCGCCGAAGCGCAGGCGGAGCGGGCCGCCGCTGTGCCACAGCCACACCTCGTCGGAGCGCACGCGGTGCCAGCGGGAGCGCTCACCCGGATGGAGGAGGAAGTAGATGCCCGTGGCGTATGCCCGCGGGCCGGGGTAGCCGTCCGGGGTCCCGGTGGCCCCGGTGCGCCAGGTCTCGCGGAACCAGCCGCCTTCCACATGCGGTTCCAGGCCCAGTTGGCGTACGAGCGGTGAGATGTCTTCGGTCATCCGGGCATTTTGGCACGCGGCGGGGCCGCCGCCGGCCCGCGGCGGCCCCGGGAGCGGACGGCCGGCCTCAGCCGGTCCAGCGGGGGAACGCCTCGTTGGCGACGCCGAACTGGTCGAGGACCTTGCCGCAGGTCTGGCGCAGCAGGTCGTCGATGGTCCGCGGCTGGTGGTAGAAGGAGAGCACCGGCGGCAGGATGGTGCCGCCCGCCAGTGTCACCCTCTTCATGTTCTCGATGTGGATGTAGTTCAGCGGTGTCTCCCGCGCCACCAGCACCAGCGGGCGCCGCTCCTTCAGGGTGACGTCCGCGGCGCGGGCCACGAGGTTGTCGGAGTTTCCGGTGGCGACCGCCGCGAGGGTCCGCATCGAGCACGGCACGACGGCCATGCCGAGGGTGGTGAACGAGCCGGAGGAGATGGCCGCGCCGAGGTCACGCGGGTCGTACACGACATCGGCGAGCTTCTCGATCTCGGCCGGGTCCCGGCGCAGTTCGAGTTCGATGCTGAGCCGGGCCCCCGCCGACAGGACGAGGTGGGTCTCGATCGTGCCCAGTTCGCGGACGAGTTCGAGGAACGTCACCGCGAGCTGCGGCGCGCTGGAGCCCGACACCCCCACCACGAGCCGCGGTCTGGTCCCCTCACTGCCTGCCGTACCTGCCATGCCGTTCTCCCTGCCTGTTGTTCCTGCCCGGCGGGCCGCCGCGCCGCCGCTCACCGGTACAGGTGGGGGTACTTGGCGCGCACCTCGGCCGCCAGGCCCGGAGAGCTCTGGGCGACGGTCGGGAAGGTGTCGCGGCGCTCGTAGGGGATGCAGGCGTCGATGACCATGCGCGAGTTGTAGAGCCGGTCGTAGTCGGTGACCAGTGTGTCGAGCCGGGACGACCAGGTCCGGTCCAGTGTGGTCGTCATGGTCTTCGGATCACACCGTGTGCCCATCGCCCAGATCACCTCGTGGATGTCGCTGGGATCGATGTCGTCGTCCACCACCACGATCCAGCGGCCCACGTAGCCGACCGGGTTGACCTGTGAGGCGACGAGCCCGACCTGGGTGGAGTGACCGAAGTAGCGCTGCTTGACGGACACGACCACGAAGGTGCGCCCCGACCCGGCCTGGTGGGCCCAGGCGCTGACGACGTCGGGGATGCCCGCGTCCTCCAGCGAGTCGAGGAGCGCGGCGGAGCGCAGGAAGCACCGCTCGAACAGGTGGGCGTGCGGCGGCTTCTGGCTCGCGGCACAGGTCAGGATGGGGTTGTCGCGGTGGTAGACGCGCTTGATACGGACGACGGGCTCGCTCTTCGCCTCGCCCGCGTAGTAGCCGTGCCACTCTCCGAACGGTCCCTCCTCCACCGTCTCGTTCGGCACGATCTCGCCCTCAAGGACGATCTCCGAGCGGGCCGGGAAGGGCAGTCCGGTGAGTTCGCCCTCGATGACCTCGTGCGGACGGCCCATCAGGCCCCCCCACCACTCCAGTTCGGGGACCTGGTCGGCGAGGGTGTAGCCGGACGCGAGGTAGGTCACCGGGTCCATGCCGACGATGATGACCACCGGGCAGGGCTTGCCCGCGCTCAGGTACTTGTCGCGGTGGATGCGCCCCTGCTTGCCGTTGGAGATGTACGAGGCGCAGGTGTTCTTCCCGGTGACCTGGACCCGGTAGGTCCCCAGGTTGACGCGGCCGGTGTCGGGGTCCCGGGTGACGACGCCGCAGGCCGTGCCGATGTAGCGGCCGCCGTCGAGCTCGTGGTGCACGGGCACGGGGAACATCGACAGCAGGTCGATGTCGTCACCGCTGACGACGTTCTCCAGGACGGGCCCCTCCGCCACCGTCTTCGGCGGGATCTGGTTGAAGCCCTTCTTGATCACCTTCCGGAACATGGTGAGCATGTCGGCGCGGCTCTTGGAGACAT
Organism: Streptomyces sp. 8L; assembly: GCF_020176795.1. Lineage (GTDB taxonomy): Bacteria > Actinomycetota > Actinomycetes > Streptomycetales > Streptomycetaceae > Streptomyces. The sequence goes on from NZ_JAIUKE010000061.1 coordinate 20,833, forward strand.
CGGGCTCCATGCCGAGCGCGAGGGCGAGGCGCAGCGGTGATCCGAACATGCCGTAGAGGCAGCGGTTCTGCTCCGGATAGCCGGGCACCTGGTCGAACACCAGCATCGGGGACTTCTCCACCTTCTGGCGGTAGAGCACCTCGGTGACCGCGCCCATCTCCTTGTCCCAGTGGGCCCCCGAGACGACCTCCACCTCACCGTGGTCGTCGACCGCCTCGATGAAGCTGCGCAGATCACTCTGGATGACGTCGCTGGGCTGTTTCGGCATGACTGTGGGCCTCCTATCGCCTCGGCCCCTGTGCCGGGCCGGTTCGGCGGGCTCTCGTGGTGGACCCGATAATGGGGCTAACCGTCTTACCTTTTCAATAGTGCAGATCCATTGCATGGTCTGATGTTCAGACCTAGACTCCACGGCCATGTCTCCCAGCACCCATCGCTTTCCGCAGGACTCGACGCCGCGGTCCGTTCCTGCGCATGAGCCGTCACCACGCGGCACGGCAAAGGGACTTCGCACACCGCATCTGGAGGCGGCCGGCGTCAGCATCGACTACGGCACATCCGGGCCGGCCGGCGGACCGGCGGCAGGTCCAGTGGTCGAGAATGTGCATCTCACCCTGAACAAGGGCGACTTCGTGTGCATCGTCGGCCCGTCCGGCTGCGGCAAGACGACGTTCCTCAACGCTGTCGCCGGGTTCCTCCCCATCGCCGGGGGCTCGTTGACGGTGGACGGCCGCGACATCCCGGGCCCCGGCCCGGACCGGGCCATGGTGTTCCAGCACGCGAGCCTGCTGCCGTGGCGCAGTGTGCTGGACAACGTGACGTACGGGCTCGAACTCGGCAGGCGCGTGAAGCGCGGCGAGGCTCGGGAGCGGGCCCGCGAACTCCTCGACCTGGTGGGCCTCTCGGCAGCGGCCGACCAGCACCCGGGGCAGTTGTCCGGGGGGATGCAGCAGCGGGTCAACCTGGCCCGCGCGCTCGCCGTGGAGCCCGAAGTGCTGCTGCTGGACGAGCCGTTCGCGTCCATCGACGCGCAGACGCGGGAGGTGATGCAGGGCGAGCTGCTGCGCATCTGCGTCGAGTGGGACGTCACCGCGCTGTTCGTCACCCACGACATCACCGAGGCCGCGTTCCTCGCCGACCGGGTCTGCGTGTTCGGCCCGCGGCCGGGGACCATCGTGAAGGAGGTCGACATCTCCCTGCCGCGACCGCGTGACCAGCACATCCGCAAACTCCCCGAGTTCCAGGCTCTGGTGGAGGAGATCTCCGACACCCTGCACGGTGCGGCCGCCGGCCCCGGGGCGCCCGCCGCGAACGGAGGTACCGCCTGACATGGCCGCCACCACACACACCGAGTCCCGGAAACCCGCCTCGCGCTCGGGCGACGAGCGCGGCAGATGGCGCGCGAACCCCAAGTACACCTACGGCACGGTCGCGGTGGTCGCGGCGCTCGCCGTCTGGGAGATCCTGGCGCTGCTGCGGGTGCGGCCGGCGATCGTGCTGCCGGGACCCGGCGACGTGATCACCGCCTTCCGGAACCTGTTCAGCACCAGCGCCATCTGGACGGACCTCCTGACCAGCGGACGGGAGCTGCTGCTCGGCCTGGTCTTCGCCGCGCTGGTGGGACTGCCCGTCGGCCTGCTGATCGGCTGGTACCGCAGGCTCTCCTGGGTCCTCAGCCCGTTCGTGAGCTTCCTCTACGCCACACCGCGCATCGCGCTGACACCGCTGCTGATCATCTGGCTCGGCATCGGGGACTCGTCGAAGATCATGATCGTCTTCCTGATGGCGGTGTTCCCGATCCTGATCAACGCCGCGAGCGGGGTGCAGAACCTCGATCCGGCCGTCCTGCGCGTCGCCAGGTGTTTCGGGGGCGGGGACCTCCAGATCTTCCGCACCATCGCCCTGCCCGGCACGGTGCCGTTCGTCATCAGCGGTCTGCGGCTGGCCGTCGGCCAGGCGCTGATCGGTGTGTTCGTCGCCGAGCTGAGCGGAGCCCAGGCGGGCGTCGGGATGTTGATGAACAACGCGGGACAGCAGTTCCAGACATCGGTCGTCTTCGCCGGCCTGTTCATCTTCGCCCTCACCGGAGTCACCCTCAACGCCCTTCTCCAGCGGGTGGAAAGGCACTTCGACTCCTGGCGCAACGCTTCGAGCTGACACCACCCGAGCCCGGCAGGCGCCGCCGGACCACGACGGTCGCGCCGGGCACCATCAGACACCGACGATCACGCCGGGCACCGCCGGACACCGACGAACGCGTCCAGCGCCGACAGACGCGCCAGACACCGCTGGCCCGGCCCCGTCTCCGACCGGCCGGCCCCGCCCCACACCGACGGACCCCGAACGGCACGATCCGACACCGACGACGGCCCCGACCGACCCTGCCCGATACCGACGGACCCCGAAAGAGGCACGATGCGCAACAGCGGAAAGCACGGCGGAAAGCTCGCTCTCACGGCAGTCGCGGGTGCTCTGGCCCTGTCGGCCTGCGCGCCGGGGGTCGGCGCACAGAGCGGGGACGGCACCGGAGGCTCGGGCGACACCACCAGGATGACCGTCAGCTACAGCCAGCTCGTCGCCGACCAACTGCCCCTGTGGATCGCGGTCGACTCCGGCCTGTTCAAGAAGCAGGGGCTCGATGTCACCCTCACCAGCCTCAGTGGTTCCGACGGCTTCCCGGCACTGATCTCGGGGCAGACGCAGATGGCGTCGATCGGCGCGTCCGAGATGATCTCCGGCGCGGCGTCCGGTGCCCAGGTGCGCTACCTGGCCACGCTCACACCGGTGTTCCCGTACCAGTTCTACGCGAAGGTGAAGACCGCCTCGCAGCTCAAGGGCAAGCGCATCGGCGTCACCACGAGCAGCGGTTCGGTGTACGTCGCCACGCTCGCGGCGCTGAAGCAGCTGGGGCTGACACCGAAGGACGTACAACTGGTGTCGCTCGGCTCCGTCACCAACGTCAACAACGCGCTCATCGCGGGCAGTGTGGACGCGGCCCTCTCGCACCCGCCGGCGTCCGCGCCGATCGAGGCGGCCGGCTACCACAGCATGCTCGACCTGGCGAAGCAGAAGATCCCCACCTCCAATGTCGGGCTCGCGACCACCGCGGCGTACGCGACGAGCCACAAGGCGGACATCAAGAAGTTCATGACGGCTCTTGGCCAGGCCATCACGCGGGAGAAGTCGGACGAGACGTACGCGGAGAGCGAGCTGTCGAAACACCTGAAGATCAACGATCCGAAGGCGCTCAAGGAGACCTGGGAGTACTTCGCGAAGGAGGTGCTGCCCGCGAGGCCGACCCCCACCACGGCGCAACTCCAGACGTCCAAGGACGCGTTGGCGAAGACGCCCGGCGTGTCGAAACTGGACCTGTCGAAGATCGTCGACAGCACGTACTTCCCGCCCGCAGGCTGACCCGCCCGGAGCGGCGGGTCGGGGCGCCGGGCCCGGTCGCCGGGCCGAGGCGGCGGGAGAGGGCGGCGGGCCGGGGGGGGGGGCCGGGGCGGGGGGCCGGGGGGGGGGGCGGCGGCCGCGGGGGGGGGGGGGCGCGCGGGCCGCGCGCGCCC
>NZ_JAIUKE010000062.1:0-28881 GCF_020176795.1 Streptomyces sp. 8L
GCGGGGCAGGGCTGGTTCGCCGCCTGCCGGGCGGGGGCGGCGATGTCCCGCTCGGCCTGTTCATCGTCGTGGTCAATGTCCTGACGAAGTGACCGGCCGCGCGGGTGCGGCCGGGCGCGCCGCACCGCGCGGACCGGCCCGCCCGGCTCCGGGCCGGCTCGGTGCCGGCGCGCCCGTTGTGTTCCGGCCGGTCCCCCGGGGTGCGGACGGCGTCCGCCGGCCTGGGACGGGTTGGTTCACAGCTCGCAGGAGACCAGTTCGTCGGCGGCCGCGTTGACCGGCTGCGGGGTGCCGGTGAGGTCCATCACGAAGAGGGGCACGCCCAGTTCGTCGGCGCGGGTGCGGGCTTCGTCGGTGTATCCGGCGAGGGAGAACAGCACGCCCGCGGCCGCCTCGTACATGCCGTACAGCCAGATGCCCTCGACGGCGCGCAGCGGGGTGCGGCTCGTGGTCGGGTCGACCCGCGCGACGACGTCGGGGCCCCTGAGGTCGACACCGGACTCGGGTCGCGGCTCGGCCGCCGTCACACCGTGGAAGCCGAGCCAGCGGAGGTAGAGCCCGGCGGCGGTGACCGCGTCGCGCGCCGTACGGATCGTCAGGGGGCGGAACGAGGGCCGGGGCGCCGCGGCCGTGCGCGGCAGCGGGATGTGGGACGGGCGCGGCGACCAGTCGTGCGGCGGCCAGTCGTGCGAAGGCCAGTCACGAGGTAAAGCGGCCCCGGTGCCCGCGGCCGAGGGGTCCGCGGGTTCTCCGCGCGGCGGCCCCGCGGGCGCGTCAGGTTCCACCGGGATGCGCAGCATCGTGCCGCAGGGGCAGTCGAGTTCGGGCTGCGGCCAGTGCCCGTCCCGGCCGCAGGCCCGGCACCGTACGACGACCCATTCGTCGGCCCAGGACCTGCGGACCACCGGCTCGGGCCGTGCGCCGTCGCGCAGGGGCGGCGCCACCGGCGCACCGCACGCGCACGCGTACGTCGGTGCCGCGTAGCGGTGTCTGCGCCCGCAGGCCGGGCAGTCCACGCTGATCCCGCGCTCCGCTTCCATCACGTGCCCCCCACAGGCCTCTCGTCGCCACTCCGGCCGATTGCGTTGCGTGGTCCATCGTCCACCAAGAGCGAGGTATTGGGGAGAGGACGCAGGCCTCCCCCTTGACTGGCCGGACGCCCCGGCCTACCTTGATTTCCGTATAGCAAAACAGTAATTCCACATTACGGAATTGGCGCTCTCAGGTGGTGCGACAGAGCCCGAATCCGCCAGCCGAATGAGGAGCACTCATGCCTCGAATGACCGCCGCCCGCGCGGCAGTTGAGATCCTGAAGCGCGAGGGTGTGACCCACGCCTTCGGTGTGCCGGGTGCGGCGATCAATCCGTTCTACGCCGCCCTCAAGGCGGCAGGCGGCGTGCAGCACACGCTCGCGCGCCACGTCGAGGGCGCGTCGCACATGGCCGAGGGCTACACGCGCACCCACCCGGGCAACATCGGCGTCTGCGTGGGCACATCGGGCCCCGCGGGCACGGACATGATCACCGGTCTGTACTCGGCGACCGGCGACTCGATCCCGATCCTGTGCATCACGGGGCAGGCGCCGACGGGCGTGATCCACAAGGAGGACTTCCAGGCCGTCGACATCGCGTCGATCGCCGGGCCCGTCACGAAGGCCGCGACGACCGTGCTGGAGGCCGCCCAGGTGCCCGGCGTGGTGCAGCAGGCGTTCCATCTGATGCGCTCGGGCCGCCCGGGCCCCGTGCTGATCGACCTGCCGCTCGACGTCCAGCAGACCGAGATCGAGTTCGACCCGGACACCTACCAGCCGCTGCCGGTCTACCGCCCCACGGCCTCACGGGCCCAGGCGGAGAAGGCCGTCCGGATGCTCGCGGCGTCCGAGCGTCCGCTGATCGTCGCGGGCGGCGGGGTCATCAACGCGGACGCGCACGCCCTCCTGGTGGAGTTCGCCGAGCTGACCGGCACCCCGGTCGTGCCGACCCTGATGGGCTGGGGCGCGATCCCCGACGACCACGAACTCAACGCCGGAATGGTCGGGTTGCAGACCTCCCACCGCTACGGCAACGCGACGTTCCTGGAGTCCGACTTCGTCCTCGGCATCGGCAACCGCTGGGCCAACCGGCACACCGGCAAGCTCGACGTCTACCGCGCGGGCCGCACGTTCGTGCACGTCGACATCGAACCCACCCAGATCGGCCGGATCTTCGCCCCCGACTACGGCATCGCGTCGGACGCGGGCGCCGCGCTCGCCCTCTTCGTCGAGGTGGCGAAGGAGCTGAAGGCCGCCGGCCGACTCCCGGACCGGAGCGCCTGGGTGGCCGCCGCGCGCGAGCGCAAGGCCACCCTGCACCGCAGGACGCACTTCGACGACGTGCCGCTGAAGCCGCAGCGGGTGTACGAGGAGATGAACCGCGCCTTCGGCCCCGAGACGCGGTACGTGTCCACGATCGGCCTCTCGCAGATCGCGGGCGCGCAGATGCTGCACGTCTACCGGCCGCGCCACTGGATCAACTGCGGGCAGGCCGGCCCCCTCGGCTGGACCGTCCCGGCCGCGCTCGGCGTCGCCACGGCCGACCCGGAGGCGAGCGTGGTGGCGCTGTCGGGCGACTACGACTTCCAGTTCATGCTGGAGGAGCTTGCGGTGGGCGCGCAGCACCGCATCCCGTATGTGCACGTGCTGGTCAACAACGCCTACCTGGGGCTGATCCGCCAGGCGCAGCGCGCCTTCGACATGGACTTCCAGGTCAACCTGGAGTTCGAGAACATCAACTCGCCGGAGACCGGCGGCTACGGCGTCGACCATGTGAAGGTCGCCGAGGGGCTCGGCTGCAAGGCCCTCCGGGTCACCGAACCCGACCGGCTGCTGCCCGCGTTCGAGGAGGCCAAGAAGCTGGCCGCGGAGTACCGGGTGCCCGTGGTGGTCGAGGCGATCCTGGAGCGCGTCACCAACATCGCGATGAGCGGCAGCGACATCGGCTCGGTCAACGAGTTCGAGGACCTGGCCACCGCACCGGGCCACGCGCCCACCGAGATCCTTCCGCTGGCCTGACCGGCGGAGGCCCCCGGGGGACGGCCCGGGGCAGAGCGACGGGCCCCGTGGCCGGCGACCACCGGACACGGGGCCCGCGTTCACGATCGCTCCGTGAACCGCTCCCGCAGCTCGATCTTGCGGACCTTGCCGCTCACCGTCATCGGGAACGCGTCCACGATCTCCACCCGGTGCGGCACCTTGTAGTGGGCGAGGCGTCCCGCGCAGTACGCGGCGACCTCCCCGGTGCCCGGCGGATCGGCCGGGTCGCGGGGGATGACGCAGGCCACCACCTGCTCGCCGTAGCGCTCGTCAGGGACGCCCACCACCTGGACGTCGGCGACCTTCGGGTGGGTGTGGAGGAACTCCTCGATCTCGCGCGGGTAGATGTTCTCGCCGCCCCTGATGATCATGTCCTTGATCCGGCCGACGATGCCGACATAACCGTCGTCCCTGATCACCGCGAGGTCGCCGGTGTGCATCCAGCGGCCCGCGTCGATCACCTCGTCGGTGCGCCCCGGCTCGTCCCAGTAGCCGAGCATCACGCTGTACCCGCGCGTGCACAGCTCGCCCGGCTCGCCGCGCGGCAGGGTCACACCGCTCGCCGGGTCGATCACCTTGACCTCGATGTGCGGCAGCGCCCGCCCGACCGTGCCGGTGCGGCGCTCCAGGTCGTCCTCGCGCCGGGTCTGGGCCGAGACGGGCGACGTCTCCGTCATCCCGTAGCAGATGGACACCTCGGTCATGTTCATCTCGGCGACGACGCGCTTCATCACCTCCACGGGACAGTTCGAACCCGCCATGATGCCGGTGCGCAGCGAGGAGAGGTCGTACGCGGCGAAGCCGGGCAGGTCGAGTTCCGCGATGAACATCGTCGGCACGCCGTAGAGCGAGGTGCACCGCTCCGCCTGCACCGCCGCCAGGGTGGCCGCCGGGTCGAAGGACGCGGCCGGGATCACCATGCAGGACCCGTGGGAGGTGGCCGCGAGGTTGCCCATCACCATGCCGAAGCAGTGGTAGTAGGGCACGGGGAGGCAGATCCGGTCGGCCGGGGTGTAGCCGACCGTCTCCCCCACGAAGTAGCCGTTGTTGAGGATGTTGTGGTGGGAGAGCGTGGCACCCTTCGGGAAGCCGGTGGTGCCCGAGGTGTACTGAATATTGATGGGATCGTCGCAGGACAACCCCGCTTCCCTGGCGGCCAGTTGGTCCGCCGTCGCGCCACTTCCGGCCGCGACCAGTTCGTCCCAGCTCGGATCGCCGATGTAGTGCACGGCCCGTAGCGCGGGGCACTCGGCCCTGACCTCGTCCACCATCGCCCGGTAGTCGCTCGTCCGGTGCGCCACCGAGGCGACCAGCAGTGAGACGCCCGACTGCCGCAGCACGAAGGCGACTTCGCCGGTGCGGTACGCGGGGTTGACGGTCACCATGACCGCGCCGACCCGGGCCGTCGCGTACTGGACGAGCACCCACTCCGGGCAGTTGACGGCCCAGATGCCGACGCGGTCGCCCTTCTCGATCCCGAGGGCGATGAGGGCGCGGGCGAGGCGCTCCACGTCCGCGCCGAACTCGGCGTAGGTCCAGCGCCGCCCGGAGACCGTGTCGACCAGCGCGTCGCGCGCGCCGTGGGCGGCCACGGAGCGGGCGAGGTTCGCGCCGATGGTGTCGCCGAGCAGCGGCGTGGTGCCGGTGCCGTGGGTGTAGGAGAGGGCTCGGGAGGGCGCGGCGGCGGAGCCCGGTGCCTGCGTCATGTCAGGTCGCCCTCCGCGAACTCCTCGCCAGGACCGGCCGCGGTGCGCTCGCGCAGCTCGATGCGGCGGATCTTGCCGGACACGGTCTTCGGCAGCTCGCCGAACTCCAGCCGCTTGAGGCGCTTGTAGGGTGCGAGCACCGCCCGGGAGTGCTCGAAGATCGCCTTCGCCGTGGCGGGACCCGGCTCCCAGCCCTCCGCGAGCACCACGTACGCCTTCGGCACGGCGAGGCGGACCGGATCGGGGGCGGGCACGACGGCCGCCTCGGCGACCGCCTCGTGTTCCAGGAGCGCGCTCTCCAGCTCGAAGGGGCTGATCTTGTAGTCGCTCGCCTTGAAGACGTCGTCGCCGCGGCCCACATAGGTGATGTAGCCGTCGGCGTCGCGGGTGCCGATGTCGCCGGTGCGGTAGTAGCCGCCGGCCATCGCCTCCGCCGTACGCTCCGGGTCGCCGTTGTACCCGGTCATCAGGCCGACCGGGCGGTCCGCGAGGACCAGGCTGATCTCGCCCTCGGCGACGCCGGGTTCGCCGGTCACCGGGTCGAGCAGCTCGACGGCGAAGCCGGGCAGCGGGCGGCCCATCGAGCCCGACTTCAGCAGCTGGCCGGGCGAGTTGGCGATCTGCACCACCGTCTCGGTCTGGCCGAAGCCGTCCCGGATGGTGACGCCCCATTCGCGCCGTACCGTCTCGATGACCTCGGGGTTCAGCGGCTCCCCCGCGGCGACGGCCTCGCGCGGCGGGGTGCGCAGCTGGGTCAGATCGGCCTGGATGAGCATCCGCCAGACGGTGGGCGGGGCGCAGAAGCTGGTGACGCCCGAGGCGTCCATCTCGGCCATCAGCCGGGCCGCGTCGAAGCGCGTGTAGTTGTGGATGAAGACCGTGGCCTCCGCGTTCCACGGCCCGAACAGGTTGGACCAGGCGTGCTTGGCCCAGCCGGGCGAGGCGATGTTCAGGTGCACGTCGCCCGGCTTCAGCCCGATCCAGTACATCGTGGCGAGGTGCCCGATCGGGTACGAGACGTGCGTGTGCTCCACGAGCTTGGGGCGCGCGGTGGTGCCCGAGGTGAAGTAGAGCATCAGCGGGTCGTCGGCGGCGGTCGGGCCGTCCGGCTCGAAGCCCGCCGGCGCCGCGTACGCCTCCTCGTACAGCCGCCATCCGGCGGGTGCCGGGCGCCCGGCGCCGGGGCCCGCGCCGACGACAATGCGGGTGTAGTCCCCCGGTACGCCGGTGAACTTGGCGGTGTCCGCGGCCCGCACGATCACATGCCGGGCGCCGCCGCGCCCCACCCGGTCGCGCAGGTCGGCCGTGCCCAGCAGCGGCGTCGCCGGGATGACGACGGCGCGCAGCTTCATCGCGGCGAGCGCCGTCTCCCACAGCTCGACCTGGTTGCCGAGCATCACCACGACGCGGTCGCCGGCCCGAACGCCCTGCGCGCGCAGCCAGTTCGCGGCCTGGTTCGAGCGGGCCGCCATCTCGGGAAAAGTACGGCGGGTGCGGGTGCCGTCCTCCTCGACGATGTGCAGCGCGAGCCGGTCCGCGTTCCGCGGGTCCTCGGCGATCCGGTCGAACCAGTCGAGGGCCCAGTTGAAGTACGCGGGCCGGGGCCAGACGAACCCGTCGCAGGCGCCCCGGTAGTCCTCCCGGTGCGCCAGCAGGAAGTCGCGAGCCGCCCTGAACCGCCCCGTGGGGCCGTCCGGCGCCGTGCCGGGGCCTGTGGTGCCGCCTGACGTCATGTGGTGCCCTTCTCGTCGCCGGCCTCATTGCCGGACCCGTGCCCCGCATCGTGTAATCAGTGTCACAGGTCTCACCACCCCCGAACGGGGGTGTCCAGGAAACGCGGTGGAGGTACGGATACGTGTCGGGTGCGGGCGACTCCCAGGAGATCCGGTCGGCGCTGCTCGGACTGCGCAGATCGGCGGGGCTGCCCATCGCGTTCGGCGGGCTGCTGCACGACGCGGCGAGCCTGCGGCTGACCGAGCTGACGGGCGCGGCGACGCCCGCCCTGCGCGGTCTGCTGATCTCGTCGGGGCACGGCGTGGGCGGCAAGGCCCTCGCGCTCGCCAGGCCGTGCGGGGTGGCGGACTACACGGTGGCACGGCACATCAGCCACGAGTACGACACGGCGGTCGCGGCCGAGGGGCTGCGCTCGGTCGTCGCGGTGCCGGTGGTCGTGCACCGGCGCGTACGCGGAGTCCTGTACGGGGCGCTGCGGGCGCCGCTGCCGATCGGGGACCGGGTGTTCGACGCCGCGGTCGCCGCCGCACGGGACGTCGAACAGGCCCTGGCCGTACGGGACGAGGCGCGGCGGCTGCTGGCGCGGGCGGGCGGCCCCGAAGCCTCCTTCGACGCCGATCCGGGCGCGGGCGCGAAGCCCGGTGCCGCCTCGGGCGCCTGGGAGGAGGTGCGGGCCGCCCACGGCGAACTGCGGGCGCTGGCCTCGCGGATCGCCGACCCGGAGCTGCGCGGGACGCTGCTCGCCGCGTGCGCCCGGCTGTCCGGCGCGGCGGCGCCCGCGCGAGGACCGGCGGCGCGCCAGGCCGCCCTGGCGCCGCGCGAGGTGGACGTGCTGTCGTGCGTGGCGGCCGGTGCCACGAACGCGGCGGCCTCCGAGGCGCTGGGCGTACGGCCGGAGACGGTGAAGGGCTACCTGCGCTCCGCGATGCGCAAACTGGGCGCGCATACTCGGCTCGAGGCGGTGGTGGCGGCGCGCAGGGCCGGGCTGCTGCCGTAACCGGGGACGCTCCCCGGCCGGCTCCCTCCGGTCAGGGGCCGCGCTCCCTCAGTCGACCTCGACGCGCGACCCGTCCGCGAAGCGCACCGTGACCCGCTCCCCCTCGACGTCGCAGCGCGTCGTTCTGGCGAGCGCTTCGGGGTCGGCGGCGTCCCTGCCGAGCAGGACGAGGGTGACGTGCACGCTCGTTCCGCCCTCGGCGCCGTCCGTACCGCCGGCGCCGCCGGTGCCGTTCGCGGTGCGCCCGCTCAGCCGGGGCGTCGCCGAGTGGGTGCCGAACGCGTTCGTCCCCAGATGGCGGTCCACCTCGGCTCCGCCGTCGTCCCAGCCGTACAGGGCGACGACCGCGCTGGTGAGGCCGTCCTCGGTGCGGGCGAGCGCCCAGCCGGGGCCGGTGCGCGCGACGGGCTCGCGCGGGCCCGCGACCGCGTGGCCCCCTTCCGCGAGGGGGAGTCCGGCCTCGGCGCGTATCCGGTGCACCCGGATCTCCCAGGGCCCGTGCAGGACGCTGGTGGTCTCCACCGGCACGGCCCGGGCCCGGCCCGCTGGGCGGGCCTCGTGCCGGGAGGTGGCGGAGCGTCCGCCGCACCGCAGGAGCTGGACGCGCCCGCGCGGGGACGGGGCGCCGTCCGCGGAGAGCAGGGCGAGCCGGCCGTCGACGGCGCTGCCCAGCGCGCTCTGCCCCGTCTCGGGCGCGGTGGCGGTGGAGTACGCCACCTTGGCGTAGTGCGGGTCGTCCTCCTCGGCCGGGCCGCTCGGGGACTGGTGGTCGCTGCCGTGGTTCACCAGGCGTACGAGCCCGTCGTGGCGGGTGCCGTGCAGCAGCCAGCCCGGTGCGGGCAGCGCCGTGTACGTATCGGCCCGCTCGACCGGGAGAGGGGCCTCCCTGGCCGTCCACACCGGATGGTCGGGCGGCAGCAGCAGCCCGAGGAAGCCCTTGCTGCCCCAGTACGGGGAGGCGGGGCCCGAATAGGGCTGGGTGGCGGGCAGGAACGTGCCGTACCAGCCGAGCGGGAGCAGGCCGCGCTCGTCGGGGACGCCCCGTTCCACGAAGTGGCGGGCCACTCCCGAGGCGAGCCTGCGGGTCAGCCCCGGGCTCAGCGGCGAGCAGTCGGCCAGGGCGCCCATCCACACCGGCGCGGTCACGGCGAAGCGGTAGGCGAGTGAACGCCCCTGGTGCACGGGCGCGCCGTCGCCGCCGAAGAAGTGGGGGTACGGGCCCAGGAAGAGGCGGAGCCGCTCCCGCAGGACGGCGGCCCTGCCGCCCGCGTCGCCGCCGGCCATCCGCGCCCACATCAGCGGGTAGAAGTGCAGGGCCCAGGCGCCGTAGTAGTCGAAGTTGCGGCCGTCTCCGTCGGTGTACCAGCCGTCCCCCACGTACCAGTCGTCCAGGCGCTCCAGGCCGGACTCGATGTCCTTGGTGCGGTGGGGCGCGCCGACGGACGCGAGGAACTGCTCGGAGACGACCTGGAAGAGCCGCCAGTTGTTGTCCCAGGTGCGGGCGCCGTTGAAGCCGGACAGCCACGCCACGACGCGGGCCTGCACCGGGGCTTCGAGCCGGTCCCAGATCCAGGGCCTCGTCTCGTGCAGGGCCACGGCGACGGACGCGGCCTCCACCATCTGCTGGGAGCAGTCGGTCAGGGCGGGCCAGGCCTCGCCCGACGCGGGGTCGGTGCCGGCGTCGAGGCCGCGCGTGTACCGCTCGACGAGCCGTTCGTCCACCGCACCGCCCGCACCGCCCGCGCCGGCGATCCGGAAGGCGGCGAGCAGGAAGGTACGGGCGAAGCCTTCGAGGCCGTCGAGCGCCACACCGGACCACGAGCCGCGGCCGGGCAGCCGGTACTGCGCGCCGCGCGGCGAGGCGTACGGCGCGACGCCGTCGAGCAGCGCGTCGGCCAGCGCTTCCCAGTGGGCGCGGGTCCAGCCGGTGCGCGAGGAGCGTACGCGGTCCGTGGGAGGGAGTGTGAGGAACGGCGGGATCAACGGGACCTTCCTGACATGGATGGGTGCGGCCCGGATGCGGGCCCGGGGTTCCGGGCCCGGTGTGGCAGTTCGGGGTGTGGGGGTCGCCTCGCGGCGGGCCTCGCGAGCCGGGCGCGACTTTGCGGACACGGCCTAGGGCCGCGGGTCCCGGGGAGCGACGGAGTCACGGACGACGAGGTGGGTGCCGAGCCTCAGCACGCCGGACTCGGGCTCGCGCCAGTCGTCGCCGGCCGCGGTGCCGAGTCCGAGCCGCACGGCCTGGCGCCCCATCTCCTCCAGGGGAATGTGTACGGTCGTCAGCCGGGGCCGCATCTCCTGGGCGACCGGGATGTCGTCGTAGCCGACGAGTGACACGTCGTCGGGTACGCGCAGTCCGGCCTCTTCGAGCGCCTGCGCCGCCCCGGCGGCGACGATGTCGTTGGCCGCGAACACGGCCGTGAACTCGGTGCCGTCCGCGAGCACTTCGGCCATCTCCCGGTGGCCGAAGCTCCTGCTGAAGGCGCCGGTCCGCAGCAGCGACGCGTCCGGCGACGCGCCGCGTGTCCGCAGCGCCCTGCGGTGTCCGGCCAGCCGGTCCCTGGTGGTGGAGAGCCGGGGCGGGCCGCCCAGGTAGACGATGCGTTCGTGGCCGCGCGTCAGCAGGTGGTCGGTGAGTGCGAAGGCGCCGCCCTCGTTGTCGTACTCGACCCCGGCGATGGGTACGCCGTCGCCGAGCGGGGGACGGCCGCAGAGCACCAGCAGGGCGCCCCGGGCGTGGAGTTGGCGGGCACGCGTGGAGAGTTCGAGGGTGTAGCGGCGGTCCTGGATGCTGCCGCCGACCACGACGATGCTGTCGGCGCGCCGTTCGTCCAGCAGGTCGATGAAGGCGAGTTCGCGCTCCGGGTCCCCCTGCGTGCAGCAGACGAGGCACAGCCTCCCCTGCCGTGCGGCCTCCCGCTCGACGCCCCGCGCGATGTACGCGTAGAAGGGGTCGATGACCTCGTTGACGATGATGCCGACGGTGCCGGTGGAGGAGCCGGCCAGGGCGCGGGCGTGCGCGTTGACGACATAGCCCAACTCCCTCACGGACGCCTCGACCTTGGCGCGGGTGGCGGCGGCGACCGGGTAGTTGCCGTTCAGTACGCGGGAGACGGTCGCGGTGGACACACCGGCGTGGGCCGCCACGTCGGTGACGGTCGCCCGGTGTTTTCCGCCGTTCGCCTTGTCTGCGCGGCGCATGGGCCCCTCTCCCTGTACGCGGTCGTGACCGGTCCAGCCTATTGCGGCGCCCGGCCCGCTCATGCCGTGCGGTCCCAGTCCGCGGCGCGGACCGGGTGGCGCAGCGGCTCTCCGCGGGCGTACCTGCGCAGTTCCTCGACGGCGCCCGCGCCGAGCCGGGCCGCCTCGTTGCCCTGGGCCCCCGCCAGGTGCGGTGTGAGGAACACATTGGGCAGGTCCCACAACGGGTGGTCCCTGGGCAGGGGTTCGGGGTCGGTCACATCGAGCACCGCGTCGAGCCTGCCGCTGACCAGGTGCGGGGTGAGCGCCTGGGTGTCCACGAGGCTGCCCCGCGCGGTGTTGACCAGCAGGGCGCCGGGGCGCATCAGGGCGAGGCGGCGCGCGTCGAGCATCCGGTGCGTCAGCGGGGTCGCGGGGGCGTGCACGGTGACCACGTCGCTGCCGGCGAGCAGGGTGTCGAGGTCGCACGGCTCCGCGCCGAGCGCCCGCGCCCGCGCCTCGTCGACGTACGGGTCGTACAGCAGTATCCGGGCTTCGAGGGTCCGCGAGAGCAGCTCGATGACGCGCCGTCCGGTCCGGGACGCGCCGATCACACCGACGGTCAGTCCGTGCCCGCCCACCCAGGCGTAGCGGTCGAAGTCGTCCGGGGTGCGGTGGGTGCGGCGGTCCGTGTACACCCGGGACAGCGAGAAGGCCCGCTTCGCGCCGAACACGATGGCGGCGAGGGTGAATTCGGCGACGGGGACGGCGTTGGCCTCGGCGGCGGAGGAGACCACGACCCCGTGGTCGAGGACGTCACGGTGCAGGAAGGTCTTCACGGTGCCCGCCGCGTGGATGACCGCGCGCAGCCGGGGCGTCCTGGCCAGCAGGGCCGCGTCGATGGGGGCGCAGCCCCATCCGGTGACGAGCACCTCGACCAGGGCCAGGGTGGCCGGGGACGGGGTTTGGAAGTCCGTGACGGCTTCGGGGAGGCTCAGTTCGGCCCACTCCTCCAGCCGGCCTCTGACCTGCGGGGGGAAGAGTTCGCCTGTCAGGGCGGGGTTCATGGCGAGGAGGGCGCGCGGTCTCCTCGTCACGCCGGCGCTCTCGCCACCCGCGGGCCGGGCCGGTGCCTCGTCGGTGGTGCGCACCCTGCCTCCGAATAGTAAGCGTGTTCTGTCAGGGCAGCACGCTAGGGACGCGACCGGGCAACCGTCAAGGCGGGAGGAACCGCAGCGGGCCGCCAACTCGATTCACACGCCGCTGAGCTGGCACTTTCCCGAACTGGAATGACGGCGCGACGAGGAAGCAACACGGATCTTCGCCCGAATGTATTGACGGGACCGTAACCGCTTACTACGTTGCCGCAGCAGAGCAGCCCACTCCCGTACCGATCCCCGCTCCCCGCGCCGGGGAGACGGCCCAGGGACAGGACCCAGGGCGCACCTGCGTCAACTCGCCGAAGAGGGAACCCCGATGGCCGACACCGCAACAGGTCCACCGCTGGATCGAACCGGCCGCCGCCCGACGGCGCGAGCACCGCGTGCGGCCCGGCGGCTGTCCCTGTGGCAGCGGATCAAGCGCGACAAGGTGATGCTCCTGCTCACCCTGCCGGGCCTGCTGTACTTCGTGGTCTTCCACTACGTGCCCCTGCTCGGATACGTGGTGGCGTTCCAGGACTACGAGCCCTACCTGGGCTTCATGCACAGCGCCTGGGACGGCTTCGCCAACTTCACCGGCGCGTTCGAGCAGGCCGCCTTCTGGTCGGCGACCGGCAACACGCTGGAGATCGCCCTCATCCAGCTGGTGTTCTTCTTCCCCGTCCCGATCGTGCTCGCGCTCCTGCTGAACAGCATCGCCGGCGAACGGGTCCGCAGGTTCGTCCAGAGCGTCATCTATGTGCCGCACTTCATCGGCTGGGTCATCATCGTCTCCGTCTTCCAGCAGATCCTGGGCGGCGCGGGCGTCCTGCCGAGCCTGATGGGCAAGGTGGGGCTCCCGCACTACGACATGATGTCCGACCCGCACGCCTTCCCCTGGCTGCTCACCCTGGAGCTGGTGTGGAAGGACTCGGGCTGGGGGACCATCATCATCCTCGCCGCGCTCCTGTCCATCGACCGCGGGCTCTACGAGTCCTCCGCGATCGACGGGGCGGGCCCCTGGCGGCGGCTCTGGCACGTCACACTGCCCGGGATCTCCCCGGTCATCGTGCTGCTGCTCATCCTCAACCTGGGCAACATCCTGTCGGTGGGCTTCGAGCAGATACTCCTCCAGCGGGACGCGGTCGGCCCGGACGCCGGCGAGGTCCTCGACACGTACGTCTACTACCACGGCATCCGGGACAACGACTGGGGCGTGGCCGCCGCCGTCGGCCTCGTGAAGGCCGCGATCGGAGCGGGCCTTGTGATCGGTGCCAACAAGTTCGCCCACCGGCTCGGCCACGAGGGGGTGTACCGCGGTGCTGACCGCTGAATCGACCGCCTCCGCCGAGGCGGCCCCCCGCCCGTCCGCACGCGGGACGCCAGGCCGCCGTGGATGGAGAAGCAGGGGCCGGTCGCCCGCTGGGGCAAGGGCATCGTGCTGGTCCTCGTCGTGCTCGCGGTGGTCTATCCGCTGCTCGGCGTCGTCGCCACCAGCTTCGCGTCCCAGACGGACATCGTCCGCAGCACCGGTCTGGTGCTGTGGCCGGCGCACCCCACACTGGAGGCGTACCGCACGGTGTTCGCAGGTGGTGTGGTGACCCGCGCGCTGCTGGTCAGTGTCGGTGTCACCGTCCTCGGCACGGCCGCGAGCCTGCTGGTGACCATCTGCATGGCGTACGGGCTGTCCCGCAGCGAGGTGACCGGGTCACGGGCGATCCTGATGACGGCGCTGTTCACGATGCTGTTCAACGCGGGCATCATCCCCAACTTCCTGCTCGTGCGCTCGCTCGGCATGTACGACACGTACGCCTCACTCGTGATGCCGACCCTGGTCAGCGCCTTCAACCTGGTCGTGCTGCGGGCCTTCTTCATGAACCTGCCGCAGGAGCTGTACGACGCGGCGCGCGTGGACGGCGCGGGCGACCTGCGCATCCTCGTCCGCCTGGTACTGCCGCTGTCGAAGGCCGTGATCGCGGTCGTCAGCCTGTTCTACGCGGTGACCTACTGGAACGCGTTCTTCAACGCGCTGCTGTACCTGGACGACTCCGCCAAGTGGCCGCTGCCCATGGTGCTGCGCACCTACGTCCTCCAGGGCCAGAGCCTCAGCGGGGCGGCGACGGGCGAGGCGGTGGCCCCGCAGGAGGCGGTGCAGATGGCCGTGCTCGTGATCGCGGTGGTGCCGATCCTGCTCGTCTACCCCTTCCTCCAGAGGTACTTCACCAAGGGCGTGCTCACCGGGGCCGTCAAAGGCTGACCCCGTTCGCGGCCATCCCCTCGCCCCGAAGACACCGAAGCCAAGGAGTCACGCATGTCCCCCACCGCCCCGGTCGACCGCAGAACACTGCTGCGTCTTGGCGCGGGTCTCGGCCTCGCTCTCGCCGCGGGCCCCGCCCTCGCCGCCTGCGGCGACGGTGCGATCGCCGCGGAACCCGAGGCGAAGAGCGACGCGTTGCTGCCCCGTACTTCCGTGCGGAACATCGGTCTGAGGCCCGACCTGCCCGGCACGGCCTCCGGTGTGCCGCAGGGGTTCTTCCGCTACCCGGCGCGGCTGTTGCGGGCGACCCGGGGCAAGCCGCTGAAGGGCGCGAGCCCGATCAAGGCCGCCACCGAGACGTTCCTGCCGCCCCCGCCGCAGCGCTCGGACAACCCGGCCTGGCGTGCCATCGAGGATCTGCTGGGCGGGCGGGTCGACGTCGTCGCGGTGCCCAGCGACGACTATCCGACCCGCTTCTCGACCATGATCGCGGGTGGCGCCCTGCCGGACATCTTCGAGTACCCGGAGACCGGCGGCGTCGACAACAAGGTGGCCTTCTTCGACGCGGAGTGCGCGGACCTCACCCCGCACCTGGCGGGGGACGCGGTGCGGGACTACCCGAACCTCGCGGCGATTCCCAAGGCCGCCTGGCAGGACGCGATCTTCGGCAACAAGCTCTACGGGATACCCATCTCCCGTACGGGCACCGGCGGTGCGGGCTTCTACCGGCACGACCTGTTCGCCCGCGCGGGCGTCACGGACCTGGGGCAGATCACCGGGCTCGACCGGTTCGTCGAGCTGTGCAAGGAGCTGACCAGGCCGTCCAGGAACGAGTACGCGATCATGGCGGGTGCGACGAACCTCGTCGCCATGAGCGCGGGCGCGCCGAAGGACTGGCGCTTCGAGGCGGCGACGGGGAAGTTCACCCACCGGCTGGAGACACCCGAGTTCCGCCACGCCGTCGAGATCCTGCGCGGCCTGTACAAGGCGGGCTGCTTCTACCCCGGCACGATCGGGATGTCGGGCGCGCAGAAGTCCAAGTACACCGACCTGTTCAAGAGCGGCAAGGCCGCCTACGTGTACGACGGCATGCCGGACTACCTCACGCCGGGCACCGGCTACCTGGACGCCATGTCCTCCGTCGACCCGTCCTTCGACACCCGCCCGATGGTGCCGTTCGGGCCGCATCCGCTGGTGTGGGCGGACAACATCTCGCTGTCGAACGTCCACATCAAGAAGGCGTCCGGCGAACGGGTGCGGCAACTCCTCGCATTCGCCGACTTCGCCGCCGCACCGTTCGGCAGCACCGAGTACACCCTCATCAACTACGGCGTGGAGGGGACCGACTTCCGGCGCGACGCGCACGGCAACCCGGTCCTCACCGACAAGGGTGTGCTGGACACCGCGACCCCCTGGAAGTTCTTCGGCTCCGCGGTGCCCGCCGTCTTCAGCCCCACCTCCGAGAAGGGGGTCCGCTACGCGCATGCCGCGTTCGCCGAGATGATCCCGCGGATGGCCGAGGACCCCACGCTCGCCTACTCGTCCCCGACCTGGGACTCCAAGGGCAACGGAAGCCTGCTCAGCCTGGAGGGGGACGGCATCAAGGACCTCATCACCGGAAGGAAGCCGATGTCGTGGTTCGCACAGCTGGCCAAGGAGTACCTGAGAGCGGGCGGGGAGAAGGCCCGGGCCGAGTTCGAGGAGGCCGCGCAGAAGGGGGCGCACACGTGAGCCGCCCGAGCGTCCACGGTCCGGGCGCCGACACCGCCTCCGGCCCGCACGGCACCACCGCGCGCGGTCCACGCGGCGGCGCCCCGGGCCGGCGCGCGGTCCTCGGGCTCGGCGCGGGCGCCGCCCTCGCCTCCGTGCCCGTAGGCGCGCCCAGCGCCTCCGCACGGCCCGCCGGGGCACGGGGATTCGACCCCCGGCCCGGCGCCCCCGGAGTCGGCGACCCGCTCTTCCCGACCCTCGGCAACGGGGGCTACCAGGTCGACCACTACGACCTCACCTTCGACTTCACCCCGGTCACCTACGACTTGACCGGGACGATCCGGATCAGCGCGCACGCCACCCAGGACCTGTCGTCGTTCAACCTGGACACCGACGGACACACCATCGACGCGGTCACCGTGAACGGCCGGCGGGCGGCCTGGGCGCTGTCCGAGGGGCAGAGCGGCCAGGAGCTGACCGTCACGCCCGCCGCCCCACTGCACAACGGCGCCGGGTTCACCACCCAGATCCGCTACCACGGCAACGGCAAGGCCCCGCGCAGCGGCCTCAGCGGCTGGGTGTTCGGCGCCGACGGCGGCTTCGCCTGCGCCGCCCAGTCCTCCCGCGCCGACACCTTCTTCCCCTGCAACGACACGCCCTCGGACAAGGCCACCTGGACCTTCCACATCAGCGCCCCCGAGGGCTATGTGGCCACGGCCAACGGGCGGCTGACCCACAAGACCCGCCGCGCCGACGACCGTACGGTGTGGCACTTCGCACTGGCCGAGCGCATGGCGACCGAGCTGTGCGGCATCGCCGTCGTCCGGGGCACCTACCTGTACGGGGCGAGCCACCGGGGCCTGCCGCTGCGGCACGTCGTACCGCTCGGAGAGGAGGACGCGTACGCCCCGGTGGTGGCCCGTACGGCGGACCATCTCGCCTGGCTGGAGGCGAAGTTCGGGCCCTACCCGTTCTCGCTGTACGGGCTGCACATCTACGGCGGGTACACCGACGCGCTGGAGAACCAGACGCTCACCCTGATGGGCACCAACTGGTTCAAGCCCGACGCGCAGGGCCACCCCGCGTGGGAGAACACCATGGTGCACGAGCTGACCCACCAGTGGTGGGGCGACTCGGTGACGCCGAAGGACTGGCAGCAGGCCTGGCTCAACGAGGGCCCCGCCACGTACTACGCGGCGCTCTACGGCGAGGAGCACGGCTGGTCGTCCATGGCCGCGACGATGGAGAAGACCTACCGCGGCCTCGACGCGGTGCGCGCGAAGGACGGCCCGCCGGGTCTGCCGAACGCGCTCGGCGGGACCAACATCTACGACGGCGGGGCCCTGGTCCTGTACGCGCTGCGGCTGCGCGTGGGCGGTCCCGCCTTCGACCGGATCATGCTCAACTGGCCTCGGCTGCACCGGGACTCCAATGTGACCAGCGAGGACTTCATCCGGCACGCGGTCGCGACGGGCCGCGACGCCTCGCTCGACCCGTTCCTGCGCGCCTGGCTGTTCGCCCCCGCCAACCCGCCCATGCCCGGCCATCCCGAATGGAGTGCGACCGCGTGAAACGACCCCTGTTCGCCGCACCGCTCGCCGCGGCGGCGCTGCTGACCGCGGGGCTCTCCCCCGCCGTCGCCGCGCCCGCCGCGCACCGGGCGCCCACCGCCGTCTCGTACGCCTCGCCCACCGGCTCCGGCTCCCTCTGCACCAGGGCGAGGCCCTGTTCGCTGGAGGGCGCACGCGCGAGCGTCCGCGCCCGGATCGCCCGCTCCCCGGGCCGCGATCTCCGGGTCGAGCTGCTCGGCGGCACCTACCCCATGACGTCGCCGCTGCGGCTCGGCGCGGCGGACTCCGGCCGCGACGGCGCCACGGTCTCCTGGGAGGCCGCGCCCGGCGCCCACCCCGTCCTGTCGGGCGGCGAGACACTGCGCGGCTGGCACGAGAACGGGGACGGCACCTGGAGCGCACCGGTGCCCGCGGGCACCGACGCCCGGCAGCTGTTCGTGAACGGCGTACGGGCCACGCGGGCGCGCGGCGCCGCCTGCTCCGCCGAGGTCTGCGACGCGGACAAGGACGGCATGAGCGGGGCGAGGGCCACCGGGATCGACGGGTGGGCGGACGCCACCGGCGCCGAGGCCGTCATCAAGGTCCGCTGGCGCATGTACCGCTGCCGCGTCACCGCCGTGCACGGCGACCGGATGACGTTCGCCGAGCCCTGCTGGAAGAACGCGTCGAGCGGCACCGGCCGCACCGGCCCCTCCTGGGACAGCACGGCGGTGGACTCCAGCGGCTACACCGGGGTCGCGTGGTTCGAGAACGCCCGTGAACTCATCGACCGGCCGGGCGAGTTCGCCTACGACTCGGGCGGGCGCACCGTCACCTACCTGCCGCGTCCCGGCGAGGACATGCGGCACGCCGAGACCGTGGCTCCGGCGTCCGAGCACCTCGTGGAGCTGGACGGCGCGCACGACCTCTCACTCTCCGGCCTCGGCTTCGCCTACGCCGCCTACGACCAGCCGGACACGGCCGACGGGTACGTCGGGACGCAGGCCGGCCTCACGCTGACCGGTGAGAGCGGGCCCGCCGACATGTCCGGGAGCCACTACACCGAGCCGGCCGCCGCCGTCACCGTGCGCGGCGGGCGCCGGGTGGCCCTGGAGCGGGACACCTTCAGCCGGCTGGGCGGCGCGGGTGTGATCTTCCAACAGGGCACGCGGGACTCCTCGGTGAGGCACTCCCGCTTCACCGGGATCTCCTCGGGCGCCCTGTACATCGGGGACACCGACCCGCACCCCACCGCCGCTCTGACCGGCTCCGGCAACACCGTCGCGTACAACACCATCGACCACACGGGGCTCGACTACACCGACTCCGTCGGCATCTGGGCGGGGTACGAGCAGCACCTCACCCTCGACCACAACACCCTCCGGGATCTGCCCTACGCGGGGATCTCGGTGGGCTGGGGCTGGAACCAGCCGAACGCCCGCACCGCGGAGCTGCACGGCAACCGCATCACGGGCAACCGGATCTCCGACGTGATGCGCGTCGCCGACGGGCAGCACGACGGCGGCGCCGTCTACACCCAGGGCGACCAGCCGGGCGCGGTGATCGCGGACAACTACATCGACCGGGCCGCCTACGGCAACACCCAGCTCGACGGCAACGGCGTGTACCTGGACGAGCAGTCCTCCCACATCACCGTGGAGCACAACGTCGTCACCCGCGTCGGCTTCAAGTGGGTGTCGAACTGGGCCGACTACGGGATCGACAACACGGTACGGGGCAACTGGACCGACACCTCCGCGCCCGCGCCCGCCGGCACCGGGTCGACCCTGAGCGGCAACCACACCGGCCTCGACACGCTGCCCGCCGCCGCCCTCGCCGTCGCGGCCCGCGCGGGCGCGGGCGCTCCCGCGGTGGACCCGATGCTGCCCGACCTCGCCCGCGCCGGGCACGCCACCCAGTCCACGACGGACGGGACGGCCACGGCGGACGCGGCGCTGGACGGCGACACCACCACGGACAGCGGGACGACGGCCCGGCCGGGGTCCTGGTGGCAGGTCGACCTCGGGCGGGTGCGGAGCATCGGCAGTGTGGAGCTGTGGAACGACGCGTCGATGACGACGAAGGACGCGGTGGTGTCGGTGAGCACGACACCGGACTTCGCCCACGCCACGACCGTCGCCCTCAGCGGGAGCGTGCTGCGGCCCAGCGTACTGAGCGGCCTCCGCGCCCGCGGCAGGTATGTCCGCGTCACTGCGCCGGGCGGCGCGGGAGTGGGTCTCGCGGATGTCCGCGTGCATCCCTGACCGGCCCGCAGGAGTGGCCGCCGCACTCTGGACGCCGCGGGCTTTCTCCCCTCTTCTCCTCAAAGGACTGATGCCGACGTGACCACCACCGACCTCCGCCTGGGCGTGCTCGGCTACGGCCTGCGCGGGTCGCTGGCCCGCACCGCCCACCGGCCGGGCCACGGCTCGCGGGTCACCCTGCTCGCCGACCCCGACCCGGCGGCGCGTGCGCTCGCCGAGGCCGGCCTCGACGGCGTACGTACGCTGGCCGGTCACCGGGAGGTGATCGCGTCGCCCGACATCGACGCGGTCCTGCTGCTCACCCCCGACCACACCCACGCGGCGCTCGCCGACGAGGCGCTGCGGGCCGGGAAGCCCGTCCTGGTGGAGAAGCCGCTGGCCACGACGGTCGAGGACGCCGACGCGATCCTGGCCACCGCCAGGGAGACCGGCACACCGCTGTACGTCGGGCACAACATGCGCCACATGCCCATGGTCCGCCTCATGCGGGACGTCATCACCCGGGGCGAGATCGGCACCGTCAAGACGGTGTGGGTGCGCCACTTCGTCGGGTACGGCGGCGACTGGTACTTCAAGGACTGGCACGCGGAGCGGCGGCACACCACCGGGCTGCTGCTCCAGAAGGCGGCCCACGACATCGATGTGCTGCACTGGCTGGCCGGCGGCTACACCACCACCGTCCAGGCCCTCGGCGACCTGATGGTCTACGGCTCCATCGCGCACCGCAGGGAGCCGGGCGAACCCAAGCCCGACGACTGGTACACGCGCGACGGGCACTGGCCGCCGCACACCCAGCGCGGCCTCAACCCGGTCATCGACGTGGAGGACG
The DNA here is from genome assembly GCF_020176795.1 of Streptomyces sp. 8L. Lineage (GTDB taxonomy): Bacteria > Actinomycetota > Actinomycetes > Streptomycetales > Streptomycetaceae > Streptomyces. The sequence continues at coordinate 20,437 of NZ_JAIUKE010000062.1, forward strand.
TGTCGCTGGTCAACATGCGTCTCGACAACGGGGTGCTGGCCGCCTACCAGCAGTGCCACTTCACCCCGGACTACTGGCGCAACTACACCGTCATCGGCGACGAGGGGCGGCTTGAGAACTTCGGCGACGGGCCGGGCGCCACCGTCCGCGTGTGGAACAGCCGCAGGTCCGGTTACCGCGCCGAGCCCGACGCCGAGTACCCCGTCCCCGATCTCCAGGACACGGCGGGCCACGGCGGCGCGGACCCGCTGCTCGTCGACGAGTTCGTGCGGTTCGTCCGCGACGGGCGTCCGACCGACACCTCGCCGGTGGCCGCGCGGATGGCGGTGGCGGCGGGCGCCTGCGCCACCACCTCACTGCGGACGGGCGGCGGCGCCGTCGCCGTTCCCCCGCTCGATCCGCGTCTGGCCGCACACTTCGACACCGGGCTCCCCGAAGGCCGGTGAGAGACCGCGCCGGCGCCCCTCCCGGGTCCGCCGGCCTCGCACCACCCCGTAGCGCCCTGGCCGCCGGGCCACGGCATTCCCCTGGAGGGTGACATGCGTACATCTGAGGAAAACACCACCGCGGAGACCCGCGACGAATGCGCCGCGAAGCCGGCGCACACCACCGCACGCGCGCAAACCCCCGGCCGTAGGCGGGCGCTGGCGCGGGTGGCCACCGTCGCCGGCGGAGCCGCGCTGCTCGGCGTCGCGATGACCGGCTCCTCCTGGGCGTCGACGCCGACGAGCAGCTGGTCGACCGGCGCCCCGACCTCGGTCTCCCAGCTCACCCTGCCGATGTCGTTCGAGTCCGCGCCGGACGCGGCGGGCATGTACTTCGCCTTCTACACCACGCTGGAGAGCGGGACGCGGCCCTACGCGGGCTTCCAGCCGAAGCCGGCCGGGCCCGACGGGCATCCGCAACTCCAGGCGGTCTTCAGCTCCTTCAACGCCGATGCCACCACGAGCGACGACCACTGCTCGTACGGGGCGGACGGCGGCGCCGGGGTGAGCTGCGCGGTGCGCTTCGACTACACGAAGGGCACGGACTACGGCCTCGTCCTCAAGCGCGCCGGGGTCAGCGGCGACACCCAGTCGATGACCGGGGACGTCGTGAACCTGGACACCGGCGCCTCCGTCGCCCACATCGGCGGCTTCGAACTGCCTTCCTCGTCCGGGCGGTTCAAGGCGTCGGACGGCGGCTTCATCGAGCCGTACGTCACCGCGGGCTGCGGCCAGCAGGTCACGGTCACCTACGGCAAGCCGGTCGGTACGGAGGCCGGGACGAGCTACACCGGGACCGCGCCCACGATCACCGACCCGGCGTCGGGGAGCTGCCTGAGCACGGTGTCCACCGACACGGCGGCGGGCCGCAAGGGTCACGGTCACCGGGGACTCCTTCACGGGGTGAGCTCCGGCGCGGCGGGGCGGGCGCCCGACCGTCCCCGCCGCGGCGGGTCCGCGGGCAGGATGTGCCTGCCCGTACGGTCCGTGGACAGGCACAACGAGCAGATGACACCGCCCGCAGCGCTGGCCAGCATGTCGGGGCGCTCGTACTCCTCGGCGCAGACCACGCAGGTGTGGAGGGTGCCGCTGGGGTTGCCGTCGGCGTCGGTGCGCGGCTCCGGTATGCCGTCGTCCGAGCGCCTCAGGTAGTACCGGCCGCGGGTGGCGAGGGCCGTCAGCGGTGTGGCGAGCACGGCGATGCCCACCGCCACGAGCGGCGAGTACGGCTGGATGCCCGGGCCGAAGGCACCGAAGTAGACGGCGATGGACAGCACCGACGAGGCGAGGAACGACGTCAGCCCGACCGGGTTGACCGGGTAGAGCATGCCGCGCCGGAACTCCGGCTGTTTCGGGGAGAGTTTGAGGAGGTACTTGTTGACGCCGATGTCGGTGGCAACGGTGACGACCCACGCCATCGCGCAGTTCGAGTAGAAGCTCAGCAGGTTGTTGAGGAAGCTGAACATGTCGGCCTCCATCAGCGCGAGCGAGAACCCCAGGTTCACCAGCACGAAGACGAGGCGGCCCGGGTAGTGCCGGGTGACACGGGTGAACGAGTTCGTCCAGGCCAGCGAACCGGAGTAGGCGTTGGTGACGTTGATCTTCACCTGGCTGAGGACGACGAGGACCAGCGCCAGCGGCACCACGAGCCAGGACGGCATCATCCGCTCGAACACGCCGGTGAACTGCTCGATGGGTTCCACGGCCGCCGCCGAGCCGACCGCGCCGATCACGTACACCGCCATGAAGACGCCGATGGCCTGCTTGAGCGCGCCGAAGAACACCCAGCCGGGGCCCGCGAGGATGACGGACGTCCACCAGGCCCGCCGGTTGTCCTCGGTGCGCGGCGGCATGAACCGCAGGTAGTCGATCTGCTCGCCGATCTGCCCGATGAGTGACAGGCAGGCACCGGCGCCGAGCATCACGGCGGCCGTGCTCACACCGCGGTGGTCGGCGCCCTCGTAGGACAGCCAGTGCGACACCGTGGACGGCTCGGTGACGAGGAGGTAGACCAGCGGCGCCGCGATCAGCACCAGCCACAGCGGGTTGGTCCAGCTCTGGAGCTTCGCCAGCGCCTTCATCCCGTAGACGACCAGCGGGATGATGACGAGTGTCGAGACGAGGTAGCCGGCCCACAGGGGGACGTGCAGGGCGAAGCGCAGGCCCTGCGCCATGATCGAGCCCTCGGTGGCGAAGAAGATGAAGGTGAAGCTCGCGAAGACGAGCGAGGTCACGACCGAGCCGTAGTAGCCGAATCCGGCGCCGCGGGTGATCAGGTCGAGGTCGATGTTGTGGCGGGCGCCGTAGAACGCGAGCGGCAGGCCGGTGACGAAGATGATCACGGCCGCGATGGCGATGGACAGCAGCGCGTTGACGGTTCCGTGGGCCACGCCGACTCCGGCGGCGATGGAGAAGTCGGCCATGTACGCGATGCCGCCGAGCGCGGACGCGCCCACGATCGCCGGGGTCCAGCGCCGGTAGGAGCGGGGCGCGAAACGCAGCGTGTAGTCCTCCAGCGTCTCCTTGGCCTGGGCCCCGGCCCGCCCGCCGGGCGGTGCGGTGGTCTTCGCGGCAGGTGCGTCGTCGATCGCCATGCGGTGCTCCTCGGGTGGGGAACGGGGAGGGGGCGACCGGGCGCGCAGGGATGGACACAGCGCCGCGCCCCTGCGCGGGGACGATACGAGCCGTGTGTTTCACCGGGCGTGGCCACGGGATGACGGAGGCGTTACGGGGCGGGGCCGCGCGTACGTTCACCGGCCGCGACACCGCTCGAACAGGACGTCAGGAGCGCGTGAATATCCAGCTCGGGAGGGTCAACGCGCCGTCATGGGCCCGCTCGACGCGCCCGGGGCGGGCATAACTTCCCCGTATCGGCCGGACACCGGTCCGGCCGGCCCGATCTCCTGTGGGAGGACACCATGGAGCTCCTCGCTTCCGAGGGCTCGGACGAGGCCGCTGACCCCGACCCTGCCGCCATCGCCGCGCCCGCCGCCCTCGCGCCCGCCGCGGCGGACCCGCGCTCGTGCCGTCCGCTGTACGTGCCGGTGCGGATCGGCTCAGCCGGCGGCACTCAGCTTCGCTTCGCGCGCACGCCGGGCGGTGCGCGCACGGCGGTGGCGTTCACGAGCAGGCGGCGTCTGGCCGCGGTCTTCGGCGATCAGCAGCCTTGGGTGATGCTCGCCGAGCCCGCGCTGCGCTCGCTCGCCGAGCCGCTCGGCGCGCCGCTCGTGACGATCGATCCCCGTACGACCGTCGCACCGCGCGCCGCCAAAGCGGCAGTGGGAACGGCGGCCACGGCGACGGCGTCGCGGGCGGAGAACCGGCTCGCGTGCGCCCGCCGGACGTCCGTACTGCCCGGCCCGGTCCCCTCGGGTGGTCCGGTCCCCGGGCCGGCGAAGCTGTCCGCGGTGGTACGGGCGGTCGGGTAGAACGGCGGTCGGAGGGGGTGGCTCTCTCCGGCCACCGCCCCGGCCCGGTCAGTACCCCGGCGGCGGGGTGGGCCGCCGGCGCGGCCTGGTCACGTGGTAGCCGCCGACCCCGGCGAGCGCGGCACCCACCGCGCCGCCGCCGGTCCACAGCCAGCGGTCGGTCCACCAGCCGGACGACCAGCCGCCGTCCGGCTCGTCCGACGCCTGCGTCACGCTCTCCGCCGACGGCGAGGGCGAGGCCTCCGAGGCGTCGTCGGAGCTGTCGCCCGAGCTGCCGTCGGAGTTGTCGTCCGAGCTGTCGTCGGAGCTGTCCGAGAGCGCCGCACCCGGGACCAGCGGGGCCGCGAGCTTGCCGCCCACGGCGAACGCGCCGCCCTTGGAGGGCGCGTCGACGGACACGTCCGCCGACATCGGCAGCCCCAGGTCGCCCTGGCCCGCCGCGACGGCGGTGAGGCGGATGTAGTAGTCGCCGGGCAGCGGGTCGTTCGACCACGGCTCCGCCCACGCCCGTACGGTACGCAGCGTGCAGTGCAGCTCGACCGAGTCCTGGTCGGGCGCCAGCGTCCTGGTCTGGGCCCCGTACACGCACGGCTGCCGCCGCCGCAGGCCGTCGTACACATCGACCTGCCAGGTCGTCGGCCCCTTGCGCGCCGATGTGTCGGGGAAGGTGACCTTCGCGTCCACCGTGGGCCGCTGCCCGGTGTCGACGGGGACGCGCCAGTACAGGTAGTCGCCCGACGAGGCATCCGCCGTGGCATGCGTGCCCGACTGGAACAGCTGCGCCGTACGGAAGGACGTACCGGCCTCCGTGGGCCCCGCCGAGTCGCCGTCCGACGCGCTCGGCGACGGCGACGTGCCGTCCGCCACGGCCACGCCCGCCGCCCCCGCCAGAGCCGCGGACGCCGCGAGGAGCAGCGTCGCGCCCATACGTATCGCCCGCATCAGTTCGACCTCCAGATCGCGATGCGCCACCGCGACGCCCAGCCCCACAGGATTCCCGCCACGAAGCCGACGACGATCAGTGTGCCGATCAGCCACCAGCCGCGCCCGAGGCCGAACGCCGCGGCGTCCGAGGCGTCGTGGGGCGCGTCGACCAGGTTCACGGCCAGCTCGACCGGCAGGCCCGGCGAGGTCTTCACCGAGGCCGGGGCCGAGTAGGAGTTGCTGACCTCCAGGCAGACGGTCTCGGCGGGTGCGGTGCCGTCGTCGCCCGAGGACGAGCCGGACGAGGACGTGTCCGGCTTCGGGTAGCGCAGGCCCGTCGAGATGACGTCGGTGCGCCCGCTGCCCGCTTCCTGGCCCCGTACGATCTCGCGGCCGTGGGTGGTGACGGCGCGCAACAGCACGCCGTAGTCGGGGTTGACCGGCCGGTCGTCGGCGACGCTGACCGAGGCGCGCAGCTCCTGGCCCGGTGCCACGGCGACGCGGTACCAGCGGTGCTGCGCGAACTGCTCGCGGTCGCTGTACAGGCCCGGCTTGAGCTCCGGTGCCGTGGAGCAGTCGTCGGCGCCGCTCGTGGCGACGGGCGTGGCCGCGGGGTCGGCCGCGCGGTGCACCAACTGGCCGACGCGGCCGGAGAGTTCGGACCGGTGCTTCACGGAGGTGTAGGTGCCGCCGGTGGCCTCGGCGATGCAGGACAGCTGTGCCTGGGTCTTGGCGTCCGGCACGAGGCCGAGGGTGTCGATCGTGAGGTGGATGCCCTTGGCGGCGATCTCACGGGCGACGTCGCACGGGTCGGGCGGCGAGCAGGTGTCCTCGCCGTCGCTGATGAGGACGATACGGCGGCTGCCGTCACCGCCCGACAGGTCGTCCGCGGCGGCGAGGAGCGCGGGGCCGATGGGGGTCCATCCGGTGGGCTCCAGCGTGCCGACGGCGGTCTTGGCCTCCTCGCGGTCCAGCGGCCCCACCGGGTAGAGCCGCTTGGTGTCCTTGCAGCCCAGCTTGAGGCTCTTGCCTGGGTAGGTGGCGCCGAGTGTCCTGATGCCGAGGTCGACGCCCTGCGGCACCCCGTCGAGCACCTGGTCGAAGGCCTGCTTCGCCGCGGTCATACGGGTCTGCCCGTCGATGTCGCGGGTGCTCATGGACCCGCTGACGTCGAGGACGAGATCGACTTTCGCGGTGGGCGCGTCCGCCGCCGTGGCGTCGGACCCGTCGTCGGCGAGGGCGGTCGTGGGGGTGAGGAGCCCGAAGGTCAAGGCGGCCAGCAGCGCGCACGCGGCGACCGCCGGCCGTTTACTTATGATCATCGCCGGATGATATTGAAACGGGGGCACAGGGGCCAAATAAGAGTTGACGGCCCGTCAGGCAAGCGTGGGGCCGCCGGCATTGATGACCTCGCACACGACGGGACGGTCCGGCCCTCCGCGCCCCGCGCCGGCCCGGACGCTCAGCCGATGCGGGCACTCGCACCCGGGGCCAGCCGGCGGTAGAGGGCCGGGAGGCCGGGCCCCCGCTCGCCGAGGAAACCCTCGACCATCGCGGTGCCGATGTCGTTGAGGGCGCCGTCGTGCACGGCGTAGGCATCGCGCGGGGCGACCTCGCGCACGTAGTCGATCAGGTCACCGACGGTCGACCAGGGCGCGTGCACGGGCAGCAGCAGCGTACCGACGGGGCCCTCGGGGACGGTCAGGGCGTCGCCGGGGTGGAAGAGGCTGTCGTCCACGAGGAACCCGATGTTGGGGATGCGCGGGACATCGGGGTGGATGACCGCGTGCCAGGCGCCGTGCACGCGGATGTCGAAGCCGGCGGCGGTGAAGGCGTCCCCGTCCCCGGTGGCGGTGACCCGCGCGCCGAGGCCGTCCAGCTGGCTCGCGACGGACGAGTTGGTCCAGATGCGCAGCCCGGGACGCGCCTCGGCCGCGCGGCGCAGCACCTCCTCGGAGAAGTGGTCGAAGTGCTCGTGCGTCACGAGCACGGCGTCGGCGCCCTCCAGCGCGCCCGGGTCGCTCAGGCCGCCCGGGTCGATGACCAGGCGGCGCCCGTCCTTCTCCAGCCGCACGCACGCATGACCGAACTTGGTGAGCTCCATGACCGGTATCCCTCTCCTTTATGCAGATCATTTGTACAACCAGGTTGCATAACTATACAACCGAACTGTACAACCACACTCCGTGACTCCGGATAGGATGACCTCATGGACGCGGACGCGCTGGCCGAGGAGCTGCGGCTGTCACTCGGGGAACTGGTCCGGGCGGTACGGACCGTCGACAGCATGCCGCCCGGCGAGGCCGCCGTCCTCGGATTCCTCGACCGGCGCGGCCCCTTGACCACGGCCGACCTCGCCCGCCTGCGGGGCGTCTCGCACCAGTCGGCCGCCAAGTCGGTCAAGGACCTCTCCGCCGACGGCCTCGTACGCGGCGTGCAGCACCCCGACGACGGCCGCAAGCTGCTGCTGCACCTGACCGATGCCGGCCGCTCCCGCCTCCAGGGGGAGCGCACCCGGCGCGCGAACGTTCTCGGCGCCGCCGTCCGCGAGACCTTCGACCCCGGGGAACAGCGGCGGCTGAGCGAGTCCGTCGCCCTGCTGCGCCGCCTGACGGCCCACCTCACCGGAGAGTGACCGACTCGCCGGGCCCGTTCGGATCGCGCGCGGAACGCGATGGTCCTGCGTGGCCGGCCTATGGATTTCCGGTCACCCCTTGCCACGCACGGGAACGCGCGGGACACTCCCCGGGAGCGCTCCCACGACGGGGTGCCCGCCTCCGTTCCGCGCCGTGCCCGTGGGGGGTCACGGCGCGGAACGGCCCGCGCCGGAGCCCTGCTCACACGCTCTCCCCGGTCGCGGCGGGCCTGAACGACCGCCTCCAGGACACGGGTTGCGGTGCCGCACGCCACGGCGCGCCGTCGCCCACAGGGGACGGCGGCGCGCCGGTGACGCGAGGTCAGCCGCGGGGCGGGCGCGCCGCGAAGGGCCGCGCCCGGCCGCTCAGCGGGGGCTCAGCGCTCCCGCCTGCCCGACCAGTGCTTGGTGTCGACGACGTGCCGGTGGTTGTCCCGCAGGGTCGCCGTGTCCTTGTTGTCCCAGATGTAGTGGCGGCTGTCCTGGTAGACGTCGCGGCCGGTGTCGCGGCCCGTGCCCGTGTGGACGCGCACGGACGACCGCCCGGCGAGGCGGAGATTCTTGAAGTGGTAGACGTGCCGGCTGTCCTTCGAGAGCGTCCAGCCCTTGAGGTTGACCGCCTTCTTGCCGGTGTTGGAGACGGTGACGTACTCGCCGTTCAGGCTCTTGTTGGACCGGTTGTCGTGGCCGGGGCTGTCGTACTGGACGTAGCCGACGACGACCGGTGAGTGCGGCGCGCGGTGGGCGGGCGCGTGCCCGGCCGCGGGGGCGGGGGGGGCGGCCGGGGCGGGGACCACGGCCGCGCCGAGCAGGACCGCGGCGGTGCGTGATGCGGAGCTGAACATGGATACCTCCTGCGTACGGCGCCCGCCCCGGGCGCCGACCCTGCCAGCGCCCCGCCCCGCCGCCGGGGCGGGGGCCCAGGGGGGGGCCCGTCACCAAACGGGGGGAAAATACCCGGACCGGGTTAGGG
>NZ_JAIUKE010000062.1:28889-38034 GCF_020176795.1 Streptomyces sp. 8L
CCCCCCCCCGGGCCCCCCGCCCGCCCCCCCCCGCCCCGGGGCGGGGCGGGCTGCGGAGCTCAACTTGAACCCCGCCGGCCCCCGGCCCCCCCCGGGGCCCCCGACAGTGCCTGCGCCCGGCCGATCGGCGGGCGCGGTCACACTGTGCGGGACCGTTCACCAAGGTGGTGAAAAGTCCCGGAACGGGTTACGGAATCCAGACATTTGCGCACCAGTGGCGCTGCCGGTGCACGCGCCCCCGCGCGCGGTGCCTTCCGCGCAACACCCCTTGCACGCACCCTTGCGCGCCAAGGAATCCGGCGCGCCGGGCTCCCGGACGCCGGGCGCGCACCGGTGTGATCATCTGGCCGCCGACCCCACCCGCAGCGGCCCCGGCCCCTCGTGGTGGATCGGCGTGCCGGCGCCCGCGAGGGGCACACCGGTACCGCCGTGGCATACGGCGACGATCTCCGACGCGATCGACAGCGCCGTCTCCTCCGGGGTCCGCGCCCCGAGATCCAGGCCGATCGGTGAGCGCAGCGCGGCGAGTTCGACGTCGGTCAGCCCGGCCTCGCGCAACCGTCCGAGGCGGTCCTGGTGGGTGCGCCGCGAGCCCATGGCCCCGATGTACGCGACGGGCAGCCGCAGCGCCACCTCCAGGAGCGGCACGTCGAACTTGGCGTCGTGGGTGAGCACGCACAGCACGGTCCTGTGGTCCGTGGACGTGGCCCCGAGGTAGCGGTGCGGCCAGTCCACGACGATCTCGTCGGCCTCGGGGAAGCGGGTGCGGGTGGCGAAGACGGGCCGCGCGTCGCACACGGTGACGTGGTAGCCGAGGAACTTCCCCATGCGGACGAGCGCCGCCGCGAAGTCGATGGCGCCGAACACGATCATCCGGGGCGGCGGGGCGCTCGACTCGACGAAGAGGGTGACGGGCCGTCCGCAGCGCGAGCCGTCCTCGCCGATCTCGACGGTGCCGGTGCGGCCCGCCGCCAGCAGGGCCCGCGCCTCCCCGGCCGCCGTACGGTCGAGTTCGGAGGGCCCGCCGAACCCTCCCTCGTACGTGCCGTCCCGGCGTACCAGCAGGGCGCCGCCGAGCAGGCCGGCCGGCCCGTCCACGACCCGGGCGAGGGCCGCCGCCTCCCCCGCCGCGGAGGCGGCGAGAGCGGCGGCCAGCGCGGGCCTGCCCGGCGAGTCGGCACGTACCGGGGTGACCAGGATGTCGATGACACCGCCGCAGGTCAGTCCGACGGCGAACGCGTCCTCGTCGCTGTAGCCGAACCGCTGGAGCACGCTGTCCCCGGTCCTGAGCGACTCCGCGGCCAACTCGTAGACGGCGCCCTCCACACAGCCGCCCGAGACCGATCCCACGGCGGTGGGGGGGGGGGGGGCGGCGGGGGGGGGGGCCCGGCGGCCGGGGGGGGGGGCGCCCCCCCCCCCCCCCGGGGGGCCCGCGGGGGGGCCCCCCCCCCCCCACCCCCCGGGGGGGGGGCCGCGGGCGCGGGGGGGGGGGGGGCCCGGCATCCTGGGCGCGCTGCCGCTGACAGCCACCACCGTGGCCACGGCGAAGTCGCGCCCCTGCCGGGCCCACCGGTGCAGCGCTTCGGCGATGTCCAGCATGGTGGTTCTCCTTCGGCTGTGCGGAGGCGGAGTCGGAGTCAGAGGCGGTGTCAGGAGACGCCGAGCCACGACTCGATGGGATGGAGCGCGTAGAAGACGACGAAGATCACGGTGAGCCCCCACATGAAGGGCCCGATCTCCCTGGCCCTGCCCTGGGCGAGGCGGATGGCGACGTACGAGACCGTGCCGGCCGCGACGCCCGCGGTGATGGAGTACGTGAAGGGCATCAGCACGACGGTGAGGAAGGTCGGCAGCGCGACGGCGCGGTCGCTCCAGTCCACGAAGCGCGCGTTCTGCATCATCATCGCGCCGATGACGACCAGGGCCGCCGCGGCGACCTCGCCGGGCACGATCCGGGTCAGCGGGGTGAAGAACAGGCAGGCGGCGAACAGCAGTCCGGTGACGACCGAGGCGAAGCCGGTCCTCGCGCCCTCGCCGACGCCGGTCGCCGACTCGACGAAGACGGTCTGGCCGGAACCGCCCACGACGCCGCCGACCACACCGCCGGTGCCGTCGATGAACAGGGCCTTGGACAGGCCCGGCATACGGCCCCTGGCGTCGACGAGTCCGGCCTCGTTGCCGACGCCGATGATGGTGGCGATGGCGTCGAAGAAGCCGGCGAGCACCAGGGTGAACACGATCATCCCGACGGTCAGCCCGCCGACCTGGCTCCACCCGCCGAACCGCAGGTCGCCGAAGAGGGAGAAGTCCGGCATGGACACCGCGCTGCCGTGCAGCGCGGGCGCGCCGCTCCCCCACTGCTTGGGGTCGACCACCCCGGCCGCGTTCAGGACGACGGCGACGACCGTGCCGGCGATGATGCCGATGAGGATGGCGCCCGGGATCTTGCGGGCCAGGAGCATGAAGATCGCCAGCAGGGTGACGCTGAAGAGCAGCACTGGCCAGCCCACGAGCTGGCCCGCGGGCCCGAGCGAGAGCGGGTTGCCGCCGTGCGCGGGGTGCACGAAACCGGCCTTCACCAGGCCGATCAGCGCGATGAACATCCCGATGCCCATGGTGATGGCGTGTTTCAGCGGCAGCGGGATGGCGTTCATCACCCGCTCCCGCAGGCCCGTGACGACGAGCAGCATGATCACGATGCCGTACATGACACACATGCCGAACGCCTGCGGCCAGGTCATCACGGGCGCGACCTGCGTGGACACCACGCTGGAGACGGAGAGGCCGGCCGCGAGCGCGAGCGGCGCCCTGCCGACGAAGCCCATCAGCAGTGTGGTGAAGGCGGCGCCGGTGGCGGTCGCCGTGATCAGCGCCTTCTGGGCGAGGGTGTGGCCGGCGGCGTCCTGCCCGGACAGGATCAGCGGGTTGAGCAGCAGGATGTAGGCCATGGCCATGAAGGTCGTTATGCCGCCGCGCAGTTCCCGCGCGACGGTGGAGTCTCTGGCCGAGATGTGGAAGTAGCGGTCGAGCCAGGACCGGCCGGCCGGGGGACGCGAGCCCTCGCCCGCTTCCTCGGCCGGGGTCATGGCTACCTGCGATGGGGTCATGATGCCTGCTCCCAAGGTTCAAAGGGGCACCCGCGCCGGCCGCGGTGGTCCGCGGCGCGGCGAGAGGGATTTGGGATGGTAAGTGGCTGCACGACCCGGGGGACGGCCCGAGACGAACGAAGGGTCCGGCTGTCGCGGCACGAGGAGGGTGTCGCGGTGTGACGGTGCGGCGCTGTGCCGCGCGTGAGGTGCTGTGCTGTTGTACGTGTTGTTCTGTTGTGCGTGTTGTTCTGTTGTGTTGTTCTTTTGGTGTGCCTCCCGGGGCTCCGCGCCCTCAGGCGTCGGTGCCGGTGAGGTGTTCCGGGCGTACCGGGGTCCGCTCCAGCGCGAGCCCCGTCGCGTTCCTGATCGCGGCGAGCACCGCGGGGGTGGACGAGAGAGTGGGCGCCTCGCCGATGCCGCGCAGGCCGTACGGGGCGTGGTCGTCGGCGAGTTCGAGCACGTCGACGGGGATCGTCGGGGTGTCGAGGATGGTGGGGATCAGGTAGTCGGTGAAGGACGGGTTGCGCACCCGCGCGGTCTTCGGGTCGACGATGATCTCCTCCATGACGGCGACGCCGAGGCCCTGGGTGGTGCCGCCCTGGATCTGGCCGAGCACCGACAGCGGGTTGAGGGCCTTGCCGACGTCCTGCGCGCACGCCAGCTCGACCACCTTGACGAGGCCGAGTTCGGTGTCGACCTCGACCACGGCGCGGTGTGCGGCGAAGGAGTACTGCACATGGCCGTTGCCCTGCCCGGTGCGCAGGTCGAACGCCTCGGTCGGCCGGTGCCTGAACTCCAGCTCCAGGTCGATCGCCTCGTCCTCCAGTACGTCGGCGAGGCCGGCGAGCACCTCGCCGCCGTCGGTGACGACCTTGCCGCCTTCGAGCAGCAGCTCGGCGGTCGCCCAGGCGGGGTGGTAGGTGCCGAACTTGCGGCGGCCGAGCTCCAGCACCTTCTCGCGCACGTGCTCACAGGTGTTCTTGACGGCGCCGCCCGTCATGTACGTCTGCCGGGAGGCGGAGGTGGAGCCCGCCGAACCGACCTGGGTGTCGGCGGGGTTGATGGTGACCTGGGAGACGCCGAGCTCGCTGCGGGCGATCTGGGCGTGGACGGTGATGCCGCCCTGCCCGACCTCGGCCATCGCGGTGTGTACGACGGCGACGGGTTCGCCCGCCACGACTTCGAGCCGCACCCGCGCGGTGGAGTAGTCGTCGAAGCCCTCGGAGAAGCCGACGTTCTTGATGCCGACCGCGTAGCCGACACCGCGCACGACGCCCTCGCCGTGGGTGGTGTTGGACAGGCCGCCGGGCAGGGCGCGCACGTCGGCGGCCTCGCCCGCGCTGACCCACTGCTGTTCGGGCGGCAGGGGCCTCGCCTTGACCCGGCGCAGCAGTTCGGCGACGGGAGCGGGCGAGTCGACACGTTGGCCCGTGGGCATGACCGCGCCCTGGCTCATCGCGTTGCGCTGCCGGAACTCCACCGGGTCCAGGCCGAGTTCCTTCGCGAGCTTGTCCATCTGCGCCTCGTAGGCGAAGCACGCCTGGACCGCGCCGAAGCCGCGCATCGCGCCGCAGGGCGGGTTGTTGGTGTAGAGGGCGAGCGCCTCGATGTCGACGTCGTCGACGACGTAGGGCCCCACCGACAGCGAGGCGGCGTTGCCGACGACGGCGGGCGACGCGGAGGCGTAGGCGCCGCCGTCGAGCACGATGCGGCACCGCAGGTGCGTCAGCTTGCCGTCCCGGGTGGCGCCGTGCTCGTACCACAGCCGTGCGGGGTGGCGGTGGACGTGGCCGAAGAACGACTCGAACCGGTTGTAGACGATCTTGACGGGCTTGCCGGTGCGCAGCGCGAGGAGGCAGCCGTGGATCTGCATCGACAGGTCCTCCCTGCCGCCGAAGGCGCCGCCGACGCCGGACAGCGTCATCCGGACCTTCTCCGGGGGCAGCCCCAGGACCGGCGCGATCTGGCGCAGGTCGGAGTGGAGCCACTGGGTGGCCACGTACAGATCGACGCCGCCGTCCTCGGACGGCACGGCGAGCCCCGACTCGGGCCCGAGGAACGCCTGGTCCTGCATCCCGAAGTAGTACTCGCCCGAGACGATCACATCGGCGCGGGCCGCCGCCGCGTCGGCGTCGCCGCGCGTGATGGGCTGCCGGTGCACGATGTTGGGGTGCGGGACGTGGCCGGAGTGGTGGTCGTCGCGGTGCTCGTGGACGAGCGGCGCGCCCTCTCCCGTGGCGGAGGCCTCATCGGTCACGACGGGCAGTTCCGCGTAGTCGACCTTGATCTTCGCGGCGGCGCGCCGCGCGGTCTCCGGGTGGTCGGCGGCGACCAGCGCGACGGGTTCGCCGTGGTGGCGCACCTTGCCGTGGGCGAGCACCGGCGTGTCCTGGATCTCCAGGCCGTAGTGGGTGACGTCGGTCGGCAGGTCGTCGTAGGTGAGGACCGCATACACCCCGGGGGTGGCGAGCGCCTCCGCGGTGTCGATGGACCGGATCTCCGCGTGCGCGACGGTCGAGCGCAGGGTGTGGCCCCAGAGCATGTCCTCGTGCCACATGTCGGAGGCGTACGCGAACTCGCCGGTGACCTTGAGGGTTCCGTCGGGGCGGAGGGTGGACTCGCCGATGCCTCCCTTGGCGCCGGTGCCCTGGGTGAGGCGGCCCGGTGTGACGCGTGGCTGCTGCGGCATCGTCAGTTCCCCCCGCTCTGCCGGGCCGCGGCGAGGCGTACCGCGTCGAGGATCTTCTCGTACCCCGTACAGCGGCAGAGGTTGCCGGACAGCGCCTCGCGGATGTCCGCGTCGGTGGGCGACGGGTTGTGCTCCAACATCTCGTCGGCGGCGACGAGCAGGCCGGGGGTGCAGAAGCCGCACTGGACGGCGCCCGCGTCGATGAACGCCTGCTGGACCGGTGAGAGGGGCAGGCCCTCCCCCGTCAGGGAGTCGGCGGCGAGGCCGGGACGGGCCTGCCAGCGCCTGGCGGCGTCGAGCGGCGTCCCCGTCGGCGCGGCGGCGGGCCCGGCCGGCGGGGTGGCCGCCGAGGTCAGCTCGCGCTCCATGGCGTAGTCGGCGAGGCCCTCGACGGTGACGACGTCGCGGCCCTCGGCCTGGCCGGCCGCGACCAGGCAGGAGCAGACCGGCACGCCGTCCAGGCGGACCGTGCAGGAACCGCATTCGCCCTGCTCGCAGGCGTTCTTGGAGCCGGGGAGGCCCATCCGCTCGCGCAGGACGTACAGGAGGCTCTCGCCCTCCCACACGTCGTCGGCCTCCTGCGGCCGGCCGTTCACAGTGAAATTCACACGCATGGGTTACGCAGCTCCTTCAAGAGTGCGGGTGCCGCGGTACTGGTCCCAGGTCCAGCCGAGCTGCCTGCGGGCGAGGACCCCGATGGCGTGCCTGCGGTACCTGGCGGTGCCGCGCACGTCGTCGATGGGGTTGCAGGCTCCGGTGACGAGCTCCGCGAAGCGCGCGGCCACCGAGGGGGCGAGCGGCGCGCCGCTGTCCCAGCACCCGTCCTCTTCGAGGGCGGCGTTCAGGAACTCTTCGGCGGCCTCGGCGCGCACGGGGGTCGGTGCGGCCGAGCCGATGCCGGTCCGCACGGTGCGGGTCTCGGGGTGCAGGGCGAGCCCGAAGGCGCAGACGGCGATGACCATGGCGTTGCGCGTGCCGACCTTCGAGTACTGCTGGGGCCCGGTGGCCTTCTTCACGTGCACGGCCCTGATCAGCTCGTCGGGCTCCAGCGCGTTGCGCTTGACGCCCGTGTAGAAGTCGTCGATCGGGATGAGCCTGCTGCCGCGTACGGACTCGGCCTCCACCTCGGCGCCCGCGGCGAGCAGCGCGGGGTGCGCGTCCCCGGCCGGCGAGGCCGTGCCGAGGTTGCCGCCGACACCGCCGCGGTTGCGGATCTGCGGGGAGGCGACCGTGTGCGAGGCGAGCGCGAGACCGGGCAGCTGCGCACGGAGGTGCTCCATGATCCGGGCGTACGGCACCGACGCGCCGAGGCGTACGCTCCCCTCCCCCACCTCCCAGGCGTAGAGCTCGGCGACACGGTTGAGGTCCAGGAGGTGTCCGGGCCGGCGGTGATCGAAATTGATCTCGACCATGACGTCCGTGCCCCCTGCGATGGGCACCGCGGTGGGGTGCGCGGCCTTGGCGGCGAGCGCTTCCTCCCAGCTCGCGGGGCGAAGGAAGTCCATGCGTGGCTCTCTTCATCTTCGTGGTCGGTCTGCGAGATCCGGGGACGGCCGGCCCGGCGGGCGGTGGACCCGGCCGGGGTGTGCTCGACTGGTGTTCATGAGCTGTTGACGCTGCGTGGCCCCAGTACACAAGGCGTGCTCCGTCCGGTGCAGTCACGGAAACCATGAAGCGGTTGGCCGGTGCGCCGCCCGGTCTTGTAGATTCGAACGAATGCCGGACGACGGGGGTCCCGGCAGCCTCACGGTCCCGTCCCGTCCCGGTGGCGTGCGGTCCTCCTCATCCCGACTTCCCCGACTTCCCGACCTCCCCGCGTCTCCGCGGCTGCCGGCCAGGCTCCCGGCGGGAGACGCACGAACGACGAGAAACGGCGACGACACGATGCGGCTGCGCGCACTGCTGGAGACCGAGGGCCTGGGCCTGAGACTGCTGGGCGGAGAGCACGAGCTCGACCGCCCGGTCCGCGGGGTGATGACGACGGATCTGCGCAACCCGAGCCGGTACCTGTCTCCCGGCGCATTGGTGCTGACGGGCCTGGTGTGGCGGCGGGACGCCGCCGACTCCGAACCGTTCGTCGGGATTCTGGCGGCTGCGGGCGTCGCGGCGCTGGCGGTCGGCGAGGCCGATCTGAACGGCATCCCCGACGACCTGGTGGCGGCGTGCGCGCGGCACCGGCTGCCGCTGCTCGCGGTGGACACGGCGGTGTCCTTCGCGACCGTCACCGAGCACGTGGTCCGGCAGGTGTCGGGCGAGCGCGCGGGCGACCTCGCCGCCGTCGTGGACCGGCACCGCAGGCTGATGACGTCGGGACCGGCGGGCGGCGGCCCGGACGCGGTGCTCGACCTGCTGGGCTCCGACCTCGACCTGCGGGCCTGGGTGCTCTCGCCGACCGGGCGGCGCGTCGCGAGTTCGGGCGCGCCGCTGCCGGAGGGCAGGGCCGCGGGGCTCGCCGCCGCGCATCTGGCGGCGGCCCGCACGGGGCGCAGGGGCCCCTACCGCGCGGTGATCGACTCGACGGTGTACTCGCTGTTCGCGATCCGGGGCCCGGGCCGCGGCGGCGACCCGGTCGAGTACGTGCCGCGCGAGCCGCGCGAGAGGGCGCTGTCGGAGTGGCTGCTCGCGGTGGAGGCCGACGCGGGCGACTGGCCCGCGGAGCGGCTCGACCTGCTCCAGGGCGTCACCCAGCTCATCGCGGTGGAGCGCGACCGGCGGGATGCCGCGCACGCCGTACGGCGCAGGCTGGCGCAGGAGATCCTTGAGCTGGTCCAGGCGGGCGCGGCGCCCGCGGAGATCGCGGCGCGGCTGCGGGTCGCGGCGCCGGTGCTGCTGCCGGGCGGCGGCGCCGCGCCGAACTGGCAGATCGTCGTGGCGAGTCTGGAGTGGTCGGGGCCGCGGGCCGCGCCCGGCAGTCCGGCCGTGCTCCAGACGGTGCTGGAGGAGATCCTCGCGACGCCGGCCCGCCCGGGCGGCCGGGCGGCGGACCGCGTGGCGGTGGCGCACACGGGTGACGAGGCCGTCGCACTCGTACCGCTGCCGCCCGGCGGGGAGCGGGCGGCGGACGGCGGCGCGGTGGAATCCCGTACGGACACCGAGTCCCTCACGGACGGGGAGCCCCGCGCGGGGGGGGGGGCCGGCGGGGGGGGGGGGGGGGGCGGCGGGGCGGAATCCGTCTCGGGCCCTGGCGCCGGGCGTGCGTCGGGGGCCGCAGCCTCCGCCCCGGACCAGGACCCGGCGGGCAACGCTTTGTCCGGCGGTACGGACGCGGCGCGCGGCGCCGGGCCCCCCGCGGGCGCCGTCGTGGCCGCGGGGCGCGCGCCGCGCGCCGCCGGCCAGGGCGGCGCGGGGCCGCGCACCCACCGCGGGG
>NZ_JAIUKE010000063.1 GCF_020176795.1 Streptomyces sp. 8L
CCCCCCCCGCCCGACCACCGGCCCCCACCCCCCTCCGCGCGCACACCCACCTAAAAGACCGCGCCCCCGCGGGTGCGGGGCGTGGGGGGC
Source organism: Streptomyces sp. 8L (assembly GCF_020176795.1). Taxonomy (GTDB): domain Bacteria; phylum Actinomycetota; class Actinomycetes; order Streptomycetales; family Streptomycetaceae; genus Streptomyces. The sequence continues at coordinate 91 of NZ_JAIUKE010000063.1, forward strand.
CGCGGTCCGCCCGTTGGCCCGGGCCCCGGGGTCCAGGCGGGGGGCGCGGGGCTCCGGTCCCCCGGCGGACGACGTCGTGGCCGCTGTCCGCGAGCCGCTCGCCGCCGGACTGGACGGCGAGGGCCGGATCACCCTCGGCGTGTCGGCGGTCGTGCACTCGGCGGAGGGGCTGCGCGGCGCGCTGGAGGAGGCGCGGCACGCCCGGCGGGTCGCGGCGGCGCGGCAGGGCCGGGTCTGTGCGGCCGGCCACCACGAACTCGCCTCGCACGTCCTGCTGCTGCCGTTCGTACCGGACGACGTGCGGCGGGCGTTCACCGCCCGGCTGCTGGACCCGCTGCGCGACTACGACGAGCGGCACCGGGCCGAACTGATCCCCACGCTTGAGGCGTTCCTCGACTGCGACGGCTCCTGGACGCGGTGCGCGTCCCGGCTGCACCTGCACGTCAACACGCTGCGGTACCGGATCGGCAGGATGGAGCAGCTGACGGGCCGTGACCTGGCGCGCCTTGAGGACAAGCTCGACTTCTACCTCGCGCTGCGCATGAGCTGACGCCGCGCCGCCGCCACCCGCCGCGGGCCGGGAACCACGGCGGCGGGCGCAGGCCCCGAGCGACGGCCCGATGCGCGGGGGCCCGTGGTCGGCCGCCCCAGCGGGCCCCGGACCCGCCGGTGAGATTGTGAAAAATTTCACCAGAAGTATTGGCCCCGCGCTCCATCCGTGCTGAGATGCATCTCACACTCGGCACAATGGCGCGCAAGGGGAGGGCTCCGTGGCGTATTCCGTGATGCCTGGGACGTCTGGTTCCGGAAGCACTGCCGGTGACGACCCGCTCCAGACCGCGGTGTGGCGGCTGCGCTCACGCGGCTGCTGGGTGGATGCGGCGGCCCTCCTCGAACCGCACGCCCGGGCCGCGGGCCCCGCCCTCCAGCGCGCCTCGCTCCTCGTCGAACGCTGCCTGTACACCGGCCGGGGGTGGGCCGAGGCCGAGGACGCGCTGCGTACGGCGGAGGCCATGGCGCGCTCGGACGGCGAACGCGGCGCCGCGGCGTCCGAGCGCGGCCACCTCGCCTATCTGTCCAGCCTGCTGCGGGTGCACGACCGCACGGACGAGGCGCACGCGGCGCTCGGCCGGGCCGCCGCGCTGCTGGAGCCGGGCGCGCCGGGACGGGCGCTGCTCGACTTCCGCCGGGGCCTGGTGGCGGAGAACCTCTCCGAATCGCCCCAGTCGGCGCGCGGCGCGTACGTACGGGCGCACGCGGCGGCCACGGACCACGGGGACACCCTGCTGCTGTCGTTCACCTGGCGCCATCTCGCGGGCCTCGCGCTGCGGCAGGGGGAGGTGGCGGACGCCAGGCACGGGTTCGCCGAGTCGCTGCGCATCCGCGAGGAGCTGGGCTATCTGGTGGGCACGGCGCCCGCGCTCGCGTCGCTCGCGGAGACCGAACAGGAGCCGGAGGCGGGGCGGTTGCGGGCCGAGGCGGGGCGGCTCGTGCGGCTGCTCGGCGGGGTGCCGACCTGGCTCGCGGACAAGCTGACCCCGCCGTTCCCGCTCAGTCCGCCGGCTCCGGCGTGAGGCCGGCCGGGTCGTCGGGGGCGTGCGGCCCGTCCCCGGGGCGCCGGGCGGACGGCGAGGCGGGAGAGGCTGGAGAAGCAGACGGGGCGGGAGAGGCCAGCGGGGCAGGAG
>NZ_JAIUKE010000064.1 GCF_020176795.1 Streptomyces sp. 8L
GCGCGGCGGTTCGTGCTTGTGGTCGACCGTTCCTGTGTGTGGTCGGCCGACCTCCTCCCGGCCGCGGGCGCCCTCACGCCCGAAGGGCCCGTCCCCCCCGTGGGGGCAGGCCCTTCGTACGGTGCCGGCGGTGGTGCCGATGCCGGTGCGGTGCCGGTTCCGCGGCAGCGGCCCCGCGGTCTCAGCAGCCGAGGAGGCGCGAGCCCAGGTACGCCTGGATCTGGTCGAGGGAGACGCGCTCCTGCGCCATGGTGTCGCGCTCGCGCACGGTCACGGCGTTGTCGTCCAGCGTGTCGAAGTCGACGGTCACGCAGAACGGCGTGCCGATCTCGTCCTGCCGGCGGTAGCGGCGGCCGATGGCGCCCGCGTCGTCGAACTCGATGTTCCAGTTGCGGCGCAGGTCCTCCGCGAGGCCCTTGGCCTTCGGCGACAGCTGCGGGTTGCGGGACAGCGGCAGGACCGCGACCTTGACCGGCGCGAGACGCGGGTCGAGACGCATCACGGTGCGCTTCTCCATGACGCCCTTCGCGTTCGGCGCCTCGTCCTCGTTGAACGCGTCGAGCATGAACGCGAGCATGCCGCGGCCGACACCGGCGGCGGGCTCGATCACGTACGGCGTCCAGCGCTCGCCGGCCTCCTGGTCGAAGTACGACAGGTCGTGGCCCGACGCCTTCGCGTGCGCGCCCAGGTCGTAGTCCGTACGGTTCGCGACGCCCTCGAGCTCGCCCCACTCGCCGCCGCCGAACTGGAAGCGGTACTCGATGTCCGCCGTCCGCTTGGAGTAGTGGGACAGCTTCTCCGCCGGGTGCTCGAACCAGCGCATGTTCTCCTCGCGCATGCCGAGGCCCGTGTACCAGTTCCAGCGCTGCTCCAGCCAGTACTCGTGCCACTTCTCGTCCTCGCCCGGCTTGACGAAGAACTCCATCTCCATCTGCTCGAACTCGCGGGTGCGGAAGATGAAGTTGCCCGGTGTGATCTCGTTGCGGAACGACTTGCCGATCTGGGCGATGCCGAACGGGGGCTTCTTCCTCGAGGTCTGCTGGACCTGCGCGAAGTTGGTGAAGATGCCCTGCGCGGTCTCGGGCCGCAGGTAGGCGACCGAGCCCGAGTCCTGCGTCGGGCCGAGGTGGGTGGACAGCAGGCCGGAGAACTGCTTGGGCTCGGTAAAGGTGCCCTTGTTGCCGCAGTTGGGGCAGTTGAGGTCGGCCAGGCCGTTCGCGGGTGCCTTGCCGTGCTTCTCCTCGTACGCCTCTTCAAGGTGGTCGGCGCGGAAGCGCTTGTGGCAGTAGGTGCACTCGGTGAGCGGGTCGGTGAACGTCTCGACATGCCCGGACGCCTGCCACACCTCGGTGGCCAGGATCACCGAGGAGTCAAGGCCGACCACGTCCTCGCGCGAAGTGACCATGTAGCGCCACCACTGGCGCTTGATGTTCTCCTTCAGCTCGACCCCGAGCGGCCCGTAGTCCCAGGCGGCCCGCTGACCGCCGTAGATCTCACTGGACGGGTAGACGAAGCCACGGCGCTTGCTCAGGTTGACGATGCTGTCGATCTTGTCGGCGGCCACGGTGCTCTCTTCATTACGATGACGGCGAACGGCGAATACCTCAGATTAGCGGCGGCCTCACCCCCCGGATCAAATCGGAGGCGGCTGGCAGAATGGAGGGAGCGGTGAACGAGGTACTGCTGTTGAAGCCCCACGAAGCCCAGGAGGCATCTGTGACGACCGCGCACAGTGACGGACCCCCCGTACGCGGCAGGTCCACCCGCCAGCGTGCGGCGGTAGCGTCCGCCCTGGACGAGGTCGAGGAGTTCCGCAGCGCGCAGGAACTGCACGACATGCTCAAGCACCGGGGCGACTCCGTCGGCCTGACCACGGTCTACCGTACGCTCCAGTCCCTCGCCGACGCGGGCGAGGTCGACGTGCTGCGCACTACGGAGGGTGAGTCCGTATACCGCCGGTGCGCGAGCGAGTCGCACCACCACCACCTGGTGTGCCGGATGTGTGGCGCGGCCGTGGAGGTCGAGGGCCCCGCCGTCGAGCAGTGGGCCGAGACGGTCGCCGCGCAGCACGGATACGTGGGCGTCGCGCACACCCTGGAGATCTTCGGTACGTGCGCGGACTGCGCGGGCAAGTAGCGGCACGCAGGTGGCCGGGCCGGGCGCCGGCGGCGGTTGCCGCCCGGCTGGTGCGGCCACCGCCCGTCCGGGCCGGGGGCCGTCGGTGCGGGCCGGCCACCGCCCGTGGCTTCGGCTCGGCCCGCCGCCCGCTCCGCCGTCCGCCGCCTACTCGGCCCGGTCGGTGCGACCCGGCTGCTCGGCCAGGTTGGGCAGTGCGCCGCCGAAGCGCCGGTCCCGCTGCGCGTACTCCAGGCAGGCACGCCACAGGTCGCGCCGGTCGAAGTCGGGCCACAGCACGTCCTGGAACACCATCTCCGCGTAACTGCTCTGCCAGATCAGGTAGTTGGACGTCCGCTGCTCACCGCTCGGCCGCAGGAAGAGGTCCACGTCCGGCATGTCCGGGTAGTACATGTACTTGGCGACGGTCTTCTCGTTGACCTTCGAGGGGTCGAGCCGCCCGGCCGCGACGTCCTCGGCGATCGCGCGCGCCGCGTCCGCGATCTCCGCGCGGCCACCGTAGTTGACGCAGAAGTACAGGGTCATCGCGTCGTTGCCGACGGTCTGCTCCTGCGCGACCTGGAGCTCCTGCACGACCGACTTCCACATCTTCGGCATGCGGCCGACCCAGCGGATGCGGATGCCCAGCTCGTCCATCTCGTCGCGGCGGCGGCGGATCACGTCGCGGTTGAAGTTCATCAGGAACCGCACCTCGTCCGGGGTGCGCTTCCAGTTCTCGGTCGAGAAGGCGTACAGCGACAGGTTCTTCACACCCATCTCGATGCACCCCTTGAGGACGTCCATCACGACGCCCTCCCCCACCTTGTGCCCCTCGGTGCGCGGCAGGCCGCGCTCCTTGGCCCACCGGCCGTTGCCGTCCATCACGACCGCGACGTGCTTCGGCACCAGTTCGCCGGGGATCTTCGGCGGCTGGGCACCGGAAGGGTGCGGCTCCGGCGTCTTGTACTCGCGGCGGGAACGCCCCATGAGTCGTGCCATGCCCCGTGCTCTCCTGACTTCCCGAAGGCGGTATGCCCCCCGGACAGCTCTGACCCGCGATGTTCTTGACCGCTGCCGTGCCCGGAGACCCCGTCAGCGTATTCCGGGCCCCGCGGCGGGGGCCAGCCGGCGTATTACGGGCCTCGCGGCGAGGGCCGGCCGGCGCCGTGCCCGGCCCGGCGCACGCACGCTACGCGCGGCCGGGCACGTCGTGCGCTGCGGATGGGCGGGCGCCGCCGCGGCGGCCGTGGCCCGTGTCGACGTACTTGAGGGAGCGCAGGCCCCGCTCCAGGTGCCAGTGCAGGTACGCGGAGACGAGGCCGCTGCCCTCGCGTACATGGCGGTCCTCCGAGGCGTCCGCCGTGCCCCAGTCGCCCGTCAACAGCGCGCTGAGCAGTCTGACCGCCTCCGTGGAAGGGACGACGCTGCCGGGGACGCGGCAGTCGCCGCAGACGATGCCGCCCGCCGCGACGGAGAAGAAGCGGTTGGGGCCGTCGAGGCCGCACCGCGCGCAGTTCTCGAAGCTGGGCGCGTAGCCGTTGACGGCGAGCGAGCGCAGCAGGAACGCGTCGAGGATCAGGTGCGGGGCGTGCTCGCCGCGGGAGAGCGTCCGCAGGCCGCCGATCAGCAGCAGGTACTGCTGTACCGCGGGTTCGCCCTCGTGGTCGGTGAACCGCTCGGCGGTCTCCAGCATCGCGGTGCCCGCGGTGTAGCGGGCGTAGTCGGTGACGATGCCGCTGCCGTAGGGCGCGATGGTCTCGCCCTGCGTGCACAGCGGCAGGCCGCGGCCGACCAGTTCGCTGCCGCGCGCGAAGAACTGCACGTCGACGTGGGAGAAGGGTTCGAGCCGCGCCCCGAACTTCGACTTGGTCCGCCGCACCCCGCGCGCGACAGCGCGGACCCGCCCGTGGCCGCGGGTCAGAAGCGTGATGATCCGGTCGGCCTCACCGAGCTTCTGGGTCCGCAGTACGACGCCGTCGTCCCGGAACAGACTCATGGCGTCCATTGTCCCGTACGGCACACGCGGCGCCGGGCCAGGTGGCCGACCGGGCGGAAAGGGCGGGTCACGCGGTCGGTACGACGGCATGGCCGACCGCGCGGAAAGGCGAGGTCACACGGTCGGTACGACGGTCTCCGCCGTCGCCGTGCGCAGCGCCTCCGCGACCCGCCGTGCGGACTCCGGCAGCCGCCCCGGCAGCCGGGCCAGGACCATCCTGCGCCGCTCGTCCGACCCGCCGTGCACCGGCAGAACGCGTACGCCCGGTGGCGCGTCGGCGGCGAAGAAGCCGGGCGCCGTGGTCAGGCCGCAGCCCGCGGCGACCAGGCGCAGCCGCGCGAACCAGTCCTTGGTGGTGTGCGCGATCTCGGGCCGCCCGCTGAGGCCGGGCCACGCGCCCAGGTGCGGTTCGTCGTCGGAGGAGCGCCCCGCGATCCACCGCTGTCCTGCGAGTTCCGCGACGGGGACGGAGTCGAGCTCGGCCAGCGGATGGGTCGTCGGCACCGCCACGTACAGGCTCTGCTCGACCAGCGTCTCGGTCACCAGCGCGGGCTCCTCCGCGTCGGGGGCGCGGAAGGGCGGGCGCGCGCCGATCAGGGCCAGGTCGACACTGCCCGCGCGCAGGGCCCGCAGCAGCGTGGGCGTGTGCCCCTCCCGGCTGACGACGGTGATGCCGGGATGCGCCCGGCGCAGCAGGGTCAGCGCGCGCGGCAGCACGACCGCGCCCGCGCTCGGAAACACACCGACGCGTACGGTGCCGGTCTCCGCCGGCATGCCGCGCAGTTCGCGGTCGGCGGCGTCGATCTCGTCGAGCACGGCGGCGGCCCGCCGCAGCACGACGCGGCCGGTGGCGGTGAGCCGCACACCGTCCTGCCGGCGCTCGAACACCGGCCCGCCCGCGGCCCGTTCGACGGCGGCGACCTGCCGCGATACGGCGGACTGGGTGTAGCCGAGGGAGGCCGCGGCGGCGCTGAACGTACCGCGGTCCGCGATCTCCCGCACCACCCGCAGCCCCGGCAGGGACACATCGAGGAAGGTCATGACTCCTACGCATAACACACATGCGAGTGTTTCGTTGGACGCATACCCTGCCCCGTTCCTACGGTGGAGGACATGGCACAACTGGTAGCAGATCCCGAAGGAAACCCCGAGGCAGTCGCGGGCAAGGTCGTCGCGATCACGGGCGCGAGCAGCGGCATCGGCGAGGCCACCGCGCTGCTGCTGGCACGGCGCGGCGCGCGGGTCGTCCTCGGCGCGCGGCGCCCCGAGCGGCTCAAGGAACTGGCCGTACGGATCGAGGAGGCGGGCGGCGAGGCCGCGTACCTGCCGACCGACGTACGCGTACGGGACGATGTGACCGCGCTGGTCCAACTCGCCCGCGAGCGCTTCGGCCGCCTCGACGTCCTCGTCTCCAACGCGGGCGTCATGCCCGTCTCCCCGCTGGACGAACTGCGGGTCGAGGACTGGGAGGCGATGGTCGACGTGAACATCAAGGGGGTGCTGTACGGCATCGCCGCCGCGCTGCCCGTCTTCCGCGCCCAGGGTGCGGGCCACTTCGTGCACACGGCGTCCACCGCCGCCTTCCGCACCGTGCCGACGCAGGCGGTCTACTCGGCCACCAAGCACGCCGTACGGGCCCTGTCCGAGGGCCTGCGCCAGGAGGCGGGCGACTCGGTGCGGGTCACGACCGTCTCCCCGGGCTTCACCCGCACGAACTTCACGGACGGCGTCACGGACCCCGCGGTCCGCGCCCAACTCACCGAGCGCGCCGAGGCGATCGCGATGGACCCGTCCGCGATCGCCCGCGCCATCGCCTTCGCGATCAGCCAGCCGTCCGAGGTGGACGTCAACGAACTCGTCGTACGGCCAACAGCCCAGAGCTGAGCGCCCCGTTCTCCCGGGGGAGGCCGGCGCGTGCGCGACCCAGGGGCCGTGGACCGGGACCGGGAGGTGTCCGTCAGGACGGTGTGCGGGAGGCTGCTGCCAGTAGGCCTGCCGTGACGTCGGGGGCCAGTTGCAGGGCGCCGCCTACCGTCGTCAGGACCTCGCGCTCCGCCGGGCTGTACGCGCCGTCCGCGAGGGCCACGCGTGCCGCGCCCAGCACGATGGACTCGCGGCCCGCCGCCGCCAGATGCGGGGCCAGGGGCTCCAGGGCCTCGTGGAGCTCGATGGCGAGCGCCGCGCCGCAGGGTCCCGGGTCCGCGACGAACCGGCCCGTGTCGGCGGCGAGGGCCTCGACGAGCTCGGTCAGCTGGTCCTCGGTGCAGTCGTCGAAGCCGGCCGCCCTGACCACGCTGACCGCGGTCTCCCTGACCGTGCGCGACCCGGTGCCGCCCGCCGTCAGCACGGCCAGCGTCACGGTGTGGACGGCGTCGCGCAGCATCGCGGAGAACCGGGCCGTGGTGGGGTGGTCGAGGGCGTCGAGGCCGAAGTGCGTACGGCAGGCGCCGCACTCCACGACCGGGCCCGCGCTGCCCCGCGCCATCAGCGGGATGCCGAGGAGGGTGAAGCGGCGACGGCCCGTGCGGCGCCGGTAGTTGCGGTCGCCCCCGCAGTCGGAGCAGAAGAACTCGCCGTCCCCCACGGTGCTCCACGAGGTGTGTGTGCCGCAGATGCGCAGTTTCCGGCCGCTTATTCCTTGAGCTCGCAGCACGTCGCGCACCTCCATAACGGTTCGGCATCGTCGCCGTGGACGTGATGTTAGCCACATCCCCGTAAGTACGTCAGTACCCCGTACTCAGTTCACCAGACATGGCCGAACCCCGCCCCCCGGAAGTGGCGGGCGGGGTTCGGAGAACCCTCAGGTCAGAGAGGTGCTACGGACAGTGATCAAGCGGTTGTTCCCCGCCGCCTCACTTTGTGTGATCACCCGTCGACGGCGTGATCACCGGGCCGCGCGGTTGACCGCGGAGACGACCGCCTTCAGCGAGGCACGCGTCGTGTTCGCGTCGATACCGATGCCCCACAGCACCTTCCCGTCGATCGCGCACTCGATGTACGACGCGGCCTGCGCACGGGCGCCCTCGCTGAGGGTGTGCTCCTGGTAGTCCAGCAGCCGCGCGTCGATGCCGACGGTCGCCAGGGCCTCGAAGAAGGCGGAGATCGGGCCGTTGCCGGTGCCCGTCAGCTCGTGCTCCTGGCCGTCCACCGCGGCCTGCACGGCCAGGGTGTCGCGACCCTCCGTGTCCACCGTCGACTGGCCGGACCGCAGCTGGACCCGGCCCCACGGCTTGTCCGGATTCGGCAGGTACTCGTCCTGGAAGACCGACCAGATCTCGCCGGGCGTGACCTCGCCGCCCTCGGCGTCGGTCTTCGCCTGGATGATCCGGGAGAACTCGATCTGCATGCGCCGCGGCAGGTCCAGGTGGTGGTCGTTCTTCAGGACGTACGCCACACCGCCCTTGCCGGACTGCGAGTTGACGCGGATGACGGCCTCGTACGACCGGCCGACGTCCTTCGGGTCGATCGGCAGGTACGGCACCTCCCACCGCGTCTCGTCCACGCCGACGCCCCGCGCGGCGGCGTCGGCCTCACGCGCGTCGAACCCCTTCTTGATGGCGTCCTGGTGGGAGCCGGAGAAGGACGTGTAGACCAGGTCGCCCGCGTAGGGGTGGCGCGGGTGGATCTCCATCTGGTTGCAGTACTCGCTGGTACGGCGGATCTCGTCGATCGCCGAGAAGTCGATCTGCGGGTCGACGCCCTGCGAGAACAGGTTCATGCCCAGCGTCACCAGGTCCACGTTGCCGGTGCGCTCGCCCTGCCCGAACAGGCAGCCCTCGATCCGGTCGGCCCCGGCCATCAGGGCCAGTTCGGCGGCGGCGACGGCGGTGCCGCGGTCGTTGTGCGGGTGCACGGACAGGCATACGTGTTCACGCCGCGACAGGTTGCGCGACATCCACTCGAACCGGTCCGCGTGCGTGGAGGGCGTCGAACGTTCCACCGTGGCGGGCAGGTTGAGGATGATCTCGCGGCCCTCCTCCGGCTGCCAGACGTCCATGACCGCCTCGCAGACCTCCAGCGCGAAGTCCAGCTCGGTGTCCGTGAAGATCTCCGGGCTGTACTGGTAGCCGAACGTGGTCTCGGGGCCGAGGATCTTCTCGGCGTACTCCACCACCAGCCGGGTGCCGTCCACGGCGATCTGCTTGATCTGGTCCTTCGTACCGCCGAAGACGACGCGGCGGAAGGTCGGCGCCGTCGCGTTGTACAGATGGACGGTGGCCCGGTGGGCGCCGCGCAGCGACTCGACGGTCCGCTCGATCAGCTCCTCGCGCGCCTGCGTCAGGACGGAGATGGTCACGTCCTCCGGGATCGCGTCCGGGTCCTCGATGATCGAGCGCACGAACGCGAAGTCCGTCTCGCCGGAGGCGGGGAAGCCGACCTCGATCTCCTTGTAGCCCATGCGCACCAGCAGGTCGAACATCTCACGCTTGCGGGCCGGGGACATCGGGTCGATCAGGGCCTGGTTGCCGTCGCGCAGGTCGGTGGAGAGCCAGCGGGGCGCCACCGTGACGCGGTTGTCCGGCCAGGTGCGGTCGGGGATGTCCACGGCGTCGTACTTGCCGTACTTGTGGACCGGCATCCCGGACGGCTTCTGGGTGTGCGTCGCGTTCGTGATGGGCGTCTGACGGGACATGGGGCGTAGGGCTCCTCGTGGTGTCCGCGGCGGCCGTGGAACGGCCGGGTCCGCGTGGGACTGGGACGGCCGACGGGGCGGTTGGTCACCGCAGCACCGAACTCCGCGGGGAGGGGGCCGACCTACGACAACAGACCCTCACCGCGGCAGCTAAGGAGAAGCAGCCCGTAACGCATGATGTCGGAACTGTATCCCAGGTCCGGCGGCGGTGAGAGACCCGTATCAGCATGCGGGACCGGGGCGACGGGCACGCAGGCCGGGGCGGTGGCGGGTGCCGGGCCGTACAGGCCGGGCGGTGACGGGTTCCGGAGCCGTACGCCCTACGCCGTACGGGCCCGGCGGGTTGCTGTGATACGGGTCACGGCGGGCCGCGCCCTGGCCGCGGTGCCTGACCGGATCAGGGCGCCCGACCGGAGCGGGGCGCCCGACCGGAATGGAGCGCCCGACCGGAACGGGCGCCTGACCGGGGCGCGGCCCCGGGTGCGGTCAGAATCCCAGCTTGCGGAGCTGCTTGGGGTCGCGCTGCCAGTCCTTGGCGACCTTCACGTGCAGGTCCAGGAAGACCGGGGTGCCGAGGAGCGCCTCGATGTGCTTGCGGGACTTCGTCCCGACCTCCTTGAGCCGGCTGCCCTTGGGGCCGATGATGATGCCCTTCTGGCTGGGCCGCTCGATGTACACGTTGGCGTGGATGTCCACGAGCGGCCGGTCCGCGGGGCGGTCGGTGCGCGGCAGCATCTCCTCGACCACGACGGCGATCGAGTGCGGCAGTTCGTCGCGTACGCCTTCGAGCGCGGCTTCCCGGATCAGCTCCGCGACCATGACCAGCTCGGGCTCGTCCGTGAGGTCGCCCTCCGGGTACAGCGGCGGGCTCTCGGGCAGCAGCGGTACGAGCAGATCGGCCAGGAGGCCCACCTGCTGGTCCCCGACCGCGGACACCGGCACGATCTCCGCCCACGCGAACCCGAGTTCGTCGGCCAGCCGGTCGATGGCGATCAGCTGCTCGGCCAGTGTCTTCGAGTCGACGAGGTCGGTCTTGGTGACGACAGCGACCTTCGGCGTCTTCTTGATCCCCGCCAGTTCCTTGGCGATGTACCGGTCACCGGGGCCGAGCTTCTGGTCGGCGGGCAGGCAGAACCCGATCACGTCGACCTCGGCCCAGGTGGTGCGCACCACGTCGTTGAGGCGCTCGCCGAGCAGTGTGCGCGGCTTGTGCAGGCCCGGGGTGTCCACCAGGATCAGCTGGGCCTCGGGCCGGTGGACGATGCCTCTGACCGTGTGGCGCGTGGTCTGCGGGCGGTTGGAGGTGATCGCCACCTTCTGGCCCACCAGAGCGTTCGTGAGGGTGGACTTGCCCGCGTTGGGGCGGCCTACGAAGCAGGCGAAGCCCGCCCTGTGGGGTGTCTCGGCCGTCTCGGACGATGGGGTGCTGACGCTCATGGGGGCCATTCTCCCCGATCGCCGCGGCCGCGCCGACCACCCGGGCCGCGCCCGCGCCCGTCAACCCGCCGTGACGGCCGAGCGTACGGTGCCGTCGGGGCCCGCCAGGAACACCGGCGTCGCCGCGCCGCCGAGGTCGCGCACCGCGGCCCGGTCCTCGTCGGCGACCGCGTCCGCCGCCGAGACCACGGCCGCCGCCTCCAGCGAGGTCGCACCGCTGGCCACGGCCATCGCGACCGCCGTGCGCAGGGCGCTCAGCCGCAGCGAGTCGAGGGCGACCGTGCCGGCGACGTACGTACGGCCGGTCTCGTCGCGTACGGCGGCGCCCTCCTGCACCCCGTTGCGGGCACGGGCGCTGCGCGCCAGCGTGACGATCTTGCGGTCCTCTGCGTCGAGGGCGGAGGCTTCCTGACCTGGTCCCGTGCTCTGCGTCATGGGCCCGAGCATAGGGAAGCCGGGCGGCGCGCGGAGCGCCGGGAGCGGGCGGAGGCCGGGTGGCGAGGTGGCGGTGTGGCGGTGTGGCGACAGTCCGCGGGCGCGTTCATCGGGCCGGGGATGTCTTCGGGGGTTCGGTACGGGCGCGCCGCGCCGCCCAGCTCATCTCGGCGACGACGAGGGCGCCGGCCGCCAGGACGATCAGCGCGACGGTCTTCAGCGCCGTGTCCGCGCCCGTCGTGTAGGCGCTGACGACGGCCGCACGGTGCGCCGGGGCCGCTGCCAGGGCCTCGGCGACGGTACGGGGGGTGTGGCCGCCGGCCAGGGCGCCGGGGGCCACACCGTGCAGTTCCCGGACGAAGCGGGACGTGAGGAGGGTTCCGATGACCGCGACGCCGAGGGCGCTGCCGAACTCCCTCGTCATCGCCTGGAGGCCGCCCGCGACGCCGGCCTGCTCGCGCGGCAGCGCGGCCGTGATCGCCGCGGTGAGCGCGGGCAGTGCGAGGGTGACGCCGGTCCCGACGACGACCAGCCAGGCCGCGTAGACCGGATAGCCGTCGTCCAGGCCGGTGGCCAGGCCGAAGAGGCCCCCGCCGATGACGAGGAACGCGGCCGTCAGGACGAGCCGGTCCCCGACGCGGTGCACCAGGGCCGGGACATACCGTGCGCCCAGCAGGAGCGGGGCGCTGAGCGGCAGGGCGCCGAGCCCGGCCTGGAACACTGAGAAGCCGCGGCCGTACTGCAACAGCGAGGCGTTGAGGAAGAAGAAGCCGAACATCCCCGCGAAGACGATGAGCATGCCCAGGCACGCGGCGCGCAGCGCGGGCACCTTGAACAGCCTCGGGTCCAGCAGTGGTTGGGACACCCGCAGCTCGCCGACGGCCCACAGCCCGAACAGGACGAGCGAACACGCGAACGCCCCGATCACGACGGCGCTTCCCCAGCCCTGTTCCGGTCCCTGGATGATCCCGATCAGCAGCGCGAAGGCGGCCAGTGTCAGGACCACGGCGGCGCGCAGGTCGAGGGCGCGCTGGTGGCGCGTACTGCGCGGGGCGACCCGCGCGACCCAGAGCGCGCACAGCACGGCCGCCGGCGCGACGACCGCGAACAGCAGGCGCCATGAGCCGGCGGTGAGCACGGCGCCACCTGCCAGGTTGCCCACGCCGCCGCCCACGCCGGACATGGCGGCCCAGGTCGCTATCGCGCGCGGGCGCCGGACCGGCTCGGTGGCGTGGATGAGCACGGCGAGCGCGTTCGGCAGGACGCACGCGGCGCCGGCGCCGCTGATCGCGCGCCCGGCGAGCATCACCGCCACGTCGCCCGCGGCGGCGGAGACGAGGGCGCCCACGGCGAAGAGGAGCAGGCCGCAGATGAGCACTCCCTTGCGCCCGAAGCGGTCGCCGAGCGCGCCGGCCGGGATCACCAGGCAGGCGAACAGGGTGACGTAGGCGTCGACGATCCACAGGAGCTGCGTGGACGAGGGGTGCAGGCCGCTGGTCGCGAGCGCGGGGATCGCGAGGTTGATCGAGGCGACGAATCCGACGACGAGGACGGTGCAGACGCAGACGCAGGCCAGCACGGCCCCCGCCCGGCCGCGCCGGGCACCGCCGGGCGACGCCGCCGGGGCCGAAGGGGCTGGTGCATCTGATGGGGTGGATGAGGTAGATGAGGCCGATGGATCTGATGGGGTGGATGGGACTGGTGGATGGAGGCGGGACACGAGTGACTCCAGACGCGTGACGCGGTGCGCGGTGCGCGTGACGGATGGCGCGGTGCGCGGTGCGCGTGACGGATGGCGCGGTGCGCGGTCCGCACGACGGATGGCGCGGTGCGCGTGACGCACCGCGTAAGGCATTGACGCAGCGCGCGTGATACCTGACGCACTGCGCGTGACGGATGGCGGTGGGGCGCGGGGGGGGGCCCCCCCCCCCCCCGCCCGCGCGGCGCGCGGGGGGGGGGGGGGGCCCCGCCCCCGGGC
>NZ_JAIUKE010000065.1 GCF_020176795.1 Streptomyces sp. 8L
TATGCACTTCCCCCCGCGCGCGTTCCCCCGCCCCCCCCCCCCGCCCGGGCGGGGGGGGGGGCCCCCCCCCCCGGGGCCCCGGGCCCCGCCCCGCGGTACCCCGGGGGGCGGGCCAGGCCCGCCCGGTCCTTCGGGGGCCGCGGGGGTGGACCGTGCGGGCGGCTGGGATCAGGCCTCGGCGTACGCCCCGGCCTCGATGTCCCCGACCAGGCCGGGCCCGGTCGGGGTCCAGGACAGCGCGTCGCGGGTCAGGCCGCTCGACGCGGTCATGGTGTGCGCGAAGAAGCCGCTGACGAATCCGAAGTGCGCGCCGGCGTCCGCCGGGTCGACCGAGACGACAGGGAGGCCGAGGTAGCTGCCGATGGCCTCCGCGATCGCCCGGGTGGTGACCGCCTCCTCGGCGACCGCGTGCAGGCGGGTTCCGGCGGGTGCGCCTTCGAGGCCGAGCCGGACGAGCCGGGCGGCGTCCGTACGGTGCACCGCCGACCAGGTGGTGGAGCCGTCTCCGATGTAGCCGGAGGCACCCTGCTTGCGGGCGGCCGCGACAAGGAAGTTGACGAACCCCCAGTCGCCGGAGCCGTGGACGCTTGGCGCGAAGCGGGTGATGACGGTCCGCACTCCCCGGTCGGCGTAGTCCAGCGCGAGGTTCTCGCTGCCGCCCCGGTCCGAGCCGGGGCCCACGGCCGGGGACACGTCGGTCTCCAGCGCGGGGCGGCCCTGGACGAGGCCGGAGATGGGCGCGGCGACCACGAAGGGGCGACCGGTACCGGCCAGCGCGTCACCGAGGGCCTGGACCGAGGCCCGCTCGGCGCGGTCGGACTCCGCGGGGTTGCCCCAGTCGTGCTTGTTGGCCAGGTGGACGACCCCGTCGGCGGCGCTCGCTCCACGGCGCAGGGAGTCCAGGTCGTCCAGGTCTCCGCGGAGTACGCCGACGCCTTTGCGCTCCAGCGACGCGGCCGACTCGTCCGACCGTGCCAGGCCCACGACTTCGTGCCCGGCGCCCTTCAGCTCGTCGGTGACGGCGGACCCGATCCAGCCACTGGCTCCCGTGACGAACACACGCATGTGCGTGACCTCCTCGCGCCCGCGTCGCGGGCGTCAAAAATCTGGATTCACTCCGAGGTTTCGGAGCACCATGTATTGAAAGGTACCAGATACGAGACACGGTGCCTAGATATTGTGCCCTGCGCCGGGGCTGGAGCGTCAGACGGGCACGGAAGCGTACGGGCGCGGAGGTACGGAGGCGCAGGGCACAGAGGCACACCGGGCACACGGGGCACACCGGCACCGGCACCGGCACCGGCACCGGCGACTTGAGCGGGTCACGGCCCCCGCGGACGCGGTCAGTGTGACGTGTCGGTGGAACGGTCCCGGTTCGCGTCCGCTCCCCAGCTGGCCAGCAGGCGCAACGCCTGCTCGGACGGCGAACCGGGCTCGGCGTGGTACGTGGTCAGCGACTGGTCCTGGTCGCCGGGGAGCGTGAGGGTTTCGTAGCGCAGGGTCAGGGGGCCCACGAGCGGGTGCGTCAGAGGCATGGTGCCGTGGGTCTTCTTCTTGACGTCGTGGGCGGCCCACAACTCGCGGAAGTCCCCGCTCTTCATGGAGAGTTCGCCGATCAGTGACGCGAGCCGCGCGTCGTCGGGACGCAGCCCCGCCCACAGTCTCAGCTGTCCCACCACGTCCTGGGCCTTGGCTTTCCAGTCGGTGAAGAGCTCGCGGGACGCTGGGTCGAGGAAGGTGATCCTGCCCCAGTTCCGGTCCTGCGGGGCTCGGGCCGCCCAGTCCCCGAAGACGGCGGAGGCGGTCTGATTCCAGGCCAGCACGTCGGACCGGCGGCCCCACACGTAGGCCGGGACTCCTTCCACGGCGGTCAGGAGCTCTTGCACTTCGGGCCTGACCTGCTGGCGCGGGGGGCCGGGGTGCCTTTCCGGGTGTCGCTCGGGCTGGGCCAGGCGCAGGAGGTGGGTGTGCTCGTCCCCGGAGAGCCCGAGGACGCGGGAGACCGCGTCCACCACTTCGCGGGAGACGTTGCGCGCGTTGCCCTGTTCGAATCGCGTGTAGTACGCGGCCGAGACTCCGGCGAGTTGCGCCAGTTCCTCGCGTCGCAGACCGGGGACGCGGCGCCGCCGGCTGTAGTCGGTGAGTCCGACGTCGGCCGGCTTGAGGCGATCACGGCGGGTGCGCAGGAATTCGCTCAGTTCCGCGCGCGGGTCGAGGTCCTCGTGCGGCTGCCGCTGAGGTTCTGGCTCCGCGGGCCGCCGCCGGGGTTCCGGCCCGGAGGCCTGCTGCGCGGCTCCCTCGGCGCCGTCACGGGCGGCGTGGTGGCTTGCCATGGTTCGAGTATCGCTCGGTTCACGCGGCTCAGCCTGTCCCTGTCAGTGATGGCTCCACGGGACGTAGACGAAGTGGGTGTCTGGCTGCCGCCGCGCGCCGGGCGCACTCTCGAATCGTCCCCACCGACTCATCGGCGTTCTCGCCGCTGGCCGTCGGAAATGGTCCGGGCGTATCCGAATCCCGCGAACGGGCACACCGCGTGCCCCACGCGAGCCCCACGCCTCATGACCCACGAGATCCGCCCCCTCCCCCCGCGACCCAACCGAAAGCGACCCGTATGAGTACCAACGATCCGACGCCCGGCCGCCTGAGTACCAGCGATCGGACGCCCAACCGCCTGAGTACCAGCGATCCGACGCCCGGCCGC
>NZ_JAIUKE010000066.1 GCF_020176795.1 Streptomyces sp. 8L
ACGATCCGACGCCCGGCCGCCTGAGTACCAGCGATCGGACGCCCAACCGCCTGAGTACCAGCGATCCGACGCCCGGCCGCCTGAGTACCAGCGATCGGACGCCCAACCGCCTGAGTACCAGCGATCCGACGCCCGGCCGCCGCACGCGTACCGGGCACTGCCTGTGCGGCTCGGTCAGCTACCGGTTCGACACGGAACCCGAGGCCGTCGTCCTGTGCCACTGCGGCCACTGCCAGCGCCACACCGGCTCCGCGTTCTCCACGAACGTCCTGGTCGCACGCGATGCCCTGGACATCCAGGGCGCGCCCAAGTCGTACCGGACCACCGGCGCGGAGAACGGCAACGCGCGCGACCGGCTCTTCTGCGGCGAGTGCGGCACTCCGATCCTCACCGTCCTGCACGAGCGGCCCGATCTCGTCATCGTCAAGGCGGGCACCCTCGACGACCACAAGGGACTGGAGCCGTCCGCCGAGGTGTGGCTGCGCCGCGCGCAGGACTGGATCGAGCCGGCCAGGCACCGGGCGCTCTTCGACGGCGACGCGAAGTAGCGGCGCGTCGCTCCGTCCCGGGGCCGCGCCCTCCACGCACAGGCCAGGCGCCCCACGCAGAGGACCGGCGCCCCCACCGCAACCAGAAAGTAGAAGCACACCATGAGCTTTCAGACCATCGACCCTTCCACCGGCGAACTCGTGAAGGAGTTCCCGTTCCAGTCGGACGACGAGGTGTTCGCGGCGCTGGACACCGCGGACAGGCTCTATCGCGAGGACTGGAGGTTCAGGCCGGTCGCGGAACGGGCCCGCGTCGTCGCCCGGGCCGCCGAGATCTTGCGCGAGAAGCGGGACGAATATGTGGAGTATCTGACGCTCGAAATGGGGAAGGTGA
Source organism: Streptomyces sp. 8L (assembly GCF_020176795.1). Classification (GTDB taxonomy): domain Bacteria; phylum Actinomycetota; class Actinomycetes; order Streptomycetales; family Streptomycetaceae; genus Streptomyces. Next base: position 883 of record NZ_JAIUKE010000066.1, read on the forward strand.
CCCGCTTCGGCGCATTCGAGGTCGATCTCGTGGCCGACATTCTCGATTACTACGCGGAGCACGGAGAGGAGTTCCTCGCCGATCGGCCGCTGCCCGGCGAGCCGGACGCGAAGCTGGTCACCGAACCCATCGGCGTCATCCTGGCGATCGAGCCGTGGAATTTCCCGTACTACCAGCTCGCCCGCGTCGCGGCCTCCCAGTTGGTCGCGGGCAACGTCGTCCTGATGAAGCACGCCGAGAGCGTCCCGCAGTCCGCCCTGGCCTTCGCCCGGCTCTTCGAGGAGGCGGGCGCGCCGGAAGGTGCCTATACGAACCTGTTCTGCGGCGTCGACCAGATCGCCGCGCTGATCGACGACTTCCGGGTGCGCGGCGTCACCCTCACCGGCAGCGAGCGGGCGGGCGCCGCCGTCGGCGAACGGGCCGGCCGCAACCTCAAGAAGGTCGTCCTGGAACTGGGCGGCAGTGACCCGGCCCTGATCCTTGAGGGCGCGCCCCTGGACCACGCGGTCGAGCAGGTCGTCATGGGACGCACCTACAACTCGGGCCAGGGCTGCGTCAACATCAAGCGGGTGATCGTCGTCGGCAGGGAACGGGGCGAGCGGATGCTGGCGGCGCTCAAGGACCGCTTCGCCGAGATCAAGGTCGGTGATCCCAGGGACGTGGCCACCCAGGTCGGCCCTCTGGCCAGTGAGCGTGCTCTGCGAGGGCTGCTGCGGCAGATCCGGGAAGCCGCGGACGCGGGCGGCCGCGTCGTCCACGGCGGCGACCGGGTCGACCGCCCCGGCTTCTACCTCGAACCGACAATCATCACGGACATCACCGAGGACAACCCGCTCCACCAGGAGGAGGCCTTCGGGCCCGTGCTGTCCTTCTACGTCGTGGACAGCGAGGACGAGGCGATCCGGCTGGCCAACGCCACCAGGTACGGGCTGGGCGGCTACGTCTTCGACGCCGACGTCGACCACGCCCGGCAGGTGGCGGCCCGCATCGAGGCCGGAATGGTGTACATCAACTCCTGCTTCGCCGACTCGCCGAGCCTGCCCTTCGGGGGCGTCAAGAACTCCGGGTTCGGCCGTGAGCTCGCGGAACCCGGCATCGGGGAGTTCGTCAACCGCAAGATGGTGAAAGTCGCGCGGTGACGACGGGCGCGCCGGGCGTCATGGCCGGCGGCTTTTCCCGGTGCCGGCGACAACGAGGAATGCGGACGTTGAATGCGCAAGCACAAAATCAGCGCTAATGCGCTAATCGCCGCGCCCGTCACGCTGTTGGCGCATTCATCGAGCGGTCCTATCGTTGAATTCGTGGGCGCGGCAGCGGCGATCGCCACGCGGCCACCGGCCATCACGTAAGGGCGCGGCCCCCGCCGATCGCATAGGGGCGCGGCCCGCCGCCGAGGGCGAGACAGGCTAGACGGAAAGGGACAGAACCCATGAGCACCGTCATCGTCATCACAGGAGCCTCCAGCGGCTTCGGCGCGCTGGCCGCCCGCGCCCTCGCCGACAGCGGCAACACCGTGTACGCGGGCATGCGCGAGACCGCGGGCCGCAACGCCTCCCAGGTGCGGGCCGCCGCGGACTACGCGGCCGAGCACGGGGTCGACCTGCGCGCGATCGAGATGGACGTGAACTCCCAGGGCTCCGTCGACGCCGCGATCGCGGGGATCGAGACCGAGCACGGACGCGTCGACGTCCTCATCCACAACGCCGGTCACATGGTCACAGGACCCACGGAGGCCTTCACCCCGGAGCAGCTGGCCGCGCTCTACGACGTCAACGTGCTCTCCACCCAGCGGGTCAACCGCGCCGTGCTGCCCGGGATGCGCCACCGCGGGCAGGGCCTCGTGCTGTGGGTGTCCAGCACCTCCGTCAAGGGCGGCACCCCGCCCTACCTGGGCCCGTACTTCGCCGCCAAGGCCGGCATGGACTCCCTCGCCGTCTCCTACGCCGCCGAACTCGCCCGCTGGGGCGTGGAGACCACCATCGTCGTCCCCGGATCGTTCACCAGCGGTACGAACCACTTCGCCCACGCCGGCCGCCCCGCGGACACCGCCGTCGAGGCCGAGTACGAGACGAAGTACGCGGGGCTGATGGAGCAGGTCGCGGGCAAGCTCGCCGCCCTCGCCCCGGAGGGCGCGGACGCGTCGATGGTCTCCGACGAGATCGCCCGCATCGTCGCCCTGCCCGCGGGGGAACGGCCGTTCCGGGTGCACGTCGACCCCGCCGACGACGGCTCCGAGGCGGTCTCCGAGGCCGCCGACCGGGTCCGCCGCGAGTTCCTCGCCCGCGTCGGCCTCGCTGACCTCCTCACCGCACAGGGCTGAACAGCGGCGGACCGTTCCGGCACCCAGAAGACGTCCACGCGCCGTACCCCACGGGAGGCAAGGGAGGACGCGCGCGGCCGTCTCTCACCCGACGAGAGCCCCGGCGAGTTCCCGAGGCCGGGCGGCGAACGGGCTATGGCTGCCCGGCAGGGTGTGCACGGTGAACGGTTCGTGCGGCATGGCCCGGTCCGCTTCTGCGATCATCAGGTCCTGTACGGCCGCCGCCAGGGCCCGGTCCTGAGCGCAGCGCAGGAAAGTGCGCGGGACACGGCCCCACCGCGACGCGGTCAGGGCGACCGGCGTGGACGGGATCGCGAGCGGGAGGTCGGGGCTGAGCGCGGAGCGCCAGCGGTCGAAAAGGCCGGCGGGCGTGTCGTGGTAGTGGGTCTCGCGCAGCTCCTCGACGTAGGCGGGGTCCGGCGAGAGCGGGTCGATCCGTATGGCGCCCAGCGCCTCGGGGTCACCGACGTGGAGGCCCGCTCCCCGGGCGGTGGCGTTCTCGGGGGCGTTCACGTAGTCGAGGAACCGGGGGCGTCCCGCCGGCACGAACGCCGAGAGATAGACGATGCGGTCGACCAGTTCGGGCGCGCGCTCCGCCGCGAGCGACGCGGGGCCGCCGCCCGCGCTGTGCGCGACGAGCACGACACGGCCGTAGCGGCGGACCCGGCGCAGTGTGCGCAGGACGGCGTCGGCGCAGTCGTCCATCGTCACGCCGGCGAGCCGTGACCTCTCGGTCAGCAGACCGGGCCTGCCGGGCAGCAGGTACCCGCTGGGCAGCGCGGCGCCGAAGCCGTGCCCGGGCAGGTCGACGGCCACGCTCGCGGCACCGAGTCCGACGAGGGCGCGCTGTGTCGCCGCCCACTGCCACGAGCCGTGCCAGGCTCCGTGCACCAGCACAAAGACCGTGTCGGTGTCGGTGTCGGTGTGGCTGTCGGTGTCGGTGTCGGTGTGGTCGGCAGAGGTGTCCGGAGAGCGCGTCATGGCGTCCACTCCAGCCGACGGGCACGGTGTCATCCTGCGAAAGATATGGAACGCACATCTGCGATACCTTCTGTGTATCGGACGCATATCGGACGCGTATCGGACGCCCGTACCGGACGGGTGTCCCGCGTTCCGTACGGGGGACCCATGGAGGCGCGGCATCTGCGGTACGCGCTCGCGCTCGCCGAGCACGGGCACTTCGGCCGGGCCGCCCAGGCACTTGGCATCGCGCAGCCTCCGCTGTCCAAACAGATCGGCGACCTGGAACGCGAGGTCGGGGCGCGGTTGTTCGACCGGACGAGCCGGGGCGTGTTCGCGACCGCGGCGGGCGAGGCGTTCCTCGCGCGGGCGCGGCGGGCGCTGGTGGAGATGACGGCGGCCACGGTCGACGCCGGGCGTGCGGCACGCGGCGAGACGGGCCGGCTGCGCCTGGGCTTCGTCGCCTCCGCCCTGCTCGAACCGCTGCCGGACCTGCTGGGCCGGTTCGGCCGCGAACAGCCGGGCGTACGGCTGGAACTGCACGAGACGGCTTCCAGCCGCGGCGCCACCGCGCTCATCGCCGGGGAGCTCGACGTGGCCATCACCCTCGGACCGCCACGCGGCGCCGGGGCGGAGCGCCTGGTGTCCGTCCCGATCGGGCACGACCACATGGTCGCCGTCGTGAGCACGGCGCACCCCTACGCGGGGCGGCGGACGGTGAGCGTGGACCAACTGCGCCGCCAGCAGCTGATCGTGGCGGGCGCCGTGGACGAGCCGGCGGTCGCCGCGGGACTGCGCACCCTGCTGGGCGCCGACCTCTCCCCTCTCGGCGACGCGACCGTCGCGAGGGACGTGCACACGATCATCGGCCTCGCGGCCTGCGGCCTGGGCGTCGGCCTCGGCCCGTCCCGGATGCGGGCGGCCCCGCGCCCCGGCACGTGGTTCTGCGAGGTGACCCCGCGCACGCCCCTGCCCGATCTGGTCCTGTCCTTCGCGGCCCAAGACGACTCCCCCGCGCTGGGCGTCTTCCTCGACACCGTACGGAAGAACTGCCCCGCCGTCGGCGCCGCGCTCGACCAGCGGCTCGCGCCACGGTAGTCGAACCCGACTCAGCGACCTGTCCGAGAGGGCGTCCCCGGGGACGGGGCGTGCGAGCGGTCGTGGTCTCCGGCCGGCGGCAACGCCCCCGTCAGTACCTGCGGTCCCTCAGCGTCCCTGCACTCCCAGTGCCCTGTGGCCCCTCAGCGTCCCTGCGCTTTGTCAGTGCCCTGCGCTAGGTTCCAAAGCATGGACTCGGCCTCTCTCCTTCATCATCTGCGCGAAGAACTCGACGCGTTCCGCGGCTGCCTCGACGGCGACCTGGCGGTGCCCGTCGAGCACTGCGGCGCCTGGACGCTGCACGATCTGGCCGAACACCTGGGCACCCAGAACCTGTGGTCGGCCGCCGCCGTCACCGAAGGGCACGGCAGGTACAAGGCGGACGCGGCCCCCCGCGATCCGGCGGCGGTGGCCCCGTGGTTCGAGGACACCTCAACGACCCTGCTCAAGGCCCTGAGCAGGGACCCGTCCGACGAGGCCTGGACGTTCCATCCCCCGCACACGGTCGGGTTCTGGCGGCGGCGCCGCGCGCTGGAGACGCTCATACACCGGTGGGACGCCGAGCACGCCCTGGGCACCGCGCGCCCGCTCGACCCGGCGCTCGCCGGGGAAGGCGTGGCGGAGGTCTTCGACACGATGGCGCCGATGCAGGTGTCCCGTGGGCGGGTCGAAGCGCCTCGCGTCGCCCTGCGTCTTGAGGCCACGGACCTTGGATCGTCCTGGAGTTACGGCCCGGGTACGCCTGTCGCCACGCTGGCCGGACCCGCGGAACAACTCCTGCTCCTGCTGTGGGGCCGGACGGCCGTCACCGACGGGGCGTTCGTCTGGCGCGGTGACCGGCAGGCAGGTCTCGCGGCGCTCTCCGGCATCACGACACCTTGAGCGGGCCCGTGTTGACGGTGGTGACCGGGAGGTACGCAGAAGTGAGGGGCCGACCGCGACGGTGACGTGACAGGCTCACCGGCCGGTGTCGGCCGCGTACGTGACACACAGTCATATCCGATGGAGGTGCATGTGATGCGCAAGCTCCGAAGCGTCACCCCGGCCGCGCGCAGGCACGAGGTGCCCGAGGGCGGCCCCCTGCCGGCTGACGTCCTGCCCTACCTCCTCCACCTGCCGGAGGACTACGACTCCGACCCCGAGCGCAGATGGCCGCTGGTGCTGTTCCTGCACGGCGCCGGCGAACGCGGCTTCGATCTGGACTCCGTGACGAAGCACGGCCTCCCGAAACTGGCGGAGGCCGGCACCGAGTTCCCCTTCGTGATCGCCACCCCGCAGTGCCCGGCGTCCAGCCAGTGGGGCGCCGAGGTGACCACGCTCGCCGGGCTCCTCGACGACGTCGCCGCCGACTACCGCATCGACCCGTCCCGGGTCTACGCCACCGGCCTGAGCATGGGCGGACACGGCACCTGGAGCCTCGCCATCCGCTACCCCGAGCGCTTCGCCGCCATCGCCCCTGTCTGCGGAAGCCTGTGGCTTCAAGGCGTCGAACCGATCCGCGCCCTGCCGGTGTGGACCTTCCACGGCGAGGAGGACAAGACCATCCCGATCGAGAGCACCGAGAAGATCGTGGCGGGCCTTGAGGCCCTCGGCGGGGACGTCCGCTTCACCCGGTACCCCGGCGTCGGGCACGACTCCTGGACCCAGACCTATGACAACCCCGGTCTCTACGACTGGCTCCTCGCCCATCGCCGTACCGACCTGGCCGGGTCGCCTACGGCCGCCAGTCCCTCCTGAGCAGCCCGAACACCCACGAGTCGGAGACCTCGCCGTTCACGACGCAGTCCTCCCGCAACGTCCCTTCCCGCACGAATCCGGCCTTCTCCAGCACCCGGGCGGACGCCGCGTTGCGCGTATCGGTCTCGGCCTGGACCCGGTTCAAATCCAATGTGTCGAACGCCCACCGCAGCAGGGCGCGCGCCGCCTCCGTGGCATAGCCGTGGCCCCACGCCGCGTCGTCGAAGCAGTAGCCCAGCGACGCGCTGCGGTACTCCGGGTTCCACCGGCTCAGACCGCACCAGCCGATGAAGCCGCCGTCGGAAACACGGTCGATGGCCACCCGCGCCCCGGTGCCTTCGTCCGCCATCGTCCGGCAGGCCGCGATGAAGCGCTCGGCGCGGGCCCGCTCGCGCCACGGCGGGGTGTCCCAGTAGCGCAGCACGTGGGAACTGCTGTGCAGCGCGAAGAGAGGGGCCGCGTCGGCGTCGGTGAAGGGGCGCAGGCGCAGGCGATCGGTGTGCAGCACGGGAGTCGGCAAGGTCATGCGCACCATCTTGCCCCGCCCCGAGGGAGGCCGGTACGGGCGAACGCCTGCGGGCGCGGTCACCCCATCGCCCGCCGGATCGCGCCGCGCAGCCCGTTCTCCTCGGTGACCCGCGCGCGGAGCCGCAGCAGCAACGGGGAGTCCTCGCCCGCGTCGCCGTCGGCGTCGGGGACGCTCTCGCCGCCCCGGCAGCGCGGGCACGCGCACGGCGGGAAGCGCAACGGGTTGAACTCCGGCAACGCCCCTTCCGGGCGGGTCACTTCGACCCCCGGTCCGCACACGCGTCCGTGGCCCGGTGGCGCCGGAGCAGCACGCGGCAGTCCGTCGCCCTGCTGTGGTCGCGCTGCGCGTTGGCGACCGCTTCGGCGTGCAGGAGTTCACCGCACGTCCGGCACGCGGCGGCTTGATCGGCGGGCACCTCGGGAGCCGGGGCGTCGTACGGATTCTGGTCGTTCGAGGGACAGCTCTCCGTGCACACGATCGCACCTCTCTGTAGTCATTCCACTACCAAGGGCGTTCAGATTCGCCTAGAGTCGAGGCGTCTTCAACGTTTCGGGAAAGGAAGAAAGGCCGGTGTTAGCCCAATGAACATCCGGGAGTTGGACCCCGACAGCTCGCCGCAGGCAGCGTTCGGAGCGCGTCTGCGCAGGTTACGAGTTGAGCGCGGGTGGACGCAGGAGGAGCTGGGGAATCACATCGGGTACTCCAGTACGCATCTGTCGTCCGTGGAAACTGGTCGGAAGTTTCCGACCTTGCGCCTCGCCCGGCGCGCTGATGAGGCGCTGGGATCGGCCGACGTTTTCGAGCGCGAGTGGCGCGAGATGCGGCACGGCTCGCTGCTGGAGGGCTTCCCCGAATTCATCGAGTACGAGAGCCGCGCGGCGGAGATCCGGCTCTACGAGGTCGGCGTCATCCCCGGCCTGCTCCAGACGCCGGAGTACGCGGCGGTCCTCGCGGAGAGCGCCGTCAAGCGTGGGGCCATCCCGCCCGAGCAGGCGGAGGAACGGGTATCCCTCGTCGCGGAGCGGCAGGCCGCCATCGCCAGGACACCGCCACCGCTGGTGTTCGTAGTACTGGACGAGAGCTGCATCCGGCGGCCCGTCGGCGAACCCGAGGTCATGGAGGCGCAGTTCGCGCGGCTGGCCGCGTTCGCCGAGTTGCCGAACACGGTGCTCCAGGTCGCTCCGTTCACCATGGGGGTTCGTCGTCCGTTCAATCTGCCGGTGACGATCCTGACCCAGACGGATCGCTCACTCATGTCGTACGCCGAGTCCGCCCAGCAGGGCCATCTGGAACGCGACATCCCGTTCGTGCTCCCCGTCCTGACGGCCTACCATCAGCTACAGGCCGAAGCGCCGTCGCAGGCGGCGTCCGTAGCCATGATCGAGCAGGCAGGAAAGGGCACCCCGTGACGACCGAAACTCCCCGTTGGTTCACGTCCTCCTACAGCGACAACGGCGGCCAGTGTGTCGAGGTCGCCGCCAACCTCGCCGCCACGCACGGCATCGTCCCCGTCCGTGACACCAAGAACCCCACAGGACCGGCCCTGACCCTCCCGGCCACCGCCTTCACGTCCTTCGTGACCGGCGTCAAGGCCGGAGAGTTCCGCGCCGCCTGACCCTTCACAAGCCACAGCGCGGAAAGCCCCGCCACACCCCCGAATCCGGGCGGCATGGCGGGGCTTCGCGTCATCTGGGGCGCGCCCCGCGCGGGCGTCACGCCAGCAGTCGTCGTACCAGCGGCAGGAGGTCGTCCGGGTCGGCCGCCGCCAGATGCTCCAGCGTGCCCGTGCGACGGGCCAGTGCCACGCCCACGAAGGCCGCCGTGAGCAACTCGGCGCGCAGGGCGGCCCGTTCGTCGCCCTCGGAGGCGAAGCGGTCGCGCAGGGGGGCGACGATGCGGCGGTCCAGTTCCGTCGCGGCGGCGGCCTGCGCCGCCGGGTCGTCGTACGGGCGTACCGCCACCTGCGTGACCGGTCCAGGACCCTGCCGGTCGATGCGGTCGAAGAGGCCCGCGAGCCGGTCGGCGTCGTACAGGTCGGCGAAGCTGTCCGCGTCGCTCTCGGCGTTCAGGACGGCGAGGAAGAGCAGCGCCTTCCCGCCGAAGTAGCGCGCGATCATCGACGGGTCGACGCCCGCGCGTTCACCGATGTCCCGGGCGGTGGTGCGGTCGTAGCCGCGTTCCCCGAAGAGTTCCCCGGCCGCCTTCAGCAGCCGCTCGCGGCTGGCCGCCGCGTCCCGGCGCCGGGGGGCGGGCCCGTTGTTCGTCGGCGGCATGGGCGTCAGTCTCCCGTCGTGTCGCTTCGTACCCGCTCACCGGCCCCCGCCCGCTCGGACGTGCGGACGAGGGGCACCGGCCCCGCCGCCTCGGCGTCGGCGAGGCCCTCGTCGGCCAGCACCCGGTCGCCCGGGGCGACCGTCGCGGTGGTGGTGGAGGCGTCGCGCATCCGGTCCCTCAGGCGCGGGAGCAGCAGGGCGACGACGGCGGTCGCGATCCACATGGCGCAGCCGATGAGGCCCGCCTCCGTGTAGCCGCCGTCGACCGGCAGGCTGCTGCCGGAGGGGGTGCGCGCCGCGAGTACCACGGCGCTGAGCGTACTGCCCGCCGCGTAGCCGACGTAGCGGATGACCTGGTTGAAGCTGGTGGCGCTGCCCGTCTCGTGGAGGGGCACCGAGCCGACGATGAGGCCGGGCACGACGGCGAAGATCGCGCCGACGCCGAGGCCCGCGAGGGCCATGGCGACGAAGATCTCCCACAGCGAACCGTGCGCGAAGCTGAGCATGGCCAGGGCCAGCAGGCCCACGACCGAGCCGAGCGCGAGGGCGGCGCCCGACGATATGCGGGTCACAGCGGCGCGGGTGAGGCGGGTCGAGACGGCGCTCGCGGCGGAGAACGGCGTGAGCGCCAGGCCCGCGAGAAACACCGAGCCGCCCAGGCCGTAGCCGCTGCTCGCCGGTGTCTGGATGAGGCGGGTCACCAGGGAGATGGGGAGGTACATCCCCACGCCGGCGAGGATTCCGACGGCGTCGGCGGTCAGCACCGCGTTGTGGCGCAGCAGCCGCAGCTCGACCAGCGGGTGCGCGGCGCGCAGTTCCCGTACGACGAAGCCGGCGAGCGCGAGGACCGAGGCGGCGAGGACGCCGAGCAGCAGCGGGGAGGTCCATCCCCAGCCGTCGCCCTCGCTGAGCGCGAGGAGGAAGCCGACGAGCGCGGCGCCCAGCAGCACCGCGCCGGACAGGTCGACGGGGTGGCGGGTCCGGTTCCGCGCGGGCGGTACGACGATCGCGGCGACGGTGAGCCCGAGCGCGCCGACGACGGCGCCGAACCAGAAGGCGACATGCAGGCCGCCGAACTTCGCGATCAGCCCGGTGATCGGGTAGCCGAGGCCGATGCCGACGACCGTGGTGACCGACAGTACGGCGGCGGCGGGCCGGGCCCGCTCGGGCGGCAGCGCGTCGCGCACGGCGGCGATGCAGAGCGGGGTCAGGACCAGCCCGATGCCCTGGAGCGCCCGCCCCACCAGCAGAAAGGTGAAGCCGAGCGGGAGCGCGGCGAGCACGGCTCCCGCCGTCACGCAGGCGAGCGAGCCGACGATGACCCGGCGGCGGTGCGGTCCGTCGCCGAGCCGCCCGGCGAGCGGGGTGGCGACCGCGGCCACCAGGAAGACGATCGTGAGCGCCCACTGGGCGTCCCCGGCGGATATGTGGTCCGCCTCAGCGATCGTCGGGATGAGGGGCGCGCCGAGGCTGCCCACGACGGCGACGACCATGGCGACGAAGATCAGCCCGGGTACGAGGAGTCTGTGAGGGGCCGGGGCGCCGGCATCGCGAGGGTTCACACCGTTCATGCGATAAGACTACAGGTGATGTCTACGAGCGATGTCTACGCCTGTTGGCCTCCCCTGTCGGCCTCTATTGGCTTCACCTGTCGGCATCGCTGGAGTCGCGCCGGTGGGGCGTAGCGCCGATGATCGGTGGTTCGCGATCGCTACCGTGGGCGGTATCGACGGATCGATCCAGTGGGACTCGCCGGGGAAGCCGTCACCGATAGCGCACCGGACATAGCACATGAGGATGCTTATTCAATGACAAGTCACAACGCGACCTTCAGTCCGATCAGGTGGGTGTCGGCCGCCCAGGCCGGCGAGCAGGTGCGGGGCGTCTGGACGAAAGAACTGCTCCGGTCCCCCGACGGTGACTCGTTCACCTTGCTTCGGATGGGGCACGGCGCCAAGTTCGAGCTGTCCGGCGGCGCGGATGACCGCATCCTGGTGTTGGACGGTGAACTCGTCGTCTCGGCTGGTGACGAGCGGGAAGAGGGAACATCGCACCGCAGCGGTGCGTACTGTGGACTGCCCGCCGGCGGAACCGCTGTGGTATCGACCCCAGACCGGTGCCTGGCTCTCATACTGAATGGCGAGCGGCTGGGCGATCCGGCGGACGACGTGTTCGACCCCGACGGCTGGCACGAATGGAGCCCCGGTCAGTGGAGCAAGGCGCTCCTTGAGGTCGAGTTCGACGAGAATTTCGACGAACGAATCGTCGGACTGGCGCACTTCGAGCCTGGCTCGGTCGCGCCCAGGCACCCGCATCAGACCGCACACCGGTTCCTGTTTCTCGACGGAGAGGCCGACGATGAGTTGGTTTTCCCAGACGGAACGCGGCAGACCGCCCATCGGGTGCGAGGGGACTTTGTCGACTATCCGTACCCCGTCGAGCACCAGTCCTTCAGCAAGACAGGCTGCACGATCCTCTTCCTCCACGAGCCCATCGCCAGGTAGCCCGACGCGGTCACCGTCGGCCGCGTGACCTGCCGCGTAAGAACTGCTGGACGATCGCGGAGCGGGCCGGTGAGACCGGTCCGCGCGGCATGCGGCGTCTGCCGTACCGGGCCGTCCGGGAGGCCGACGGCGTCGATGATGACGCGCGAGAGGAGCCAGCCTAGGCTCGGGGGATGCGGATCATCCTGGTGAGCGGCCCCTCGGGGGCGGGGAAGACCACGGTCGCGCGCATCCTGGCACAGAGCAGGCTCTCCCCCGGCGTGCACCTGCACACGGACGACTTCTACGCGGCGATCAAGCAGGGCCTGCTGGCGCCATACCTCCCGGAGGCGCACGCCCAGAACGAGACCGTGACCGGCGTGATCGCGCGCGCCGCGGCCGGATACGCGGCGGGGGGCTATCACACGGTGGTGGACGGGGTGATCGGGCCGTGGTTCCTTAAGACCTACGAGGAAGCGGCGAAGGCCGCGGGCGTCCCGCTCGTCCACGCGGTGCTCCGCCCCGACCGGGAAACCGCGCTGCGCCGCGGGGCCGCACGCCCCGGACACCCGCTCACCGACCGGGAGATCCTCGGGCAGATCTACGACGGCTTCGCCGACCTCGGCCGCCACGAGCGGAACGTTGTCGACTCCACCGAGCTCACCCCGGAGGAGACGGCGGACGCCGTGCTCCGGCTTCGCTGAGGGCGACGAACGCCGCACGGGACGGCACCCGCCCCATGAGGAGGGTCAACGGCCGATCGCCTTCCCCGAGCCCTCCCCGAACCCGAGAAGGAACAGGACTCCGACGCTCAGCAATACGGCCCCGCCAAGGAGAGGGAAAACAACATTGAGGATCTTCCTACCGGCGAGATCGATTCGCGCGACGTTCGGGTCGTCGGGGGAATAGCGAACAGGGACTTCGCCACCCACGGGCAATCTCCTGACGCCCGATGATCGGGACTGGAACGTGTGCCGGATGCCCTGCGCGTCAACGAATTCGACCACCGCGAAGGACACGCTGCTGCGGCCTTGACCGGGATGATCCCTGTCATGGCGGACGACAAGGCCCCCGACGCGTGTCCCCCTACGCGTGAGACGGCGCTGAGTCAAAGCCTCGTGGAGACCGAAATAGAGGCCGAGAGAACCCGCTACCAGAAAAACCACTCCCATCACCGCCACCTCCCTGAACCCGCGGTGGACCATTCCTTGAAGAACTCATGCCGTAGGCGTGGAGGGCGCGCCGGGCGAGCGGCACCGGGCCGCTCGGACCACACCGAACAGACCTGGCCCATACGGGCTTTGGCGCCACGGAATTCCATAGGGCGGTCAGCCCCGCCAGCACATGCCGTGCCGATGGCGCAGGCGATGGATCTCCCACCACGCCAGTACCGTCACCGACGCCGGCCCGCCGAAGACCGCGCAGACCGCCAGCGGCCCCGGAAACGGCGGGGGACCGCCTGTGGCCCGGCTGACGAAGGCGAACACCCAGACCGCGGCACACGTCGCCAGTACGGGGAGCGCCGGATGGAGGGCGGACAGGGTGAAGCCGTTGCGGACTGCCGGTCCGGAAGCGAAGCACAGAAAGTAGACGGTCCACCAGAACGGCGTCCAGAGAGCCAGCAGAGGAAGGTACATGAGGAATATGTTCACTTCGCCGTTGGTGTCCGACAGGGCCCGCATGGCCCCGAGCGCCGCCAGGCACAGCAGCGGCACGAGCACCCAGGCACCGATGTATCCCAGGATGCGCAGGCCGGCGTCCCTGAAGTGCGCCCGCATGAGCAGCCGCCTTCGGCGTCGGGCCACCCAATACAGCACCGCCGCCGCCAGCACCGCGCTCGCCAACGCCAACCAGGGGGCGAGGTAGAGCCGTTGCAGGAACTGGTCCCAGGCGTCGGACGCACCTCCATAGACAGCCAGCAGCCCCCCTGACATGGCGAGGGCGACCCACGCCCGTATCCGTTGCACCGTCAGAACGGTGTGGTCCTCGACGCGTCCTGCGGGCCGCCCGGGAAAAGCGCGGCGGGCGACCCGGCGCGCCGACCGGGCAACCTCGTAGGAGAGCACCAGCACGATCGTCAGCCACCACATGCACGGCACCAACAGCACCCACACGACAGGGCGCACGCTCCCGGGGCGTCGGCCTCTCGCCAGCTCGGGCGACGCCGGCCACTCATCCTCACGCAGCCGTTGCCACAACGGTGTGTACGGCTGTGGTGTGTTGTCCGGTCCACGTGGGGGACGAGGAGGGGGCGTACGCGGACCGCGTGGGTCGGAGTCCATCCCACTCCCTTTCCGGTGTGGAGAGATTCCGGTGTGGAGAGAAAGACGCGCTCCGCCCGCCCGCGGTTCCGGCGCATTCAGGCAGGTGGCTCCCGAGGAGGGCGCCGGGATCGCGGCACCGCCGGCGGGTCCGGCCGCGGACGGGTGGAACGGGGTCCGGCGAGGGGTCGTCAACCGACGAGAGAGGCGCGCTCCTGGGTACGATCCGTCAGTACGACCCGTCAGTACGACCCGCCAAGCGCGTACCTTTCGCGTCCCTTTCGCAACTTCAACTCTGGGAACGACTAGTGAGTGATCCCCTGACCGGACAAGTGGTCATCGTCACAGGAGCCTCGTCGGGAATCGGCGAAGCGACAGCCAGACTTCTGCACGAGACCGGTGCTCATCCGGTCCTCGCGGCGCGACGTGCCGACCGGCTCACGGCCTTGAGCCAAGAACTCGACGGAGCCCTGGCCGTACCGACCGACGTGACCGCGCCGGAGCAGGTGCACGCACTCGTGCGGGCGACGGTTGACCGGTTCGGACGAGTGGACGGCTTGGTCAACAACGCCGGGGCGGGTTCCTTCTACCGGCTGGACGGCATCGAGCCCGGCGCGTTCCTGGACCTCCTCAACCTGAACGTCGTGAGCACGGTGACCGCCATTCAGGCAGTGCTGCCCCACATGCGCGCAGCCGGACACGGCCGCATCGTGAACGTCAGCTCAGGTGCCACCCGGAAGCCCATGGCGGGCAACTCCATCTATCCGGCCACCAAGAGCGCGGTGAACTGGCTGAGCCAGACCGGGCGGCTCGAACTCGCAGACGACAATATCCAGGTCACCCTGGTGTTGCCGTCGGTCACGGACACCGAGTTCTACCCGCACGGCAACCTGCCCGCGGGCATCGAGGCGCATTCCGCGCACTACGTCGGACGCGTGATCCTGCGAGCCCTGCGCACCGGCGAAGAGCGCATCGACATCCCGCAGGGCCCCGAGCAGCCGGACTTCCCCACAGGCGGCTGACGCACGCGCTGACGCGGCGCCGGACGCGCTCCGGGCGGGAGGTCTGGCGGCCGGGGCCGCTCTTTGGTGGGATCTGCTCATGGAGACCTCTTCCCCCGGCGGCGTGCCGGCCCCCGTGTACGACAGGATCGGCGCAGGCTACCGGGACGTCCGCCGCCCCGATCCCCGGCTCGCGGCGCTGCTGCGCGAGGCGCTCGGTGACGCGCGCACCGTCGTCAACGTCGGCGCGGGCGCCGGTTCGTACGAGCCGGAGGATCTGGCCGTGACCGCCGTCGAACCGTCGCAGGTGATGCTCGACCAGCACCCGGGACCGGTGAAGGTGCGGGCGGGCGCCGAGGAACTTCCCTTCCCCGACGGCTCGTTCGACGCGGCCATGGCCGTGATGACCGTGCACCACTGGAGCGACCTGGCTCGCGGCCTCGCCGAACTGCGGCGGGTCGCACGGCGCCAGGTGGTGTTCACCTGGGACGTGGCCCACCGCCCCGAGCTGTGGCTGCTGCCGGAGTACCTGCCCGAGATCCGGACGATGGAGGAGAGCCGGTTCACCCCGGTCTCGGAGGTGGCCGCGCTGATGGGCGCGCACACCGTACTGCCGTTCCCCATCCCGCACGACTTCACCGACGGCTTCCAGACCGCCTACTGGCGGCGCCCCGAGCGGTTCCTCGACCCGGCGGTCCGCGCCGCGAACTCGACGTTCGCCCAACTCCCCGCCGCCGTGGTGGAACCCGCCATGGAACGACTCCGCGCCGACCTCGACTCCGGCGCCTGGTCCCGCCGCCACGCGGACCTCCTCACACGCGAGAGCGTCGACTACGGCTACCGGATACTCATCGCCGACGCGGACGCCCCACGGGGATGACGCCCGTAGCGCCGGCCGCGACGGCGGCACCGATCACAGACGCCGACGCGGCCCGCCCGGGCCCCGCGAGGCCGGGCGGCGCCTCAATGCCTGGCGTGGCGGACTGTCAGGCGGCCGAAGCCCATGGCGCCGGTGATGCGGACGGTCGGGCCGCCGGGGCCCGACGGCAGCCGGGCCTTGTAGCGCGAGGCCTTCCACTCCGTGTGGAGGCCGTCCAGGTCGACGATCGCGTCGCGGGGCACCGTGATCTCGGCCCCGCCGGTGCCGAGCTGCAGCTCGATGTCGATGACCGGGTACTCGATGACCGCCCGGGACAGATCCAGGCGCACCCTTCCGTACGCGGACTCGACCTTGAGGTTGCGGGGGACCCGCCACACGCCGCGCCGCTCGATCCGGCCCGCCGCCGCGCCGATCGTCGCCGTGGTGGCGGGCGGCTCCTCGGGGAGCGGGGCCAGGACGGACGCCAGCTCGCCCGGCGCCGTCGCGGTCAGCACGCGGTGCAGGCGGGTGTCCAGGTCCGCGTGCGAGATGAGGCCCTCGGCATACGCCTCCTGGAGGCGTCGTACGGCCGTATCGCGGTCGTCTTCGCCGATCAGCGAGGGCGGGTTGTCCGGCAAGGGGGTCACCTTCTCAGCCTACTGCCGCGCCCGGCGCCGCTCCAGGGCGGACAGCGGGGCCCCGGGCCGCGCACACCGCCTCACGCCCGGTCGAGCCGGAGCCGCAGTGCGCGCGGCAGGCCCGCCACCACCAGGTCGTAGCTGTCCTCGATCAGCTCGCGCACCATGCGCGGGGGCAGTCCCGGGACCGTCACGGTGTTCCAGTGGCGCTTGTTGAGGTGCCAGCCGGGGACGATCGCCGGGTGGGCGGCCCGCTGCCGGACCGCCTCCTCCGGATCGCATTTCAGGGAGACCTTCAGCGGCTCCTCCCCCGGCGCGCAGAGCGCGAAGATCTTGCCCTCCACCTTGAAGACCGTCAGCTCCGGGTTGCGCGGGAAGGGCGTCTCCTCGGCCACGGCGGCGAAGCTCAGGCAGAACGCCCGCAGCGCCGCCGGCGTCAGCTCCCGCTGGTCTCCCGCGCCGCGCGGCGTCACGGCGCGACCTGCTGCCCGTGCTCGGCGCCCGCGGGCAGCGGCTCCGCGAGGATGGTGAGGATCTTGTTGCGGCGGCCCGGGGGGGGGGGGGGCGGGGGCCGGGCCCGCCCCCCCGCCCCCCCCCCGCGGGCGGCGGGCGGCGGCCCCCGCCCGGGCCCCGCCCGCCCCCCGCCCCCCCGCCGCCCCG
>NZ_JAIUKE010000067.1 GCF_020176795.1 Streptomyces sp. 8L
GGCGCGGGGGGGCGGCGGCGGGCGGGTTTGGGCGCTTATGGGGGGGCGCCCCCCCGGGGGGCGCGGGGCCCGCCCCCCCCCCCCCCGGCCGTCCGGCAGGTCGATCTCGGCCGTCGCGCCCGCGATCGGCACCCGGCCCAGCGCCTTCGCGAGGAGCCCGCCGACGGTCTCCACGTCCTCGTCGTCGAACTCCTCAAGCCCGAACAGCTCGCCCAGGTCCTCCACATCGAGCCGCGCCGTCACCCGGTACGAGCCGTCGCCGACCTCCTCGACGGGCGGCACCTCCCGGTCGTACTCGTCGGTGATCTCGCCGACGATCTCCTCCAGAATGTCCTCGATCGTGACGATCCCCGCCGTGCCGCCGTACTCGTCGATGACGACGGCGACGTGCTTGCGCTCCTGCTGCATCTCCCGCAGCAGGTCGCCCGCGTTCTTCGTGTCGGGCACGAACGCGGCCGGGCGCATCGCCGTGGAGACCGGGTCGGCCTCCGCGTCGCGGTTCACGTGGACCTTCCTGACCAGGTCCTTCAGATAGACGACGCCGACGATGTCGTCCTCGTTCTCCCCCGTCACCGGGATGCGGGAGAACCCGGAGCGCAGGGCCAGCGTCGTCGCCTGCCTGATCGTCTTGTACCGCTCGATCGCGACGAGGTCCGTGCGCGGCACCATCACCTCGCGCACCAGTGTGTCGCCGAGTTCGAAGACCGAGTGCACCATCCGGCGCTCCTCGTCCTCGATCAGCGACTCCTGCTCGGCGAGGTCCACCAGCGCGCGCAGCTCCGCCTCGCTCGCGAACGGGCCCTTGCGGAAGCCCTTGCCGGGCGTCAGCGCGTTGCCGAGGAGGATCAGCAGGGCCGGCACCGGGCCCATGACCCGGGCGAGCGGCAGCAGTACGTACGCGGCGGCCGTCGACGTGTTCAGCGGGTGCTGGCGGCCGATCGTACGGGGCGACACGCCGACCGCCACGTACGAGACGAGCACCATCACCCCGATCGCGACCAGCAGCGCCTCCCACGTGGAGTCGAACTGCTTGACGCAGACGTACGTGACGAGCGCCGCCGCCGCCATCTCGCAGGCCACCCGCACCAGCAGCGCCATATTGAGGTAGCGCGTCGGGTCCGAGGCGACCTGCGCCAGCTTCGCGGCGCCCCTGCGGCCGGTGCGCACGGCCTCGGCCGCCCGGAAGCTGGAGATACGGGCGAGGCCGGCCTCCGCGCAGGCGGCGAGCCACGCCACGACGATGAGGGCGACCGCCCCGATGATCAGCGAGGCGCTCACGACACCGTGGGCGCGGGCGACGGGCCCTCAAGCCCGTGCTCGGCCCGCCAGCCGTCCACGATGGCGGCCTGGAGGCCGAACATCTCGGCCTTCTCGTCCGGCATCTCGTGGTCGTAGCCGAGCAGATGCAGCACACCGTGCACGGTCAGGAGCTGGAGCTCCTCGTCCATGGTGTGCTGCGTCTCGGCTTCCTGGCCCTGCTTGAGGGCCACCTCGGGGCAGAGCACGATGTCGCCGAGGAGCCCCTGCGGGGGTTCCTCGTCGTCCTTGGCCGGCGGACGCAGCTCGTCCATCGGGAAAGACAGCACATCGGTGGGGCCCGGGAGGTCCATCCACTGGATGTGGAGCTGCTCGATGGCGGCCTCGTCCACCACGATCACCGACAGTTCGGAGAGCGGGTGGATGCGCATCCTGCTGAGCGCGTAGCGGGCGATGTCGAGGATCGCCTGCTCGTCGACCTCGGTTCCTGACTCGTTGTTGACGTCGATCGACATGGTGCGCTGGGACTCTCCGGTCAGTGATGCGGTTCGGTGCCGGTGCGGCTGTCGTACTTCTCGTAGGCGTCGACGATACGGCCGACGAGCTTGTGCCGTACGACATCCTGCGACGTGAGGCGGGAGAAGTGCACGTCGTCGACGCCGTCCAGGATGTCCTGGACCTGCCGCAGACCGCTCTTCGTGCCGCCGGGCAGGTCGACCTGGGTCACGTCGCCCGTGATCACGATCTTCGAGTCGAAGCCGAGCCGCGTCAGGAACATCTTCATCTGCTCGGGATTCGTGTTCTGCGCCTCGTCCAGGATGATGAAGGCGTCGTTCAACGTCCTTCCCCGCATGTAGGCGAGCGGGGCGACCTCGATGGTGCCCGCGGCCATCAGGCGCGGAATGGTGTCCGGGTCGAGCATGTCGTGCAGCGCGTCGTACAGGGGTCGCAGGTACGGGTCGATCTTCTCGTACAGCGTGCCGGGCAGGAAGCCGAGCCGCTCGCCCGCCTCCACGGCGGGGCGGGTCAGGATGATCCGCGTGACCTGCTTGGCCTGGAGGGCCTGGACCGCCTTGGCCATGGCGAGATACGTCTTGCCGGTGCCCGCGGGGCCGATGCCGAAGACGATCGTGTGCTTGTCGATGGCGTCGACGTAGCGCTTCTGGTTGAGCGTCTTCGGGCGGATCGTCCTGCCGCGGTTGGACAGGATGTTCTGGGTGAGCACCTCGGCCGGCGTCTCCTGGCCGTCCGCACCGCCGCTCTCGCTCGCCCTGAGCATGGCGATCGAACGTTCCACTGCGTCCTCCGTCATCGGCTGACCGGTGCGGAGCACCAGCATCATCTCGTCGAACACGCGCTGGATCAGGGCGACGTCCGCCGCACTGCCCGAGGCGCTGATCTCATTGCCCCGTACGTGGATGTCGGCGGACGGGAACGCCTTCTCGATCACGCGCAGGAGGGAATCCCCTGATCCGAGGACCGTCACCATCGGGTGTTTGGCCGGGACGGTGATCTGTGCCTTGGCCCGGTCCTGCGCGGACTGCTGGGCTGTGGGTGTCTGAGTCATGGGCCGGCGCTGTGGCCTGCGCATACCTCCCGTTGCAGGGTTCTCGCTGCTCGACAACCTCTGGAGTACCAGCGTACGACCCCGTACCGACATGCCCGAAGGACTTTTCGACCGCGAAGGGAACGGACCGGGAAAACCACGCCACGCGTCGCGCCGCGGCCGGGCGCCGGGCCGTCGGGCGTCGGGCCGTCGAACCGTCGACCGTCTGCGTGGCCGGCGCTCGGTGCCCGGCGGTCGTCCACGTGGCCCGGCCCGGTTCGATGCCCGGCTCACCGCCCGGCGGTCCCCGCTCAGGTGCCGGGCTGTCCGTCCCGGGGGCGGTCCGGGGTCGTGAGGTAGGCGAGGCCCATGTCGCTGAGCTGGTCCGCGAGCCGGGTCCAGCCCTCCTCGTCCGCGGGGCGGTCGGGGCGTACGGCCGTGTGCGCGCAGGTGCCGATGACGCTGCGGGCGACGAGGTCCAGCGCGGCCGCGGGGTCGCGGCGGCGGATCTGGTCGGTGTAGGGGGCCGCGGCGTCGCTCAGGACCCGGCTGAGTTCGGCGATGGTGGTCATGCCCCGGCCGAGGCTGCCGGATTTCTCGGTGCCGGTGACGGCCAGCAGGCTGACGATGAGGCGGCTCGCTGCGGTGTACGACCGGACCAGGGCGTGGACGTAGGCGTCCACGACGCCCGCGAGCGAGGGCCTCGCGACGCGTATGCGCTCGGCCAGCCCCTCGTCCAGCTGCTCCAGTATCCGCTCCCTGAGGGCGCTGACCAGCTGGTCCTTGCCCTCGAAGCGACGGTAGATCGAGCCCACGGAGACACCGGCCCGCTCGGCGACCGCGTTCATCGTCAGCTCTTCGGTGCCGACCGACATGAGGAGTTCCTCGGCCGCCTCCAGCAGCCGCATCAGGGTCGCGCGGCTGCGCGCCTGCTGGGGTCTGCGGTAGGGCGCCTGGCGGGTCGGGTCGTCGCTCACCTGCCCCATCGTATCGATGGCCCCGGCCAGGGACGCCTTTGACAACAGCGCCTGCCTCCCTACGATGTGAACGCGAACTCGCATTCACATTCTAGGATTTCCGGGACCAGGATTTCCAGGACTGGGGGCACCCCGTGACGACGCACCTGCACGACACCACCGAAGCCCGGGCACTGATCGCGTCGGTCTCCGAACACCGGCAGATCCTGGCCGAGGGCGGCCTGGCCAGCGACCGGGACAACGACGATCCGGCCGCCAACATGAAGCTTCTGGCCACCCTGGGGCTTGCGAGGCTGACCGTCCCCGCCGCCCACGGAGGGCTGTGGGACGGCACGGAACGCGGCGGCTGGGGCGCGGTCCTGCGCGCGGTACGGGAGATCAGCGCGGGCGACGGACCCACCGGACAGAACTGGCTGACGACTCTGCTGGTGGCCCGTATCCTCCTCGGCCCCGGCAGCACCCTGCCCGAGCCGACCCGGGCCGAACTCGCCCGCCGCATCCTCGACGAGGGACTGCGCTGCGTCTCCTCCGCCGCGGAGACCGGGCTGAGCGGCAGGGTGAGCGCCCGGCCGGTGGAGGGCGGCGTGGTGCTCAGCGGCTCGAAATCCTTCAACAGCAACAGCGACGGTCTGGGGATGGCGCTGGTGGCCTGCGTGCTGGAGGGCGAGGAGGCCACGCGCCACGAAGTGCTGGTGGACCTGCGGCACGCACAGGTCGAACTGCACGGCGACTGGGACAACATGGGCCAGCGCGGCACCCAGAGCCAGACCGTCACCTACCACGACGTCTTCGTGCCCGACGGCTGGCACCAGCCGGCGCCCGCGAAGCCCTCTTCCGTGTTCCTGGGCGCCGCGATGCTGCTGCACGCCGCTCTGTTGCAGGGCATCGGCGAGGGCGCTCTCGACGCCCTCGTCCAGCACACCCGGACCATGAAGCGCGGCTCCCTGCCCCAGTTCGCCACCCCAGGCGAGGACCCGCTGATCCTGCGCCGGATCGGTGCGCTCTCCAGCCGCCTCGCCGCCTCCCGGGCCCTGCTGCACGCCGCGGCGGACCAGTTGGAGGCCTCCCGGGACGGCGACGACACGGACGCCCTCGTCATCGACTGCTTCCGCTCCAAGGTGGCCTCCGTCGAGGCCTCTCTGGACGCCGCCTCCGAGATCCACGAGATCACCGGCGCGCGCAGCACCTCGAACCTCTACCGGCTCGACCGCTACTGGCGCAACGCCCGCACCTTCGCCTCCCACGACCCCACCGACGCCAAGAGCGTCTACGTCGGCGGCTACGAGCTCGGCGGACACCTCCCGCCCCTCGCGTCGGTCATCCGCCTCTGAGCCGGAGGAACCCGAGCCCGGCCAGCCCCCATCCCCACCATCCCGACGAGCACCCGAGAGCAGCGGCCCATGCACTCCCCCAGCACCGCGCCCCGGCCGGTGTCCCCCGACCTCTTCCGGCGGGCCATGGCGTCGGTGGCCACCCCGGTCTCCGTCGTCACCACCACCGAGAACGGTGTGCCCCGGGGCACCACGGTGAGCGCCTTCGCCTCCCTGTCCATGAAGCCGCCGATGGTGCTGGTGGCGCTCGACGAGAACTCCCGCCTCCTGAGCGCGATGCGCCGCACGCGCCGCTTCGCCGTCAACATCCTCGGCGCGGGCCAGGGTTCCCTCGCCGAGGCCTTCGCCCGCAAAGGCGCCGACAAGTTCGCCGGCGTCGACTGGTACGAGGAGGCGGGACTGCCGTATCTGGCGGGGGCCGCCGGCCGGCTGGCCTGCGCCGTCGAGGAGTTCCTGCCGGGCGGCGACCATGTCATCGCCGCCGCCACCGTCACCGCGGCCGACGTCGGCGAGGACGCCGCGCCCCTCACGTACCACCGGCACCGGTTCGGCACCCACACCGCGGCCTGACGCCCGCCGGGGCCGCCCCTGGCCCCTGCGCCGCGCGGTCCCCACGATCGGCTTCGGCCGGACATCCTGACGC